>PLUH01000025.1 GCA_003164825.1 Hyphomicrobiales bacterium
GACGGTCCCGAGAGCGTCGAAGGCCCTTTTCTTGGGCCACGTGCGCCGTCCAGAACTTCGGGAGGCAGGTCTCCGGTTTCTGCGGCCGGCGCTGGCTCCCCCGTCGGGACCATCTCCGCACATGGTCCCGACACAGGCTTCGGGGCACTCCCGACCATGAGAGGCGCGCCTTTGGGGGTGACCCAAGGCTCCCCCAGCTGTGGTTCGCCCGCGCCTTCGGCTCAACCGGCTGTGGTCTCGCGGCCCCGACATTCCGACCGGTCGCGTGTCGCGCCCGTCGCCGGGGCGGTCGCCGCGCCGTGGTTCCAGGTCGGCCCTCGAAGCCAGTCTTCGAAGCGGTTCTGCCGCACGCCGCGGGAGGGAATGCGACCACGGGAATAATTGTTGGCGTTGTCTCCTTGTGTTTTTCGTTTTCGTTTCCCTTTGATCAACAGGGTCTTCCATGTCGTTCAACATCGCGCTCACCCGTCGACTCCGCCGCCGGACGCTGAAGTCCGGCACCCCCGTCGAACAGGTCCGCTACGTCCTCTCCTGGCGCGACCCCCGCACCGGCGCGAGGGAGCAGCGCTTTTTCGAACGGCAGCGGGAAGCCCAGGAGCGGCGCGCCGAGCTTGTCGCGGCCTACGACCGGGGCGCCTATAGCTCCTCAAACCGATCGGTGACCGTCGCCGCCGCCGCCGCCGCGTGGCTTGAGAGCAAGCACAGCACGGTCCGCGCGATCACCTTCAACACCTACGCGTTCCAGTCGCGCTACGTCGTCGGGCCCCTGCTTCCGAGCGAGGGGCGCCGCGCGATCATTCGCTCGGGAACGGGTACCGCGCCAAAGATGAGAAGTCCATCCCGCTGCTCGGCCCCGAGAAGGTTCACGAGTTGACGACGCGCAAGATTCGCGAATGGCATAGGACGATTTCGGACGAAGTGTCGATTTTTAGCGCGAACAGGGCGATGCGGATCCTCAAGGCCGCGCTCGCGCTCGCCGCCGAGGATCATGAGTTCCGGCCACCCGCCATGCCCGGAGGCCTTCAGCGCCAGCGCGATAAGGCGCGCAAGGCCGTGCTGACGCCCGACGAGGTGGCGCGGCTTCTCGCCGCCGCGCGCGACGACCTCGACAAGGGCATCTACTACGCAGCGCCATTCCTGATGGGCACCCGGCCGTCGGAACAGCTCGGGCTCATGTGGGACGACGTCGACTTCGAGGCGAACCTCATTCGCATCCGGCGCATCCAATTGCGCTACGGCTCGATCTCTGAGTTTACTAAGACCGAAGCCGGCCGGCGCGACATTCCGATGTCGCCGATGCTGCGCGAGATGCTGCTCGCCTGGCGCGTTCTTTGCCCGCGGAAGGACGGCGAGCTGCACCGCGTGTTCCCCGCCCCCGGCGTCCCCCGAGCTTGGCCACTCCCGCGCGAGGGCGGCGGCGGGCCGTTGATCTACGGAAGCTTTCGGGCGCGCTATTGGGCCCCGATGCTGAAGCGGCTCGGCCTGCCAGCAGTCACGCCGCATAGCGCGCGGCATTCATTCATCTCGGTCCTCCAGGCGCAGGGGGTCGAGGTGGGGCTCGCGGCGAAGCTCGCTGGGCACAAGAGCGCGGTGGTGACGCTGAGCCATTACACGCACGCGATGCGCGGCGGCGAAGACACGGTGAAGGCGCTCGACAAGGCGTTGCGGGAGGCGGATCATGAAAGGGAGAGCGACCGAGAGCGGCGGCGCGAGGCCGGGGGAGTTGCGCGCCGTGTCGCATTTCATGAAAGCGCCGGCCGCAGTCGCTCTGCTGCGCGATCAATACGGTGACGCGAACGCTTGGAAAGTCGCGCTGACAGAGCAGCGAAGGGCGAAGCGTGCTCGATCGAAGAAGCGCTTCGCATTTTTGGGGCGAGGTGGCGGCGCGGATCGAGAACGTGAACTGCAATAACGCGGCGGACACTCGGCCTGCTGTCCGGGAAGGCCCAGCATCCAAAACGGAGCCTGTTCGGCGTGGTTGGGGGAACGTCTCTTCAGGGCGGAGAGCGCGCCGACAGGGGTCGCCTGGGGAAGGCCGGAGCCCGCCGGAAAGCGGACATAGCGCTGGTGCGGCATGCAGGCCAGACACAGCGACAGCGCCGCGGCTAAAGTAGCCGACGTTAAGCAACAAGAGCGCTGGTTCCCCTCGTCGCATCGCGTGCGGCCTCGGTCAGGCGGCGCGCGCCCGCGCGCGCCTTCTCAGGCCGAGTCCGGCGAGGCCGAGGAAGCCGGTCGCCATCATCACCCAGGTCGAGGGCTCAGGCATCCCTTTACAAGCGATGGAGGAGGCGGCCAGGGCCTTCCCCAACGCACCGGGAATCCTGTTCGCTCAGACAGACCTCCGCCGATTCGAGCCAAACGATCCGTTGATCGCCCGGATGCAGGCTCTGCTCGCACGAGAGGGGATCTCGCTTGCCGACCGCGCGACGCTGCATTTCGGGCTAGGCAAGGCCTTCCTCGACATCGGCGATTCCGTGCAGGCGTTCCGCCACTACGATGCGGGCAACCGCCTCAAGCGCTCGACTTTCGCCTACGATGCAGACGCGAACGACCGTTGGATGGCGAGCATTGCGGAAGTCTTTTCACCGGCGCTGCTCACTGCGCAGGCGGGACGGGGCGCGCGCTCCGATCTGCCGGCGTTCGTCGTCGGCATGCCACGCTCCGGCACGACGCTCGTTGAGCAGATCCTCGCTTCACATCCGATGGTCCACGGGGCGGGGGAGCTCAAGCGTCTGCAGACGCTCATCGATGGAATCAAAGACTTCCCGGCCGCAGTCCCAAACTTGACCGCTGCGCAACGCAAGGCGCTGGGCGAGGCCTATCTCGCCTACGTCAAGTCGATGGCGGCCGGAGCGCGGCGCGTCGTCGACAAGATGCCGTCCAACTTTCTGCATGTGGGTCTAATCCGGCTCATCTTGCCGGACGCTCGAATCATCCATTGCCGGCGCGATCCGGCCGACACGTGTCTCTCTTGCTACACGAAACTGTTCGCTGGCGAACAAGCTTTCGCCTACAATCAGACTGAGCTAGCGCGCTTCCATCGTGCCTATCAGGCGCTGATGGCGCACTGGCGCGCGATCCTGCCGGCGTCGCATTTTCTCGAGGTGGACTACGAGGCATTGGTGGAGGACGTTGAACGCGAAGCGCGGCGAATGCTCGACTTCCTCGGCCTGCCCTGGAACGAAACGGTCCTGCGCTTTCACGAAACCGAACGGCCCGTGCGCACCGCGAGCGTCAATCAGGTCCGCCAACCAATCTATCGCACTTCGGCAGGGCGATGGCGCAAGCACGCGTCGCATTTGCAGCAGCTGCTGACAGCGCTGAATTTTCCGTGAGAGTGAGGTTGGAAGAGCAGCTCCAATCGGCTGTTCACCGATATGTGAGGAAACTTCGTAGTCCGAGAACGACCGCTTCTCGCAACCTTCGCCTTCTGCCGAAGACCGCTTTCACGCGCTTCTCGCCCCTTCAGGTGGTGGAACCTGAAGGTCGCCTTCGGATCGAAAGCGCGGTTCGGGCTATTGCTAGCGCGGTACCTAAAGCGTTCTCAAATCGTCTCGTTGTAAGGACTGGGGGCAAGGAGCCGGTGCTCGACGCCAGTGAGTGCGCACCTCACTGGATGCGACCGCGGCCGCGCCTCAGAATTCCTTGAGCTTGTCCTCCAGCTCTTCGTTGGTCATCTGGAACGGATCTTCTTCAATTTGTCGGGTGTGAATTTATTGAAGAAGGTGCGCCGGGACGACACTATCGGCCTCGATTCGCTGCAGGTGGGACCACTGAGGCGGCGCCTGCACCTTCGCCAGCGCGTTCCTCAGCGCGTCGAACAGTGGGTGGTCGTACCCGCGCCAGATTTCCGGTTGCTCGAGGTAGCCGCGCTTCGCTCACTGGCCTCGCCCGTCACTCTCTGTCAGCATCCAGCAGACGCCGATCTTGAATTTGCCGATGTCGGCTATGCCTGCCGGCATCCAAAATCCATGTTCGGTCGGCGAACGCGACATAGTGCCCAAGCGCCGCACCCAGCTCGGTCGCAAGCTCGTTCAAACTGGCCTCGATGGCCGCATCGGAGAGATGACCGAGGTAGGCGTGGACCGCTTCGCCCGTGAATAGGGCTACCGGTTCGCGGTCAGAACCGACTGTGCCGTCACCGCGTGGCCAAGCATAGGTGACTTCCGCGCGCGGGCGTCATGCGCATCAGACTTCCCTCGCTTGAGGTAGGGCTTCGCGTAGTTCGGCGAAATCAGGCGATCCGATGGCCCAGGCGATGTGCCCAAACAAGCCTTCGGGCTCAAACGGGAAGCGGGCGCGTTCAGTCAAGCTGCTCGCGAGATTACCCGTTTCCTAGGGCTTCAGAAGACCGGGGTTTCCCTATAGCAGCCCCAGATGCCCTTCAGCGTCTCAACAATTTCGCCCATCGTGCCGCCAGATCTCACGAGCTCAATCGTGATTGGTAGGATATTTTGTGCGGGATCCTTGGCGACGATCACAAGCTGCTGCAACAGCTTCTCAAATTTCGCGCCATCCCTTTCCCTACGCACCCGCCGAGTTCTAGCTATCTGACGCTCCGCGGTGGACTGGTCGTATGGATGGGTATGGATCTCCGGATCTTTAGTTCCGTCGACAAAGCAGTTGACGCCGATCACGGGTTTCTCGCCCGACTGCTTGCGCAGAGCAGTTTCGTATGCAAAATCAGCGATATGGCGCTGGAACCACCCTTCCTGGATAAGCTTGATCGTTCCACCGCGAGCATTGACCTCCTCAAGGATCTCGAGAATGCGCTTCTCATATTCGGTGGTGAGACTCTCGACGAAATAAGACCCGCCCAGCGGATCGGTGACCTGGGTTACATTGGTTTCTTCAGCGATGATCTGCTGAGTGCGTAGAGCCATTCGCATGGCGTCTTCTGTCGGAATAGCAAACGCTTCGTCGTATCCGTTAGTATGCAGCGACTGGCAGCCTCCCAATACGGCGGCCAGAGCCTGCATCGACGTCCGGACAACGTTCACCATGTATTGCGGCTTTGTGAGAGACGCTGCGGCTGTTTGGCAATGAAAGCGCAGCCGCATCGATTCCGGGTTCTTGGCTCCGAAGCGCTCCTTCATGATTTTCGCATAGCACCGGCGCAAGGCGCGAAACTTCGCCACTTCTTCGAAGAAGTCGGCTTGGCAAACAAAGAAGAACGCGAGGCGGGGTGCGAATTCATCGACTTGCATGCCTGTTTTCAGCGCCTCTTCAACATAAACAATTAGGTTTGCCAAGGTGAACGCAGCCTCGTGAAGAGGCGAGGAACCTGCTTCGGAAATGTGATAGCCGGATATATTGATTGGGTTGTAGCGCTTCATGTTCTTGGCGCAATACGTTATGCAGTCTCGAACAATCCGAACCGAGGGCTCGATGGGAAATATGTATTCCTTCTGAGCCATGTACTCTTTCAGAATATCCGCCTGAATGGTACCCGATAACTTATTGAGATCATGGCCGCGCTTTTCCGCCAAGACGATATACATTGCCAGAAGAATCCACGCTGACGGATTAATCGTCATTGAGACGGAGATCTTTTCGAGATCGATACCTTCGAGCAGCGCTTCCATGTCAGCCAAAGTGTCGATTGCAACACCCTCGCGGCCCACTTCACCCTCGCTCATGGGATGATCTGAATCGTAGCCCATGAGGGTCGGCATATCGAAGTCGGTGGATATGCCGGTCTGTCCTTGTGCGATCAGATATTTGAAGCGCTTGTTAGTGTCTTCGCCAGTGCCGAAGCCGGCGATCTGCCGCATCGTCCACATGCGGGAGCGGTACATCGTCGGGTAAGGCCCGCGAGTGAACGGGTACCGGCCCGGCAGTCCGATGTCCTCAAGTGGCGTCTCGGCTAAATCAGCGGCAGTATAGGTCCTCTTGACCGGGACGTCGCCCAACGTGAAGAATGCAGGTTTGCGCTCCGCCTGCTTGCTGAGGAACGATGCGACCTCGTTGGACTCCCAGTCGGCGACTTCCGCACGCAGATTTTCGATTGCTGTTTGGAAAAGGGGCTGACGCTCAACAATCTCAGTCATGGTCGCTTATCCAAGTGAAAGGGTGAGAAGTTCGTTGGCCAGTGAGTAGGGGTCCGACTCGCGTTTTTGCAGGCGTTCGGTTATGGACTTCCGGAAGCGTGCAGAGGACGTTGCGAACCGGTCCATCAGGAGGGTTTCGGCAGTTTTCTGCAGTCTAAAGCTGGCGATGGAGGCTTCGCGCGCAGCACTCGGCTTGACACCGGACGCAAAGGCACGGTGCTTTTCGATTTCTTCCACCAGTTCCGGGTAGCCATCTCCGGTGTATGAGCTCAAGCCAACAACTGGCGTCCGCCATGCCGGCAGCCGCGAGGTCGCTGCATCGAGTGTTAGCATCTGCTTGATATCGACCAGGGTCTTGTTGGCGTCTGAGCGGTCGCATTTCGACACAACGTGGATGTCGGCGATTTCCAACATTCCGGCCTTGATCGCCTGAATTTCATCGCCGAGGCCAGGCGCGGATACAACGATCGTTGTGTGCGAGGCCTTCGCGATTTCGACCTCATCCTGGCCGACGCCTACAGTCTCGACGATAATTGTATCGAAACCGGCAAAGTCGAGGATATCGATAGCGCTCAAAGTTGCATGCGCAAGTCCTCCGACGGAGCCGTGCGTCGCCATACTTCGGATATAAACGCCCGGGTCCATCACCAAATCACTCATCCGGATGCGATCACCTAGGATCGCGCCACCCGAATAGGGGCTCGATGGATCGACGGCGATGACGCCAACTTTCGAGCCTTTGCGACGGAGCTTCGCGGTCAGCGAGGCCACTAACGTCGACTTGCCGCTCCCTGGCACGCCCGTGATGCCGATAACGTGCGAGCGCCCGGCGCGCAGATAGATCTCCGCTAGGGCTCCCCGCGCCTCCGCCATATTTGCTTCAGCGCGCGAGATTAGGCGGCCGATGGCTGCGGTCTCGCCTGTCGCGGCTCGTTCGACGAGTTCTCCTGACGGGACATATGGACTCACGCGTCACGCCCCAAATTTTCAATCTGGGCATTCATCTCGCGGAATACCGCCCTATCGTCTATGATGCGTCGCGCTTTGAAATCGGTGCGGGGTAGGGTTCCCCTGGCGACAACCTCCGCCTTGGTGCGGACTCCAAGCAATTTGTGGATTCGCTTGGCAATGGCATCGCGGAAGTGCTCGAGCCCGCCATTGACGTGTTCGTCGGCCTCGACGCGCAGCAGGAGTTCATCCATTGCCGCTTCTCGCGTGATGATGATCTGGTGCTCACCGCCGTAGCCCGGCGTCGCGCTGAGCGCGGCGTCGATCTCGCTCGGGTAGACGTTTTCACCTCGGATCGTGAACATGTCGTCGATGCGTCCAAATATGCCCTGTGGCAAACGGGGGTATGTCCGGCCGCATGGATTTGGTTCATCCACCCACCGCGTAAGATCGCCAGACGCGAGACGGATCATCGGTTGTGAAGTCCGTTCAAGATGTGTGTAAACTGGCGTCCCACGCTGGCCATAAGGAATACGTCGCATCGATTGCGGATCGCAGACCTCCGTGTAGACGATGTCTTGCCAGCACAGCATTCCCTCGGTTTCGTCCGAGCCTGCGACATGCATCCAGGGCGACATCTCCGCCATCGAACCGCAATCGAAAACCTTGGCCCCGTAAAGTTCGGCTATACGATCGCGGACGCCGGGAATGGATGCACCGGGCTCGCCGGAGAAGAACATGTACTTGAGTGCAAAGTCGCGGGGGTTGAGGCCTTCGTCGATCGCCACCTGGGCCAGGTGCAGCGCATAAGTCGGGGTCCCGTAGAAGCCGGCTGGCTTCAAGGCATCAAGCCATTGGGCGCAGCGGGCGGTCATGCCTGGTGCTCCAGCGCCGAAAGGGAAAGCCTGGGCGCCGAGCCGTTCGGCGCCTGCGAGAGCGCCCCAGCTGCCCATATACAGGCTGAGGATCGCGGCAATGCAGATCATGTCGCCAGGTCGCATTCCCATAGCCCACATGACCCGGGCGTGCGCGTTTGCAATTGCGGTCCAGTCATTGCGACCAATCGCGAATGCTGTCGGTCGGCCAGTCGTTCCGCTGGTGCCGTGGACGTGAAAAATCTCTTTCTCGGGGACGCAAAGATAGTCGCCGAACGGTGGGGCCTTTGCCTGTGATTCCCTCAACTCCCGCTTTGTTATGACTGGGACTCTATCCTCGAATTCCTCGAGCGAACCGAGACTATCTGGGTGAAAGCCGGCCTGATCCCAACGTCGCTTATAGAAGGCAGAATTGGCATATGCGTAGTCACAGACCTCGCGAAGCCGAAGCAGGATCGCTCCCTCGCGTTCCGTGGCGTTCATGGTTTCACGTTGCGAGAACCAATAACGGCTGGAAGCGGCCGGAACATACTCGTCCGAATACGACGGCGGAAATGTCCAGGATTCCATATCTGGCACCGTCAACGCTCGCCCCGTTCGGATACCAATCGAGTCAACGTGGCTACGATCATGTCCGGGGGCGTATCCTGAAGCATCACTTCCTTGACCCCCATTTTCCTCAGTTCAAGTACGTCTTCATCTGGCATCACACCACCGGCGACGACAATCATATCGTTCGCGCCCTTGCTATCGAGAAGTCGAAATATCTTCGGGAAGACCGTGAGCTGTACGCCCGACAAGAGACTGACTCCGAGTACGTCGACATCTTCTTGAATAGCCGCTGTTACGACCTCCTCCGGTGTACGATGTAAGCCCGAGTAAATTACGTCCATTCCAGCGTCGCGCAGCGTCCGTGCGACGACTCTGATACCCCGGTCGTGACCGTCTAAGCCGACTTTTGCAAGTAGGACACGAATTGGCCGTGTCAACACATATCCTCCGATGTCAGAATTCTGAATTCAAACTCACTCCAGAATGGAGGATGTTTTCCTCCTTGTCAACACATCTCTGACGACTTCGCCCAATTAACACAACGCAAAAGCAAAATCCGCGCAATTTTCTGAATTTTGAATTCACAATTCGCTTGACATGAGATTGGATTGAAGAGCACGATTAGGTGCAGGTCGATCCTGGGGCCGCTCAAGCCATGCAAGCTAGGCGTTTCGGCCAGCCGAAAGCGATCTTTGGGAGGTTCGAATGCGGAGTGCGCGACAAGTGCATGCAGACGAACCTCATCTTCAACGCCGAATCGGCGAAGGGAGGAAATTGTGGAAGCAGTGAAGAGTGCCGCGCTTAACGCGGTTCATGAAAACAACGAAATCATGACGCGGGTTGGCGCGGACACGCCGATGGGCAATGCGCTGCGTCGTTTCTGGATGCCGGCGTTGGTGAGCAACGAACTTGAGCGCGACGGTGCGCCAGTGCGACTTCGCATTATGGGCGAGGACCTCGTCAGCTTCCGCGACACCAACGGCCGGGTTGGCATCGTTGACGCCTATTGTCGGCACAAGCGGGCCCCCCTCTTCTTCGGTCGCAACGAACAATGCGGCCTGCGTTGTGTCTATCACGGTTGGAAATACGATGTTAACGGACAATGCCTTGACATTCCAAACATTGTTCCGCCGGACAATTACGAGACGCTGGTAAAGCGGATGAGTATTAAGGCCTACGACACGGAGGAGGCCGGAGGAGTCGTGTGGATCTACATGGGCCCGAAGGAAAAGAAGCCGCCGCTTCCTCGCATGGAGTGGATGGGGCTACCAAAGGACTATGTTCACGTCTCCCGTTGGCTACAGCGTTCGAATTGGGTGCAGGGAATGGAAGGCGAGCTCGACACCTCGCACATAGGATTTCTCCACGCCTCAAACTCTATGCAAGACACTCTCACGCGCGGAGCATCATACGCTAGCGATAGCCGGCCTCTGCTTTTTCTGAAGGAGACCGATTACGGCTTCTACTACGCAGCCCGCCGGTCCTATCAGGATCAATACTATTGGCGCATTAGCCATTGGATGCTGCCGATGTGGAGTGCAATACCGCCGACTCCCGGCTTTTACTTCGGCCACGGGCGGGCCTGGTCGCCAATTGACGACTACATGACGACCACCTTCGCCTACCGCTACCGTGTCGACCACCCATTAGATGACGAGGATATGAAGGAGATCAACGAGGGGGTCTCGTTTCCGCCGCTGATGACCCGGGGCTCGATCGAGATGCCGAATGGGCACGTGATTGATACGTTCCTGCCAATCGCCAATAAAGCCAATGATTATATGATCGATCGTGAACTGCAGCGCACCGCAAGCTTCACTGGCATCCCAGGCGTCAACACCCAGGATCGCGGACTCCAGGAATCGATGCCCGGTGTACCCGGCGATCGTCCGGGTATCGTCGACCGCACACAGGAGCGGCTTNNGCGCGCCGGCGACTCGTAAAAATGGCAAAGGACCTGGGCCAAGGCATCGAGCCGGCTGCGTTGGCTCGGCCGGAGAGCTATTTTGTTCGCGGCATGGCGAAGCTCTCCGAGATTGCCGATTTCGAGGAGTTCATGGCTCAGAACCAACAAGAACTGAAGGCGGAGGCGGCCAAGTTGACCGCGCACACCGCAGTCGCAGTGAATGTCATTGCGCCAGCGCCCTAAAGAGACGGCGTTTAGGGTCCCTTTCGCATTCTGGCGTCGCGGGGATTTAGGCACCCGCTCGGCGCAGGCGTTCGTCTTCTCAAGGATTGGATTGTGCGGTTCAAAGACAAGGTCGTATTCGTGACGGGCGCTGCCTCCGGAATCGGGCGTGCTATCTGCCTCGCCTTCGCGAAGGAAGGCGCAAAGGTAGTCCTTGCTGACATTCTTGAGGAAGAAGGGGTCGTAACAGTCAGCGAAATCAAAGCGTCTGGAGGAGTCGCATATTTCATCAAGCTCGACGTTTCATCTCAAGCGGGCTGGGGCGCGGCGATTGATTTCGCCCTCGACAAGTGCGGACAGATTAACATCCTGATCAACAATGCCGGGATCAGCGGGACAGCATTCAACAATGTCCTCGATGACGTTGGTTGGGAACGTTTGATGAGTATCAACGCTGGCGGCGCGTTCCTCGGAACCCATTTCGTCGTACCGGTCATGCAGCAAAATGGCGGCGGCGTCATCATCAATATGTCTTCGATCTCAGCGATTATAGGCCAAAGCAACGTTCATTTCGCCTACAATGCGTCGAAAGCCTCGTTGCGAATTCTAAGCAAATCCACGGCGGTGCAGTTCGGGCGGGACGGCATTCGTTGCTGTTCCATCCATCCGGGCCTGATGGAGCCGATGCGTACCTCAGGAAACGTCAGGGATCCTGCCATCCGCGCAAAGTTTCTGGAGCGCGTGCCGCTAGGTCGCACGGGTGTCGCCGAGGATGTGGTCAAGCCCGTTCTGTTTTTGGCGTCTGACGACGCGTCTTACATCACGGGCATCGAGCTGTACGTGGACGGCGGCTACCTAGCCGGATGAGGAGTTCGCAGGTTGCCTCAATAACTGGGCCGCCGAACGGTGAAGGGGGTCTCGGAACCAAGGAGACGTTGATGAGCGTGCTGGCATTGGGATACATGGGCGTTCGGACGAAGAGTGTTGCCGATTGGGCGGACTACGGACCGCGGCATCTTGGGCTGCAACGAATCGACAAAACGCGTGCATCCCTTGCGTTTCGTATGGATGATCGTAGTCAGCGCATCATCGTCAATGAAACCAATTCGGATGGTGTCGACTTCCTCGGTTGGGAGGTTGCCGACAGTCAGTCGCTCGATGAGCTGGGCGCGCGCCTCCAAACGGCAAAAATCAGCGTCACCCGCGGTGATCGCGCTTTGGCCGAAGAGAGGCATGTCACCGACCTCTTTTTGTTTCAGGATCCCTCAGGCAACCGGCTTGAGGCGTTTTACGGCCCGGAGATTGCGACGGAACCGTTCCGAGCTGGTCGCTCAATTTCCGGTTTCCGCACTGGATCGCAGGGTCTTGGACACGTCGTTTTCGGAGTCGAAAACGGGGAGTTGGTCGATCGGATGCTTCTTTTCTATCGCGACCTGCTGGGCTTCCGGCTGACCGACTACTACGACGAACCTTTCCAGGCCCGGTTCCTCCATGTCAATCGACGCCACCACTCTCTAGCGTTCGTGAACATGGGGAAGAGTCTGTTCCATCACCTGATGATGGAGCTCTATAGCTTCGATGACGTCGGGCAGGGTCTCGACATCGCAATTGCCGAGGACAAAGTCGCCACGTCCCTCGGTCGTCATTGCGGTGATTTCATGACCTCGTTTTACTCGCAAACACCCTCGAAATTCATGGTTGAGTATGGTTGGGGCGGTCAGACGATCGATCCCGACAGATGGGAACCTTACGAACGGAAAACGGGTCCCAGCCTTTGGGGTCATGAGCGAAATTGGACAACGCCCGAGGTCTCCAAGAACGCGCGCGCTCTCGCAGCCAACAACGCGAATCGCGGGTTGCGCGCACCGGTACAGGTGATGGAAGGAAACTATCGACTGTCCGAAGGGACCTGCCCGTGGTGGGACAGTCTCAAAGGCGGCTCAAAGAAGCCCCTGCTGATGCCCGGCTGAAAGTGACTTCAATGCTCGTCAAATCGGTGTGCTGACAGTGGCCGACGCGACTTCAGCCTGTCCCTTGCGAATTGGAGTTATCGGCTTGGGCATAGCCGGATCCGCGATGATCCCGGCCATCGTTGCGCATCCTAATTTCCTGTTGACCGCTGTGGCGGACCCCAACCAGGACCTACGCGAACGGTTCGCGAACGATCATGTTTGCGCTACCGTCGCCAGTGCGGCGGAACTCGTCGACCGGGCAGACATCGACGCTGTCTACGTCGCGACGCCCCACCAGATGCATCGCGAGCATGTACTCTTGGCGGCGGATCACGGCAAGCACGCGATCGTCGAAAAGCCGATGGCGCTGACGCTTGCCGATTGCGACGACATGATTGGCGCCGCCCGCCGCAATCGCGCCGCGCTCATCGTGGGTCATACGCACAGCTTCGATCCAGCCGTTAGGGGAATGCGCCAGATTATCGACAGTGGAGAGGTTGGGCGACCGGCGCTAATCGCGATGTGGCAATATTGCGATTTCTTTTATCGACCGCGCCGGCCTGAGGAGCTCGATACCGAGCTTGGGGGCGGCATTATTTTCAATCAGATTCCCCACCAGGTCGATATCGCGCGCGTTTTGAATGGCAGCAAGGTGTCTGCAGTTCGGGCGTTTACCGCCATTCTTGATACACGCCGTCGGACTGAAGGGATATGCTCGGCATTGCTAACGTTCGCTGATGGTGGATGTGCGAGTTTGGTCTACAATGGATACGATCGCTTCGATAGCGACGAGTTCCACGGCTGGGTAGGTGAACTTGGCCAACCTAAGCAGGCAGACCAGCATGGGGCTACTCTCCGAGCACTGGAATCTATGCGCGACGGCCCAGAATCCGATGCGCGCATAAAGCGGTACGGNNTTGCCGACCAAGGGCATCGCTGGCATCAGCCGCACTTTGGCGTCATCATCGTCTCTTGCGAAAAGGCCGACCTGAGACCGTCGACGGACGGCATTATGATTTATGGGCAAGAAGGCGTGCTGGAAGTGCCCGTGCCACACAGCGCCGGGGCGCCCGGTCGCGCCGAGGTGCTCGACGAACTCTATCTCGCAGTAAGAAAGGGCGTCGCCCCGCGACACGACGGCGACTTTGGCCGTGCCACATTAGAGGTCTGTCTCGCCATCTTAGAGTCGGCGCGCACGCGGCGTGAGATCGAATTGACCGGGGAGCCGAACGTGTCAGCTCTCGTCGCAGATTTTGGATGATCGCGATGAATGAAGATGCCACGCGCAGTCCGGCGTACTGCATTCCGAATGAAGCTGGCCAACGCCTTCCCGGTGTGTATCGAACGCCGCGCAAATGTTAGCGCCGCACCCGACAATCCGCGTCCGCGTAACGAGCGTGAAGCAGGAAGCCCGCGACATAAAGCTGGTGGAGCTAGGACCCTTGGATGGTGACTCATTGCCTCCTTTCTCTGCGGGGTCGCATATCGATCTGCACCTAGCCAATGGCATGATTCGAAGCTATTCGCTTTCAAACGGACCCGATCAAGCGAATCGATATCTGGTTGGAGTCAAGAACGAGGAAGCCGGTCGCGGCGGATCGCGGTTTATTCATGAACGGCTCGAGGTCGGCGATGAGATAGAGATCAGTGCACCGCGCGGCCATTTCAAGCTCGAAGAAGACGCAGAGCACAGCGTCCTGATTGCCGGCGGCATCGGGATTACGCCGCTCATGAGCATGTCGCGACGGCTCGAGAGTCTCGGAAAGTCGTGGGAGATGCACTACGCCGCCCGCGACGTCGAAAATGCCGGCTTCGTCGCGGAGCTGCGCGGCTTTGGACGAAAGGTTCAATTCTATTTTCGTAAGGGTTCCCGCGATATTTCCGCGAGGGACCGGGTAGATCTTGCGGCGCTTATCAAAAGAGCCCCCGGCAACACGCATTTTTACTGTTGCGGACCGAGCGAGATGATCATGGCGTTCCAGGCCGCGACGGAGTCACTCCCCACTACGCGCGTTCATCTCGAAAGGTTTTCCAATGAACAGCAGGTCGAAAAAGAAGGAACGTTCACGGTAGTTCTTCAGCGGTCCGGTGAGACCCTCGAAGTCTGCTCGGGCCAAACGATCCTTGAGGCTTTGCTGGATCGCGGTTTCGACGTGCCCTATTCCTGCACCGAGGGGATTTGCAGCACCTGTCAAACGACGGTCGTGTCGGGAATTCCTGATCATCGCGATATGATCCTTAGCAAAGAGCAAAAAGAATCGAACAAGCTCATTATGATTTGCTGTTCTCGTTCCAAGACCGACACGCTGGTGCTCGACATATAAGACGAGCGCTAGGCGCTTTCGCTCGTCTGCGTTCGCCAGCAACTCGGGGCGCTACTCAAACTAGAGGATCACAAGTGATTATCGATTGTCATGGCCACTATACCACCGCCCCTGCTCAACATGAGCATTGGCGAAAGCAGCAGATCGACGCGCATTCGAAAGGCGACGCTGTCCCTTCTCGACCCGCCATGACCGACCAAGAGATTGCGGCAACCATCCGCAATGGGCAGCTTCGCATGCAACGCGAGCGCGGCACGGACCTGACGATTTTCTCGCCGCGTGCGGCCGGCATGGGGCATCATCTCGGCGGCGCCGAAACAAGTGAGGCATGGGCTTCCGCTTGCAACGAGTTGATCTTCCGCGTCTGCTCGCTGTTCCCCCGCAACTTCATCGGCGTCGGGATGCTCCCGCAAAGCCCGGGCGTGTCGCCGAAGAACTGTCTCGCTGAGATGGACCGCTGTGTGACCGCATATGGTTTTGTTGGATTCAACCTTAATCCGGATCCGTCGGGAGGATACTGGACTGATCCCCCGCTTGGCGACAGATTCTGGTATCCGATCTACGAAAAGCTCGTCGAACTTGGAACGCCGGCGATGATCCATGTCAGCCACTCGTGCAACCCAGCTTTCCATACGACAGGCGCGCATTACCTGAATGGCGACACCGCCGCGTTCATGCAATTTCTGACGTCGACGGTCTTCAAGGATTTCCCGACGCTGAACATTATCATTCCGCACGGTGGTGGCGCGGTGCCGTTCCACTGGGGTCGTTTCCGTGGGTTGGCGCAGGGGCTTAACTTACCGCTGCTCAAGGAGCTTCTTCTCAACAACATCTGCTTCGACACCTGTATCTACCATCAGCCCGGTCAGGACCTGTTGGCCAAGGTCATTCCGGCTGACAACATTTTATTCGCCTCGGAAATGATCGGCGCGGTTCCAGGCGTCGACCCGGAAACCGGGCACAACTTCGACGACACGAAGCGCTATATCGATGCTCTAGCTATCCCTGAGGAGGACAAGGCTAAAATTTTTGAGGGCAATGCGCGCCGTGTGTTCAGCCGACTTTCCAAGCAGATCGCGAAGCAAGCTTCGATGAAGGGAGCAGCGGAATGATTGGCTTTGCCATCTATCCGATCGAGCGGCGGGTGAGTCTCGAGACCGCCAAAAAATTCCTTGAGCTTCCGGTTGCCAATCTAAGCGATTGCATGTCCCGGTTGACCGCCGGAGGGCCCCGATTGCGTCCACATCACGCGGACGGCGCGATGGCGGGACCCGCCTTTACGGTTAAGACGAGGCCGGGCGACAATCTCATGGTCCACAAGGCGATGGATCTTGCCCTGCCCGGCGACATTATCGTAGTCGACGCGGGTGGCGATCTCACAAACTCCATTATGGGCGAGATCATGGCGAGTTACGCCCGCATGCGAGGCATAGGGGGCATTGTAATCAACGGGTCGATCCGAGATTCGGGTCCGATTGCCGCGCAGAATTGGCCGGTGTTTGCCGCAGGAGTGACGCATCGCGGTCCGTTGCGTTCCGGGCCCGGCGAAATCGGCCGAGCGATCGCCATCGACGGCATGGTTATTCATCCAGGAGATTTGATCGTGGGCGACGAAGATGGCGTGCTTTGCGTGCCTTACTTGGAGGTGGACGAAGTCCTGCGAATGGCGACTGAGAAACACCGCGACGAAACCCAAATCCTTGATGATATCTTGAACCAACGCCCGACCGATCGCGCGTGGATCGACGCTAGCCTAGAAAAGCTCGGCTGCAAGGTGCATCCCGGATGACCAGCATGACGAAGGGAGAGTCCGTGGGCCGCATGAGTTACGAAATCGACGGTTACAGCCACGGCAACAACCCAATACCCGCAGTGGCGCGGATCGCAAACACGATAATGACCGGGGGTATCTCGGGCATCGATCTCGCCTCGGGAAAAATGCCCAGCACAATCGAGGAGCAATGCGACAATCTCTTCGAGGTGGCCGCGCGGGTTCTCGAACCCGCGGGCGCCACGCTTAGCGATGTGCTCAAGGTGACCGTGTTTCTTAAGCCTGACGTCGATCGGACGCCCCTGAACAAAGCCTGGCTGAAGCATTTCCCGGACGAGCATTCGCGGCCGGTGCGCCACGTCGTGGTCAATCCGTATCTCGCTCCTGGTATGCTGATACAGTGCGAGATCGTGGCCGTGCTTGAGACGAACTCCTAGTGGATAAAATCAAACGGTTGAGTCCGGCTTCCTTCTAGCGATTCCAATAGGTTGCAGCTTATCTGGAGGGGTCGAAGCGTTTGATTCTATCCACTAGGAAGCAACAAAGGTTGGCAGCGCGGTCGGGAAATGGACACGACATCGATGGGAGCGACGGCCGCACCATGAGGATCGCTGGGTTAAGCCGTAAGGAATGGGGACGACTGTTCTGATCGTGGGTAAAACATGTTGATAATGTCATATCTCGGTAATGATCCCAAATTCGCGTCGGCACCACAAGGCGCACCGGGAGCGGCTATTTTGGGACGCGCGAGCATTGGAAAAGCAGCCGTTCTAGAGGATTACGCGGTCGTCCGCGCCGATGGCCACTATGTCACAATAGGAGACGATTTCTGGCTCGGCGAGCACGCGACTGTGCATATCGCCCACGACGTCTATCCGACCCATATCGGGAACAACGTTACGGCGTCCAGGAACTCGGTCATTCATGCCTGTGATGTGGGCTCGAATTGTTTCATTGGCGCCGACGTGGTTATCCTCGATGGTTCAAAGGTATCCGACAATGTCGCCATAGCCAACGGAGCGATCATTTTTCCTCGATCCAAGCTTCAGAGCGGTTGGCTTTTCGCTGGTCAACCCGCGAAACCCGTCCGGCAACTTAATGCAGGCGAACTGGAGGCGCTACATAGCTCTGTTCGAGGGGCGCCTCGTAAGGACTTGCGGAGAAGCGAGAGCAATTCGGTAATTCACCCGCCTGCGGACCTGTTCTTTGCAGTAACGGCCAATGCAAATGGCAGCTTGGTAGTGGGCGAGGGTGTTGGAGTTTGGTTTGGATGCGACCTAGACGCAGGAATACACAGTATTAGCGTCGGACAAAATACGAATATCCAAGATAACACGACCATACGATGTGTCGATCGATCCGTAATCATAGGACGTGAATCGACAATCGGACACAACGTCACCATGATAGACTGCGAAATTGCGGATCGGAGTCTTATCGGCATTGGAGCGGTCGTCGCGCCCGGAACTGTTGTTGAAGAGGACGTTCTTCTTGGTGCTGGCGGCCATACAAATCCTGGTCAAGTCCTCGAGAGCGGCTGGTTCTACGGCGGAAATCCGGCGCGTCAGATTTCGAAGCTTGATGACGGTAAAAGACAAATCATTTCATCGACCTGGCCCGTGTACAGGGACTACGCACGCCACTTTAAGGCGGAGCAGCTGACCGTTGGTCAATAGAGAAGAATCCAACAGCCCGACGGCTTAAAATTAAGGAGAAAAGTTGACACCTCCAGTCTCGGTTCCCAGAGCATACGACAAGAAGATACGTCTACTGTCTGGTCATAACGTGGACAAGAACAGCGTGGTCGTTGAGACGATAGGTATAATCCGGGAGGCTTGTGCCACAATCAGATTATTAGAATTGACGATGGGCTGGATCGAGGCGCGCGAAGCACTAGTCGATGCGAGGACGAAACTTGTAGAGTTGACGCGGCAGATCGGTTTTCAGCGCTTGGACCTCATGTCCATTGACGATATCGATTGGATTGAAGCCGCTATTGGCGCTCTTGACTCCAAGCGTGCGATAGCGGCAGCGACGTCACAGGCAACGGGATGCCTGATCGCGAGTGCTTGCGCCGAATTGGCAGGCGCTCAGTGCAGGCGCGCAGAATGCAGGTTGCTTGCGCTGGAGGAAGTTGTTTCGGGTTACGGCG
>PLUH01000399.1:0-4988 GCA_003164825.1 Hyphomicrobiales bacterium
TCGACTCGTGCGAACCGGATCAACTCGGATAGCTTGGATTGGTCGTACATCGGGATCTCCGTTACGGTTGGGCATTCGACGAGCGCGCGGCGTGCGGGGCGGCGATACCCCCCGATGACCGCAGACGGCCAGCGCTACGCCGGCCCGGACGCGTCCATCTGCGAGGCCCGCGCCAGTGCTTGCGTGTCGATGTACTCCCGGATGCGCGCTACTTTTCCATCTCGAACGGTAATGTCGAAGACCCACTCGTCCTTGTACGGCTTATTCGTAGCGTAGATTTTTCCCGTAGCGACGCCGACGACCAGAACCCGGTCTCCCTGCGCCACGAATTCGGGGGGCTTTGGGTATTTCATTTCCACCTCTTCGGACGCCTTCTTAAGCACAGCCGCCAATTCCGCGCGCCCGCGGTGCGTGCCTGCCAGCGGCCAGCCCTCGCCCGGAATGATCCACTCGATATCTTCGGCAGCTAACGCCAGCAGATCGTGCTCATTGTAGCTGCCCATTGCTGCAAAAAAATCTTTCACTATCTGGATATTCTCTTCGATGCTCATCGAAATCTCTCCGTTTTCCTTACATCGGATCGTGTCCGATCTAATCGGATGGGTTGTGGTCCACTGCACTACTGACCGCTTCGGCGGCGACTTGACCCATTCGCGAAGCCGTTAAGCAATGACCGCTATTTGCGCAAAGCAGACCTAGGCCGAAACTGAGAACTTCCGCTTCGGGTCGAGACCGGACCAGTCTTATTGAGACTTAGCCCAGCCTCATCCGCATGCATGGCGCCAGCGAGCCTTCCGACGCCGCCGGGCGCGTATCTCGGGCTGAATCCGGATGCGCGACGCGCCTGTCGGCGCCCCGGCGGGGCCGGCCAGCCTCTCACCTAAACGGCGGCTCGTCGAAGCTCCTGAGCTTGCGCGAGTGCAGCGTATCGTCTTGGGCCTGCAGGAGCCCGATGGCGGCGATGCCGATCTGCAGATGCTCGGCGATCGCGCGTTCGTAGAAGGCGTTGGCGGCGCCGGGCAGCTTGATCTCGCCGTGTAGCGGCTTGTCGGAGACGCATAAGAGCGTGCCGTAGGGGACCCGCATTCGGAAGCCCTGGGTGGCGATGGTCGCCGATTCCATGTCGACGGCGATGGCGCGCGAGATGTTGATGAGCCGCCGCTCCTTCGACCAGCGCAGTTCCCAATTGCGGTCGTCGTTGGTGACGACGGTGCCGGTGCGCAACCGGCGCTTGAGCGCTTCGCCGCGATCGCCGGTCACTTTCGCCACCGCCTCCTGCAGCGCGACTTGCACTTCGGCCAGGGCCGGGATCGGCGTCATCAGCGGCACCGGTTCGTCGAGGATGTTGTCGCGGCGCAGATAGGCGTGCGCGAGCACATAGTCGCCGATCACCTGCGACTGCCTCAAGCCGGCGCAATGGCCGACCATCAGCCAGCAATGGGGCCTCAAGACCGCGATGTGGTCGGTGATGGTCTTGGCGTTCGACGGTCCGACGCCGATGTTGACGAGACTGATCCCGCGCCCGTCGGCGCGCACGCAGTGATAGGCGGGCATCTGGAACCGGTGCCAGGCGACGGCTCCGACGCGCGCCTCCGCCTCAGCCGGCGAGACCGACGAGTCGATGACGACGTTGCCCGGCAGAACGACTTTCTGCACGCCCGCTCCGGCGTGCAGCTGCTTTAAGCCCCAGTGCACGAACTGGTCGACGTAGCGGTGATAGTTGGTCAGCAGCACCCATGGCTGCATCGCCCGCCAGTCGGAGCCGGTGTAGTGGACGAGGCGGCGCAGCGAATAATCGACGCGCGGCGCATCGAACAGGGCGAGCGGCCGCTCGGGGCCGAAATCGAACTCGCCGTCCGCGGTTTCGTCGCCGATCGTCGCCAGCGACGGGACAGGAAAGAAACGGGCCAGCTCCGCGGCGTCGGCCCCGCCGCGGGTCAATTCGTCGCCGCTCTCGATCACGTAAGGGTAGGGGATCTCCGGCGCGCCGACGCCGACCTCCATCGTGGCGCCGTATTCGCTGACCAGCGGCTCGAGCTGCTCGAGCAGATAGGCGCGAAACTCCTGCGGCTGCGTGACCGTGGTCGCGTACGTGCCCGGGTCGCTGAACTTCGCGAATGCGCGCGGGCTCGAAAGCGCCGGGCCGTTGGGCGCGTATGTCAGGCGCAGTTCGGGATAGCGGAACAGGGCGCGCGTCGCGGACGACGGCGGCTCGCCGTCCTTGAGGAAGCGCTCGACCGCGCCGCGCAGCGCCTGCGTCGCGTCATCGTACAGGCGAGCGAGGCGGTCGACCGCTTCGCCGGGGCTTGTCACCCGCTCGAACGGACCCCTGACGTTGTCGATCGACGGGATAAGCACCGAAACGGACTCCTCGAAGGGCTATAACAGAGTCGGCTCGGTCTTGGCGGCGACGCAGACGATCTCGACTGTATATTCGGGCGCGGCGAGCTTGGCCTCGACGGTTGCGCGGGCCGGAGTATGGCCGGAGGCGACCCATGCTTCCCATGCAGCGTTCATCTCGGCAAACGTGGCGATGTCGGCAAGATAAATCGTGGCCGAAAGAATCCTGGTCTTGTCCGAACCGGCTTCGGCAAGCAGGCCGTCGATCTTGGCCAGGATCTCCCTCGTCTGCTCGCCCACGCTCTTGCCTTTGGCCTGATCGGCGACCTGGCCGGCGAGATAGATCGTCGCGCCGTGAACGACCGCCTGCGACATGCGCGGGCCGGCTTGCAGTCTGGTGATGGTCATGGTCGATGCTCTCGAACCTGAATCTCAAACCCGAACCATGCCGGGGACCGCGCCAATGAAGTTGCGCTTGCCGATCTCGACCCCGCCGGCGCGCAGGATGTCGTAAGCGGTCGTCAAGTGAAAATAGAAGTTCGGCATGGCGAAATGCAGCAGGTAGTCGGCGCCGTCGGCCTTAAACTTGCTGCCGCCGGCGGGGATGACGATCTCGCGCGTCTCGCCGCCCTCCATCGTCTTGGCGTCGATCGACTTCAGCATGTCGAGCGTGGCATGGATGCGCTCGCGCAGTTCGGCGATGGTCGTCTCCTTGTCCTCCTTGACCGGCGGCTGCTGGCCCGCGAGACGGAACGACGAGTTCTTGGCGTGATCGCAGAAGCTCTGGATCTGCCGGGCGAGCGGATACATGTCGGGACTCAGCTTGATCGTCAGATAGTTCGCCGGGTCGAACTTTCGCGCTTTGGCATGCTCCTCCGCCTTGTCGAGGACGCCCAGAAACGCATTGAGCGAGCGCTCGTAGACCGGCACGCTGCATTGGTAGAGCGAAAGTGACATCGGCTACAATTTCCTCCCGAAAATCGCCGCGTCCCGCCGCGGGAGGCCATGCATGCACGGAAAACGTGACGATATCAACTTGGCGGGGGGGCCGGTCAGGTCCCCCGCTCGGGCCCTCCGAGATAGGGCTCGACGACCGCGCGCGTCTCGCTGCTCGCGACCACGGGTATGATCTCGAACGTCACGCCGCAGCCGCGCCATTGCAGAATCCAGGCTTGGATGAGCCGGAGATCGTCGCAGCGCATGAGCTGGAAGCAGCGTGAGAAGTTGGGCTCGACCCAGCTGTCGACATAAACGAGCCCCTCCGGCAGCGACCGGCCGCCGTCGCGCAGGCGCCGGTAGACCGGGACCATGTCGTCGTCGCGGAAACGCTCAATCACCATGAACAGCATTTCATCGCCTTCGCGCGGCCGCCGGTCAGGCCACGGGCGGGGGCGGCGGTTGACCTTCGATCCTCGGCAGATCGGGATCGAAGCACGCCCAAGCCGGCGCGGACTTGCCCCAGATTATCGCTGAGGGCGGGGCCAGATTGGGATCGTCCAGCGCGCCGGCGCGCACGAAGATAACCTCCGGCCGCTGCTCGGCCTCGCTGAAGATCGGCGTGCCGCAATGGGAGCAGAAGCGCCGGTGCATGACCGAGCCGCTGTCAGCCCGGATCACATGGTCGGTCAACGGTCCGGACACCGTGACGCTCTCCTTGCGGAAGGCGGCGCTGACCGCTCCGGTCCCGCAGCCGAGATATTGGCAGACGCGGCACCAGCAATATCGGGCGCCGAGCGGCGCGTCGGCGTTGATTTCGAACCGAACCGCCCGGCACAGACACCCGCCCGCAATCGCCAAGAGAAAGCTCCCACAATCCCGCCCAAATGAACCATATGAGAAACCGGAAGCGCTCGCCAGCGGGTCGGGCGACCCGCCCCAACCTGAGCCTGGCTGCCCTCCGGCCCAAGGTTGAGGTTGCGTAGGCAGCCAAGCCGGATTAGAGATGATGCTTCTATCAGGTTCACGATCGCCCGGCGGCGCCTGCTTTGGCCGCCCGCCGGCGGCATGCGAAGGCCATGGAAACCAAGAGCGCTGCGCATTGCGAAACCTGCACCGGCGTCCTTCTGCGGAAGCTCGCGTCCGCCGGGGTGCGGCCGACCCGGCAACGGCTCGATCTCGCGCGCGCGATCTTCGGCGCCGGGAATCGCCACTTTACGGCGGAAATGATCTATCACGAGACGCGGTCGATCCGGTTCGCCCCGACGCTGGGCACGATCTACAATACCCTCAACGAGTTTGCGCGCTGCGGGCTTTTGCGCGAGATCGCGATCTACGACGCCAAGCTCTGGTACGACACCAAGACCGGGCCGCATTACCACTTCTACCGCGAGGACACGGAGGAGCTCTCCGACATTCCCGAGGAATGGGTGCCGGATTTTAAGATCCCCGCGCCCGACGGCACGCTGATCAAGGCGATCGACGTGATCGTGCGGTTGAAAAAGGTGTGACGCGAAGCGCGATCGCACGATCTCGCGTCCGCCGTCCCCGCCGCCGTGTGGGAGCCCCGGCTGTTGCGACCGCAGACCACCTGTTCTTCAATCGGCTCGGCAACGGAGCAGTCACTGATTGTTTGCACGTCGTCTTCTTTGAATTTTTGGATTCAAGTGTCGCGCTCGAGTCATGATCGTCATCGGCACGGACGTGGTCGA
>PLUH01000399.1:4999-28149 GCA_003164825.1 Hyphomicrobiales bacterium
TCGATTGATCGCCCGAGTGCAATACCAGGCGGGCGTCTTGGCGATCAGGTTCTTTGGGACGCATACCGAATATGACAAGATAGATGCGGAAACAATCTAGATGGACGCAACATTGATCTTGATCGACAACGATGCCGAGCTCGTGCGCGCTCGCGCGCTTGTTGACCGGCTTTGGAACTCGAATCATGCACGGGATATCGCCCGAGTAGAGGCGCAAGCGCGGCTTATTGCCGCCTATGAGGAGCGCAATTGGCCCCGCAGGGCGCCGAGCATCGCGGAATTGATCCGGCACTTGATGGACCAGCACGGCCTAACCCGCGCGGAGATGGCGTCGATCCTTGGAACTCCAAGCCGCGTCAGCGAGGTTCTGCGCGGCAAGAAGGGGTTGAGCATAGCAATGATCCAAAGGCTACGCGCGCGCTTCCGCGTACCGGTCGATCTCTTGCTCCCACCCGCAAAGAAAGCGCCGGCCCGTCGCGCTGTCAAACGAGCGGCGGCCTGAGACTCTCTTTGAGGCGTTCCAGGCCCCTGCGCGGCTCAAGCCGCCGCCTTGTGGAGCGCGGCGATGGCGTCGGCGATCGCGAGCGTCCGGCGCGCCATCTCGGCGTGCAGGAGTTCGACCATGCGGCCGTTGAGCTGGATCGCGCCTTTTCCCGCGTTCTCGGGCAGCGCGAACGCGTCGATGATGGCGCGGGCGCTTTCGACCTCCGCGGGAGCAGGCGCGAACACTTCGTTGCAGATGTCGATCTGACTCGGGTGGATGAGGGTCTTGCCGTCGAGGCCCATGTCGCGCCCCTGCAGGCATTCGAGGTGGAAGCCGTCGAGATCCTTGATGTCGTTGAAGACGCCGTCGAGGATTTCGACGCCGTGGGCGCGCGCCGCGACAGCGCAGCTTGCGAGCCATGCGGTCATCGTCGGGCGGCCAGGGGTCAGCCGCGCTCGCGTCTCCTTGGCGAGATCGTTGAGCCCCATCACCATGACTGTGAAGCGCGAGGCCGAGTCGGCCGCGACAGAGGCGATGGAGCCGGCGTTCAGAACGGCGTTCGGCGTCTCCATCATCGCCCAGATCCGGGTTCGCTCGGGCGCGCCGGCCTCGCGCAACGCCCGCGCGGCGGCCATGATCGCGCCGGGTCCGTCGACCTTGGGCAGAAGGATGGCGTCCGGCCCGGCGGCGGAGGCGGCGGCGAGATCCTCGTCGCCCCAGGGCGTATGCGGCCCATTGACGCGGATGACGACCTCGCGGCCGCCGAAGCCGCCCTTGCGCACCGCCTCGGCCACTTGTCCGCGCGCTGCGATCTTCTGGTCGGGGGCGACCGAATCCTCGAGATCGAGAATAAGCGCATCGGCGGACAAGGTCGCGGCCTTGGCCAGGGCCTTGGCGTTGGAGCCTGGCATGTAGAGGACGCTTCTGCGCGGGCGAGCAAGCATGTCGATCTCCTGACCTTTCGCCTGGAATTTAAAGGCAAGGTTGCTGCGGCGCCAGAGGCATGTTCGCCAAAGCAGCATTGGACTTAAGGCGGCGGGCTGCGGCCGTGGCGCCGAAGCGCTGCCCGGTCAGCGCTTCAGCCAGTTCGCCATCCGACGGGTCGCGTCGGCGATCTGGTCGGGATCGCGAGCGAAGCACAGGCGCAGGTGTCCCTCGCCGCCGGGGCCGAAGGCGCCGCCGGGCGCCGCGCCGACGCCCGCTTCGTCGATGAGGCTCAGCGCCAGCGCGCGCGAGTCGGCGAAGCCGTCGACCGAACAGAAGAGGTAGAACGCCGCCTCGGGCTCGAAGAAGCGCACCTGGCCGGTCGCCTTGAGCCCCTCGCATAGGATATCGCGCGAGCGGCGGCAGCGGTCGATCTGCCAGGCGAGAAACTCTTCGCCTTGGTCGAGCGCGGCGGTCGCGGCGCGCTGGGTGAAGACGGGGACGCCCGAGGTCGTGAACTGGACCAGGTTCTCGATCACGTCGCCGAGCGCAGGCGGGGCCTCGAGCCAGCCGACGCGGAAGCCGGTCATCGCCCAGTTCTTGGACAGCGTCTGGACGAACAGGATCTTGTCGTCAGGCGCCATCACGTCGTGGAACGAGGGGGCGCGGGCGCCGTCGTAGGTGAGGCGGCCGTAAATCTCGTCGGCGATGATCCACAGCCCATGCCGGCGCGCGATCGCCAGCGTCGCCGCGATCTCTTCACGCGTCGCGACGAAGCCGGTCGGGTTGGCGGGAGTGTTGAAAAAAATGAGCCGGGTCGCGGGCGTCACCGCGCTCGCGAGCTTGTCCGGATCGAGGCTCCAGCGGCTCGTCCGGTCGAGGCGGACCGGCACCGCGCGGGCGCCGGAGATTTCGAGCGCGCCGACGAAATTGGGCCACGCCGGCGAGGGGATCAGCGCCTCGTCGCCTGGGCCGACAATGAGCCGGGTCGCGATCTCGATTGCGTGCATGCCGCCGATGGTGACGAAGAAATTCTCGGGCGAGAAAGCCCCGCCTCCGGGCGCGGCGCCGTAGACGCGGGTCATATAGGCGGCGATCGCCGCCCTGAGCTCGGGCACGCCGCGCTGGTAGGTGTAGAAGGTCTCGCCGCGGTCGAGCGACGCCTTGGCCGCCTCGCAGATGAACGGCGGCGTCGGCAGGTCGCCCTCGCCGACCCACAGCGGAATGAGCCCCTGCCGGCCGCGGCCGTAATTGAACACTTCGACAATGCCGCTGGTGGCGACGGCGCGCATCGCCGGGCGGATCTGATCGAGCCAATCGGGGCTCAAGGGCGACAAGGCGTCGTTCATTCGCGCGTCATGGACGAGCGCTGAAGCGTGCGCAAGGCCTTCGCCCGGACGCGGGCGACAATCCGCGACCTCACACCCAGGCCTCGCCGAGCGCGAGATCGTCCAGGATCGGGCAGTCCGGGCGATCGTCGCCGTGGCACGCGGCCACCAGATTGCCGAGCGTCTTCGCCATCGCCTGCATGTCGGCGACGCGCGCCTCAAGGTCGCCGATATGCGCTTCGGCGATCCGTTTGACCTCGCGGCTCGGACGGGCGCGGTCGCGCCACAGGGCGAGGAGAGCCTCGATTTCCGCAATCGAAAAGCCGAGGCGGCGCGCCCGGCGGATGAACCTGAGCTCGTGGATGTCGCGCTCGCCATAGTCGCGATAGGCGTTCTCCCGGCGCGCGGCCGGACCCAAAAGGCCGATCGCCTCGTAATGCCGGATCATCTTGGCGTTGACGCCGCTCGCCGCCGCCGCTGCGCCGATCTTCATGTCTTAATTCCGCTTGACCTTCCCATGATGGGAAGGTTTAGTCGTTGCCGAAATGGAAAGCAAGGAGTTTCGCGGATGACCATGGCCGCCGCCGAGAGCGCGCTCGTCAAGGACCCCGTCTGCGGCATGGCGGTCGACCCGGTGTCGGCCAAGCACAAGGCCGAGCATGGCGGGACGACCTATTATTTCTGCTCGACCGGCTGTCACGACAAGTTCGTCGCCGAGCCGTCCCGACTCCTGGCTGCCTCAGCTGGGACGCCGCCGCCGACCCCCGCGCCCTCGGGCGCGATCTACACCTGCCCGATGCATCCGCAAGTCCGGCAAGCCGGTCCCGGCAATTGTCCGATCTGCGGCATGACGCTGGCGCCGGAAACGGTCACCGCAGACACAGGCCCCAGCCCCGAACTGATCGACATGACGCGGCGCTTCTGGATCGGATTGGTTCTCGCGGTCCCGGTTGTCGCGCTCGCGATGGGCGGGCATCTCACCAATCTGCATATGTTGCTTTCGCCTGTCATTTTGAACTGGATTGAGCTCGTTCTGGCGACGCCGGTCGTGCTGTGGGCCGGCTGGCCGTTTTTCGAGCGGGCATGGGCGTCGATCAAGAACCGCAGTCTCAATATGTTCACGCTGATCGCGATGGGCGCGGGCGTGTCCTGGGCCTATAGCGTGGTCGCAACGGTCGCGCCCGGCCTGTTCCCACCCGACTTCCGGGGAATGGACGGCGCGGTCGCCATCTATTTCGAGGTGGCGGCGGCGATTATCGTCCTCGTGCTGCTTGGCCAGGTGCTCGAACTTCGCGCACGCGAACAGACCGGCGGCGCGATCCGGGCCCTGCTCGACCTTGCGCCGAAGACCGCGCGACGCCTCCGCGCCGACGGCGCCGACGAGGAAGTCGGCCTTGAAGCGGTCGCGATCAACGATCGTCTGCGCGTCCGGCCCGGCGAAAAGATCCCGGTCGACGGCGAGCTGATCGAAGGCCGCAGCACGGTCGATGAATCCATGGTCACCGGCGAGTCGATGCCGGTTGTGAAAGCTGCCGGCGCGAAGGTGATCGGCGGCACGATGAACGGCGCCGGAAGCTTCGTCATGCGCGCCGACAAGGTCGGCCGCGACACGATGCTGGCGCAAATCGTGCAGATGGTCGCGCAGGCGCAGCGCAGCCGCGCGCCGATCCAGCGCCTCGCCGATCAGGTGTCCGGCTGGTTTGTGCCGCTGGTGATCGCGGTAGCGGTCCTTGCCTTCGTCGCCTGGTCGATCTGGGGACCGGAGCCGCGCTTCGCCTATGCGCTGGTGGCGGCCGTGTCGGTGCTGATCATCGCCTGCCCGTGCGCGCTCGGGCTCGCGACGCCGATGTCGATCATGGTCGGCGTTGGGCGGGGCGCTCAGTCCGGCGTTCTGATCAAGAACGCCGAGTCGCTGGAGCGGGTCGAGAAGATCGATACGCTGGTGATCGACAAGACAGGCACGCTCACGGAAGGCAAGCCGAAAGTCGTGGCCGTGCGGGCCTTCGGCGGCGTCGCCGAGGGCGATCTGCTGCGGCTCGCCGCAAGCCTCGAACATGGCAGCGAACACCCGCTCGCCGCCGCAATTGTCGAGGCCGCGACTGAGCGAAAGCTCGCGCTCTCGCCGGTTCAGGATTTCGATTCTCCCTCCGGCAAGGGCGTCACTGGAACCGTAGAGGGTCGACGGATCGACATCGGCAACCGCCTGATGATGCAGGCCGGCGCGATCGACGTATCGGCGCTTGAAAAGACGGCGGAGGATTTGCGCTCCGCAGGCGCGACCGCGATCTTCGTCGCGATCGACGGTAGGGCCTCGGGCGTGCTCGCGATCGCCGATCCGATCAAGGCGACGACCCCGGAGGCGATTCAGGCTTTGCGCGAAGCGGGAATCCGGGTCGTCATGCTCACCGGCGACAACCGTACGACCGCCGAAGCCGTCGCGCGCAAGCTCGGTATCGCGGAAGTCGAGGCCGAAGTCCTTCCAGAGGACAAGGGAAAGGTTGTCGAGCGGCTGCGCAAGGAGGGGCGCATCGTCGCCATGGCGGGCGATGGCGTGAACGACGCGCCGGCGCTCGCGGCCGCCGATGTCGGGATTGCAATGGGAACGGGAACCGACGTCGCGATTCAGAGCGCGGGCGTCACCCTGGTCAAGGGCGACCTGAAAGGGATCGTGACGGCGCGCCGCCTGTCGCAGGCGACGATGGGCAACATCCGGCAGAATCTCTTCTTTGCCTTCATCTATAACGCCGTCGGCGTGCCGATCGCCGCCGGCGTCCTCTATCCGGTCTTCGGCCTGCTCCTGTCACCGATCATAGCCGCCGCCGCGATGGCGCTGTCGTCGGTCAGCGTCATCGCCAACGCGCTGAGGCTTTCCCGACTCGCCCTCTAGGGGCGATTGAGCCTGCGGCTCAGCGTTTGGCCAGTTCGTCGCGGATTTGCGTCAGGAGTACGACTTCCTGAGTCGGCGGCGCGGGGGGCGGAGGCTCCTTGGCCGCCTGCCGGGTGAGCATGTTGATCCCCTTGATCGCGAGGAATAGCGCAATGGCGACGATGGCGAAGTTGATCACGACAGTGATGAAGTCGCCGTAGGCGAACACGCCCCCCTGTTTTCTTGCGTCCTCGAGGTTGGTCGCGGTCACCGCGCTCGAGAGTGGGACGTAATAGTTGGAGAAGTCCGCTTTGCCGGCGATGCCGATGATCGGCATGATGATGTCATTGACCAGGGCGTCGACGATCTTGCCGAAGGCGGCGCCGATGATGACGCCGATGGCGAGGCTCAGCGCATTCCCTTTGAGCGCGAATTCCTTGAACTCATTCCACATGGGCTATCGCTCCTTGAGGGGCGGGAGCCGTCGATTCGGCTCCGCAGAAAGCTAGCCGAGCGCTCCGCCAAGATAAAGCCTTCGCATGGCTTACAGCCGCTCTGCCGGTTGGCCCGACCTAGGGCTCCTTGGCGCCCTTCTTCGCCTTCGTCTTGCCGGGCTTTTCGTTCGCCGCCTTTCCGGCCGCCGCGGCGGTGAACTCGCTCAGCCGCGTCTCGAGAAGCACGGTCCGCGCCTCGGTGACGCGCAAGGCGCAATAGCCGTGGACGCTCTCCTTGGCGTAATCCCGGCAGATGTCGTCGCGCTGGCCGGCGAAGCCGTTCTGATCGCGAATCAGGTCCGCCGCCTCCGGGCTGTCCGAAGCGCGGTCCTGGACGGCGCGCACCGCCTTGGCCATCGCCTTCTCGGCCTCGGCGCGTTCCTTGGCGAACTTGGCGGCGTCGCCGACCAGCGAGGCGCCGTCGGGGCCCCAAAGGCCGCCGGGACCGGTCTGGCAATCGGCGGCCTTGAAGACGCATGCGGTGATCTGCGACGGCGCCAGCGCCGCGCCGTCGAGGACGTCGAACGAGAACGGGCAGGCCGGGACGTCGGCCTCGAATCGCAAGAGGCCGTCGGGACGCCCGACGCTGGTCGCTTGAATCGGATTCTCGCCGATGATATCGACGACGCAGCGCTGCGAGGAATCCGAAACGCTCTCGCCGGCAAGCTGCAGCTTGTCGATCCTCGCCGTCTTGTCGTCGCCGGAAATCTGCAACAGCCCCGACTTGCCGTTGAGCATGAGCGGGCGCCCGGCAAGGCTGGCGACGCCGGGCGGAGCGCCAGGCTTCACGCTCTTCGCGCTGGCTCCCGCGCCCCTGGCGGCGCCCGCGCTTCGGGCCTTGGCGGGCGAGGCCGTCGCCCCTTGCGGCGCGGCCGGAGCGGCGCCGGGAAGCACCAATTGCGCCCGGACCTCGCTCGCTGCGAGAGCCGCGGCGATGAGGCCGCAAAACAGGAGGCGAAACCGTCGAGTCATTGGCCAAGTCTAGAAGCGTTCAGGAAAAAGAGGAAGGCGCTCGGCGGTCCGCGGCAACGAGCCCAAAGCTTGAAAATCCGCCGGTTCCGCGCCTTGCGCCGCCAAATCGCCCCACCTATATACGCCCGGACTGGCAGGCTCGGGCGCAAATTCGCGCCGAACCGGCGGAAATCTGGCCAGCGGAAATCTGGCGTTGAGAAACGGGGATCGGAAGAGCGAGGCCGACGGCTTGAAGGGCGCGGCGGAATGCTTCCTGAGAGCTCGGCCGCTTTGGGGCCCGGCGGTCCCGCGAAGGAACAGGGGAAAGATATGGCGAAGGTAATTGGCATCGACCTCGGCACAACCAACTCGTGCGTCGCTGTCATGGAGGGCTCGACCCCCAAGGTGATCGAAAATTCCGAGGGCGCGCGCACGACGCCGTCGATCGTCGCGTTCACCGACGATGGCGAGCGTCTCGTCGGCCAGCCGGCCAAGCGGCAGGCGGTGACCAATCCCGAGCGCACCATCTTCGCGATCAAGCGGCTGATCGGGCGGTCGTTCGACGATCCGATTTCCAAAAAGGACATGGCGCTTGTCCCCTACAAGATCGTTCGCGGTCCCAATGGCGACGCGTGGGTCACAGTCGACGGCAAGCAATATTCGCCTTCGCAGATCTCGGCCTTCATCCTGCAGAAGATGAAGGAGACNNCAAGATCGCCGGCCTCGAGGTGTTGCGCATCATCAACGAGCCGACTGCGGCTGCGCTGGCCTACGGCCTCGACAAGAAGAAAACCGGCACGATCGCCGTCTATGACCTCGGCGGCGGCACGTTCGACATTTCAGTCCTCGAGATCGGCGACGGCGTGTTCGAGGTGAAGTCGACCAACGGCGACACGTTCCTCGGCGGCGAAGACTTCGACATGCGGCTGGTCGAATATCTGTCGGGCGAGTTCAAGAAGGAGCAGGGCATCGACCTGACCAAAGACAAGCTCGCGCTTCAGCGCCTGAAAGAGGCGGCCGAGAAGGCGAAGATCGAGCTCTCATCGGCGACCCAGACCGAAATCAATCTGCCTTACATCACCGCTGACGCGAGCGGGCCGAAACACATGGCCCTCAAGCTGACCCGGGCGAAGTTCGAGGCCCTGGTCGACGACCTGATCCAGCGCACGGTCGAGCCGTGCCGCAAGGCGCTGAAGGACGCCGGCCTGGCGGCCGCCCAGATCGACGAGGTGGTTCTGGTCGGCGGCATGACGCGCATGCCCAAGGTCCAGGAAGTCGTCAAGCAGTTCTTCGGCAAGGAGCCGCACAAGGGCGTCAACCCGGACGAAGTCGTCGCCGTCGGCGCCGCCATCCAGGCGGGCGTGCTGCAGGGCGACGTCAAGGACGTGCTGCTGCTCGACGTCACCCCGCTGTCGCTTGGCATCGAGACCTTGGGCGGCGTCTTCACCCGGCTCATCGAGCGCAACACGACCATACCGACCAAGAAGAGCCAGGTGTTCTCGACCGCCGAGGACAANNATCGACGCCAACGGCATCGTCAACGTCACCGCCAAGGACAAGGCGACCAATAAGGAGCAGCAGATCCGCATCCAGGCGTCGGGGGGCCTGAGCGAAGCCGACATCAACCGGATGGTGAAGGACGCCGAAGCCCACGCCGCCGAGGATAAAAAGCGGCGCGAGCTGGTCGACGCCAAGAACAGCGGCGAGGCGCTGGCGCATGACGCGGAAAAGGCGCTGAAGGACTATGGCGACAAGGTCGCCCAATCCGACCGCAGCGCCATCGAGTCGGCGGTCGCTACCCTGCGCACAGCGCTGCAGGGCGAGGACGTCGAGGGGATCAAGGCGCGCACCAACGACCTGATGCAGGCGCAAATGAAGCTCGGCGAAGCCATGTACAAGGCCCAAGCCGCGAGCGGCGCGCCGGGCGACGGCGGCGCCGGCCCAGGCGGCGACGGACAGGCCAAGGACGACGTCATCGATGCGGAATTCCGCGAAGTCGACGACGACAAGAAGAAGTCGTCCTGAACGAATGAAGCCGGCCGCATCCAAGCGGCCGGCTCTGGTTTTAGGGGACGCCGGAATGGCGGGTGGGGACTTCGCTGTCGTCGGGACCGCGCGGTCGTGCGCCGCGAAGCCGAGGATAGAACCGGCCGATGCGCAGGGAAGCGGCGCAGGAGAAGCAGGTCTTAGGCATGCATAGGCTGCGGGCGCGCTGAACGATGGCCAAGCGCGATTTCTACGAAACTCTGGGCGTTTCCAAAACGGCGAGCGACGCTGACTTGAAGTCCGCCTTCCGCAAGGCGGCGATGCAGTGTCACCCCGATCGGCATCCCGGCGACAAGCAGGCCGAGGCGCGGTTCAAGGAGCTGAACGAAGCCTACCAGCATCTGTCGGACGCCCAGAAGCGTGCGGCTTACGATCGCTATGGTCACGCCGCGTTCGATCAGAGCGGCATGAACGACGGCTTCGCGGCCTCGATGTCCGACATCTTCGATGATCTTTTCGGCGACATGATGGGCGGGCGGCGCGGCCGGCAGTCCTCGGGCCGGGAGCGTGGCGCCGACCTGCGCTACAACCTCGAGATCACGCTCGAGGAGGCGTTTCGCGGCAAGACCGCCGATGTCCGCATGCCGACGTCGGTGGCGTGCGAAGCCTGCGCCGGCTCCGGGGCTCGCGCCGGCTCCAAGCCGATAACCTGCAAGACCTGCGGTGGCCATGGGCGGGTGCGGGCGCAACAGGGCTTCTTCGCCATCGAGCGCACCTGCCCCTCATGTCACGGCCGCGGGCAGACGATCGAAAATCCGTGCGACAAATGCGCCGGCGCCGGCCGTGTGACCAGGGAGCGCACGCTGTCGGTCAATGTTCCCGCCGGCGTCGAGGATGGCACCCGCATTCGTCTCACCGGCGAGGGCGAGGCGGGAATGCGCGGCGGCCCGCCCGGCGACCTCTACATTTTCCTCACCGTCAAGCCGCACGCGATCTTTCAGCGCGACGGCGCCGACCTCTATTGCCGGGTCCCGATCTCGATGGTGCAGGCGGCGCTCGGCGGCGAGTTCACCGTCACGACGCTCGATGGAACCGAGTCGAGGGTCAGCGTTCCCGAGGGCGCGCAGTCCGGCCGCCAATTGAGGCTGCGCGGCAAGGGCATGCCGGTCTTGCGCTCGCGCGATTTGGGGGATCTGTTCGTTCAGCTCAATGTCGAGACGCCGCAAAGCCTCACGCGGCGCCAGCGCGAGCTTTTGACCGAGTTCGCCGCCGAGTCCTCGCACCAGACCCACCCGGAAAGCGCGGGCTTCTTCGCCAAGATGAAGGAGTTTTTCGAGGGGCGGGGTTGAGGCTGGGTCGTGTGATTCGGTGCGGCTCATAAGAGCCGATCGAAGCGTTCTCTTTCCCATGTGGTGAGAAAGTCGGTCTCCCGCGCGATCCAGTCCACGGAATTGGCGCCCCACTCGTCAACGCGGCTCGCGTACTCGCCCATGATCCAGATATGGCGAATGACCACAAATCTGTGAGCGGCTTCAAAGTCATTCTGGGCTATTGGACGAACTTCTCGATATCCGTCGATAAAAGCGTTCCACATCGCGGTCAGTTTGCGGCCGAAAGACACTTTCGCCCAAAGAAAGACCGATAGGTCGTACGCCAGAAATCCGGGACCGCCGTCGTCGAAATCGAAGAATGCGGCTTCGCCAGTTGCGATTATACGGGCGTTGAAGCCATGGCAGTCGCCGTGACAGTGCGTCCAGGTCAGATTGTCGAATGACTCGATGCCTTTTTCCGCGCGCCCGGCGATCGACCTCAAGTCGTCGCGCGCTCGGGCGTCGTTCACAAGCCCGCTTTCGAGGATTCGCGTGAGCGGCCGGCGCAGCAAGTGATCGATGTCAAGTCGGTATAAGGGAGCCGCGGCGTGAAACGTTTCGGCCGCGTTATGAATCAGCGCGAGACTCACGCCGTTCGCTCGCGCGTCGGCAGCCGATGTCGCGTCCGGCGCTCGGCCCTCGAGGGCGCGAAAAAGCACGCCCTCGCGCATGCCTTCCGGCGCTGCTCCTCGAAGGAATAAATCGCCATCGCGTGTTTGGATCGGCGCAGCGACTGGCGCGCCCCTGCGGGCGAGATGCGCGAGAAAGCTCGTTTCAGTTTGGACATCGGCCGCGCCGCGGACGCGATGATGGGAAAGACGAAAGATATAACGTTCGCCGTTAGCCGCGACGACGAGATAGACGTCGTTGAGGCCGCGATGGAGCATTCGGCAACACGAGAGTCCGGCGACCGGATAGTGACTTTCGATGAACCGCGCCACGGCGTCCGCGCGAGGCGTCGTGTAGAGTGGGTCAAAATCCAAACGCGCACCTGGCTCGTGTCGATCGAGGATATACTCTAGTTCAGCCGAGCCGACGAAACGAGGCCCGCGGCTGTTCGAAACCAGTGCTTTGCAGACACGCAGTCGCTCGTTATAAGCGCGGCCGAACCAGCCCCTTTTTCGGGCGCGCCTCCGCGGAGCCGCTATGCAAGCCCAAACGCCTGGCGGAGCGGACCGGTTCGGGCTCGCCGACAGCGCGCGCTTTCTCAAAGCGCTCATCGTCGAGCCGCGGCTCACCGGCGCGGTTGCGCCGTCGGGACGGGCGCTCGCGCGGGCGATGGCGGCGGCGGCCGGTCCCCCGCCGCACGGGCTCATCGTCGAGCTTGGGCCGGGCACCGGTCCGGTGACGCGGTCGCTGATCGAGACCGGCGTTGCGCGCGAGCGGCTCGCGCTGGTTGAATACGATCCCGGATTCTGCCGGCTGTTGAGGGAACGCTTCGCGCCAGCCATGATCATTCAGGGCGACGCTTACGACCTTCCGCGGACGCTGGCGGAATTGGCGGGCCAGCCGATTGGGGCCGTCGTGTCCAGCCTGCCGCTGCTCAATCAGCCGCCTGAGCGGCGCGCAAAGCTCATCGGCGACGCGTTCGCGCTGATGGGGCCGTCAGGCCTGTTCGTTCAGTTCACTTACGGTCTCCGGTCGCCCATTCCGCCCGAGGTCTGCGCCAATCGCTACGTCGCGGTTCGCTCGCGACCGATCCTGCTCAATCTGCCGCCTGCCCGGGTGTGGACCTACCGGCTCGAGGGCCATGCGGCCGAGGGTCGGTGAATTGAGCGCTCTTAAGCCTCGCGAAAGACTGATCGTCGCCCTCGATGCGCCCGATGTCGGCGAGGCGCGACGTCTGGTCGAGCGGATTGGCGAGGCCGCGGTCTTCTACAAGATCGGCATGGAGCTCGCCTATGGCGGCGACTTGCCGCTCGTCTCCGAACTGGCTTCGGCCGGCAAGCAGGTCTTTCTCGACCTCAAGCTGCACGACATTCCCAACACCGTCGAGCGGGCGACGGCGCAGGCGGCGAAACTCGGCGCGAGGTTCCTCACCGTTCACGCCTATCCGCAAACCATGCGCGCCGCGGTCGCCGGCGCCAAAGGCTCGGGAATGCGAATTCTCGCCGTCACCGTGCTGACCTCATACGACGACGCCGATCTGTTCGAGGCTTGCGGCCGGTTCGGAGTGGTCGAAACGGTGCGGCGCCGGGCCGAGCAGGCGCTCGCGCTTGACGTCGACGGGCTGGTGGCGAGCGCCGCCGAGGCGGCGATGGTGCGCCGGACCGTGGGCGACGACATGCTTCTCGTCACCCCCGGCATTCGGCCGGCGGGCGCGCCGGCCGGCGACCAGAAGCGCGTTGCGACGCCCGCCGAGGCGATCCGCAACGGCGCCGACTACCTTGTCGTCGGCCGCCCGGTCACCCAGGCCTCGGACCCGCGCGCGGCCGCCGAGGCGGTCGTGACCGAAATCGCCGGCGCGCTCACTTGATCGGCCGCCAAGGCGCGTTACGCTGCCAATCCTGCCGCTGAAGGAGGCGTCATGCCCAAGGGTTATGTCATTTCCCGCGTCGATATCACCAATCCGGAGGCCTATGCGCGCTACGCCGCGGCCGCGACCAAGGCGATCGCCGATCATGGCGGCAAGCCGCTCGCGCGCGGCGGGCGCAGCGAGGCGCTCGAGGGCAAGGCGCGGGTGCGCAATGTCGTGCTCGAATTCGACAGCTACGAGGCGGCCCGCCGCTATTTCCATTCCGAGCAATATCAGGCGGCGCGCGCCCTGCGCGAGGGAGCCGCCGAAATCGAGATGGTTCTGGTCGAGGGAGTCTGACGATGCCGAAGGGATACTGGATCGCCCACGTCGACGTGCACGATCCCGAGATCTACCAGCAATACGTCAAGGCCAACGCCGTCGCGTTCGCCAAATTCGGGGCCCGCTTCCTGGTCCGCGCCGGCAAGCATGTCGTCGCCTCGGGCAAGGCGCCGGCGCGCAATGTCGTCATCGAGTTTCGCGACTACGAGACCGCGCTCGCCTGCCACGACTCCGAGGAATATCGCGCCGCGGCGAAACTGCGCGACGCCGCGGCGGCGGTGGACCTCGTCATCGCCGAAGGTTACGACGGCCCGCAGCCAGGCTGAGCTTTAGGGGATTGAATGGCCGCGATGAGGCTGATCGTCAGCGGCGCCGCCGGCCGCATGGGACGCATGGTCGTCAGGACGATCCACGAGTCGGACGGGCTCAAGCTGACCGGCGCGCTCGAGCGCCTGGATTCACCCTGGCTTGGCGCCGATCCGGCCGTGCTGGCGGGCTGCCCCGCGAGCAGCCTTGCGATCGTCGCCGACCCGCTGCCGCTTCTGCTCGAAGCCGACGCGATCGTCGATTTCTCCTCGCCCGCCGCGAGCGTCGAGCTCGCCGGGCTCGCCGCGCAAGCGCGCATCGTCGACGTGATCGGCACGACCGGCCTCAGCGCCGACGATCTCGACCGGATCGACGCGGCGGCGCGCCACGCCCCGATTGTGCGGTCGGGCAACATGAGCCTCGGCGTCAACCTGCTTGCGGCGCTGACGCGGCGCGCGGCGTTGGCGCTGGGGCCCGATTTCGACATCGAGATCGTCGAGATGCATCATCGGATGAAGGTCGACGCGCCCTCGGGCACAGCGCTCCTGCTTGGCGAAGCGGCGGCCGCGGCGCGAAGCGTTGCGCTCAAAGACCATTCGGCGCGCGGCCGCGACGGCCTGACCGGCGCGCGCCGCAAGGGCGACATCGGCTTCGCGTCGTTGCGCGGCGGCACGATCGTCGGCGATCACAGCGTCATCTTCGCCGGCGAGGGCGAGCGGGTGGTTCTCAGCCACCATGCCGAGGATCGGGCGGTGTTCGCGCGCGGCGCGCTGCACGCGGCGCTATGGGCGAACGGGCGCAAGCCGGGGCTCTATTCGATGGCGGATGTGCTGGGGCTCGGCGACGGTTGACGCAACCGGCCCGGCCGCGGTCATTTCTCGGCGCGCACTTCCGTGCACGAAAATTCTAGCTTCGCCGTCTTCTGCGTCTTGCCCGCATGGACCTGGATGGCGAGCGGCATGCACATCGCCCCTTCCAGGAACACGGCCTTGTGCTCGAGGCCGTCGGGGCCGAAGATGAAATTGGTGAACGCCTTGTGGGTCACGACTTGCTGGCCGGAACGGCCGGTCTGGGTCAGGTCGACGACCGCCGTCGCATATTTGGGCGAAGCGTTCTTGTCGCCCTCGAAGGTGAAGTCGAGAAGCACGCCGGTCGCCGTGTCGCCGCCGAGCGCGCCGCCCCTCGGGGCGTCGACCAGGCTCTGGTCGTTGCCGATGAGATCGTCGGACAGTTTGCCCGCGTGCTCGAGGAAGGCGTAGGCCTTCACATCGATGATTTTGAGTTCGGCCGCGTGAGCGGCGCCGGCAAGCGCTAAAGACATGACTGCTGCTGCGACTCGAAACGCACTCATGACCCCACCCTCACGCTGCGGAATGTAACTTTTGTAAAAAAAACCCGGCCCGCGATCAGCGGAGCCGGGGGGAACCTAGATCGCCAAATTGACGACGATATGTCAGCTGTTGCGCTGCGACCCGGTCAGCATCAGGATGGCCTGGAACATGTTGATGAAGTCGAGGTAGAGGCGCAGCGCGCCGTTAATCGACTTCTTTTGGGCCATCTCGTGGGTGTCGCCGGCGAAATACATCTCCTTGATCGCCTGGGTGTCCCAGGCGGTGAGGCCGGCGAAGATCACGACGCAGAGGATCGAGAGCCCGAACTGCAGCCCGGTGCTGTGCAGCAGGAAGACGTTGAGCAGGCTCGCGATGATCAGGCCGACGACGCCCATCATCATGAACGAGCCCATCGCCGACAGGCTGCGCTGGGTCGTGTAGCCGTAGAGGCTGAGGCTGGCGAAAGCCGCCGCAGTGGCGAAGAACGCCCGCCCGAACGAAGCGCCGGTGTAGACCACCAGCAGCGCCGACATCGACAGCCCGATCAGCGCCGCGAAGGCGAGGAACCAGTTGCGGGCGCTCGCTACCGACATCGAGTTGATGCGGGCGGAGAGGTAGAACACCACCCCGAGCGGCGCCAGCACGATCACCCAGCGCAGCGGCGAGGTATAGATCGCCCGGCCGAAATCGGTCAGCGCCAGCCGACCCGCTTCCGTCTGGACGGTGCCGAGCTGGAACGCCCCCCAGGCGACCAGCCCGGTGACGCCGAGGCCGAGGGCCATGTAGTTATAAACGCCGATCATGTAGGCGCGGAGGCCCTGATCGACGGCGACGCCGGACCGTGCGAGCCCCGCGCCGTAACGCGAATTGGCGTAGCGGTCATAGTCGGACATGAGAGAAACCTCTTGATAAGGGTGCGGCGCCCGCCCAGGTCCACCCGGGTAAGCGCCCGTCCAGCATAATATGGCCGCAGGGCGCCCCTCCGCAAGAGCGATCCCGGGGGAATCGGCCGCTCGCTTTATTACCGATTGGTAAGTGCGCCGCCCGCTTTGGCGCTTCTAATGCCCGCCGCCCGGGCCTCCCGCCGCGACCGGGCGGCGCATCAGCGCGGCGAGGCCGACGCAGCCGAGGAAGAGGACGGTCAGCGCCAGGAACACGTCGGCGAGCGCCATCACCTCGGCCTGCCGGCGCACGATGAGCGCGAGCTGGCGGGTGGCCGCAAGCTGGGCGTCGGAACCGCGGGCAGCCATCGCCGCGGCCATGTTGGCGAGCGTGTCCTCCGCCACCCGGCGTCCCCAGATCACCGACTCGCGCAGCCGCTCGAGATGCAGATCCATCCGCTTGTCGAGCAGCGTGTTGATGAGGGCGAGGCCGACCGCGCCGCCCAGGTTGCGCATCAGGTTGAAGAGGCCGGAGGCGTTCTTGATCTTCTGCGGCGGCATCGTGCCGAGCGCCAGGTTGTTGATCGGCACCATGGCCAGCATCAGCCCGACGCCGCGGAAGACCTGCGGCCAGAGCAGCTCCCAGAAGTCCCAGTCGACAGTGACAAAGGAGGCCTGGTAGGTGCCCACGGCGAAGGAGACGAATCCGGCCGCGATCATGATCCGCGGGTCGACGCGATTCATCAGCCGCCCGGCGAGCGGGGCGGTGAGAAACATGCACAGGCCGGTCACGAACATGGTCTTGCCGATCATCAGCGACGAGTAGCCGCGCACCACCGCCAGATAGACCGGGTAGATGTAAGTGAGGCCGTAGAGGCCGATGCCGAGCACGAACGCGAACATCGATCCGGTCCAGAAATTGCGGTCTCTGAATGCGGTCAGATCGACGATCGGCTGGCGGGCGGTCGCCATTCGCCAGAAGAAGGCGACGCCGCTCACCGCCGAGATCAGAACGGCGATCGTCACCAGCTGGCTCTCGAACCAATCCTTCGACGGCCCTTCCTCGAGCGCGTATTCCATCGCCCCGAGGAAGCCGGCCATCGTAAGCAGCCCGACATAGTCGAAGTGGGTCAGAAGGGAATAGTCGGGCTCGTCGAAGTCGATCAGGAGCCACGCCGCGATGGTGACGATGATTCCGGGCCCGAGATTGACCAGGAACAGCCAATGCCAGGAGAACCAGTCGGTGAGATAGCCGCCGACCGTCGGCCCGATCGTGGGCGCAAGCGTCGCGACAAGGCCGATGATCGGGGCGATGAACGGCTGCTTGTCGCGGGGAAAGATGGTGAACGCGGAGGCGAACACGGTCGGGATCATGCCGCCGCCGATGAAGCCCTGCAGCGCCCGCCAGAGGATCATCTCCTCAATCGAGTTGGCGTGGGCGCACATGAAGCTCATGAGGGTGAAGCCGCCCGCCGAAATGGTGAAGATGACCCGCGTCGACACAACCCGGGACAGGAAGCCCGAAAGCGGGATCATGATCACTTCGGCGATCAGGTAGCTGGTCTGGACCCAGGTGATCTCGTCGGACGACGCGGAGAGACCCGCCTGGATCTGGGACAGCGAGGCCGAAACGATCTGGATGTCCAGGATCGCCATGAACATCCCGAACACCATGAAGATGAACGCCGCGACTCGCTTGAGCGAGAAATTTCGCTGCGCGGCCACCACCGGGGCGACGACGAGGTCGGTGGCCGGTGACGACCCGCCGGGCCGTATGGCGGCGACCGCGTTGCTCACGGCTTGACGCTTCTCGTGGCGAACGCTTCGAGCCCGAGCGCGCCGAGCAGCGTCGGCTTGGGCGCGTCGGGATCGCGGGTGTGGACGGTGGCGACGACCGAGAGGCCGGGCCGAAGCGGGACCTCCTTCAACACGTCCTCGGGGAAGGTGATGCGCACCGCGACGCGCTGGACGACCTTGGTGAAGTTGCCGGTCGCATTGTCCGGCGGCAGCAGCGAGAACTCGGAGCCCGAGGCAGGCGAAATCGACGACACCACGCCCTCGACCACCTTTCCGTCGAGCGCATCGATGGCGACGTCGACCTTCTGACCCGGCTTGATGTCGCCGAGCTGGGTCTCCTTGAAGTTGGCGTCGACGTAGGAGTCGTTAAGCGGCACGAGCGCCATCAGCCGGGTTCCCGGCTGCACCAGCTCGCCGACATGGGCCGCGACATTGCCGACCGTGCCGTCGAACGCGGCGAACACGCGCGTGAACGAAAGATTGCGCTCCGCCATCGCCAGAGCGGTCACGAGCTCGGTGCGCTGATGCGCGGCTTCGTCTTTCTGGGCCTTGAGGACATCGAGGTTGGCCTTCGAACCGTCCAGCGCCGCGGCGGTCGAGGCCACGCTTGCCCTGGCGGCGGCGAGTGCGGCCACGGTTCGGTCGCGGTCGGCGGTGGCTTGCTCGAGGCGCTGCTGGGAGCCGAAATTCGTCTGCGCCAGCTTGTACGACCGGTCGTATTCGAGGGCCGCCCGCTCGACGTCGGCCTCGGCGCTCTTCACCTGCGCCCCCGTCGCCGTCGCCTGGGCTGCGGCCTGGGCGATGATTGCCGCCTGTGCGTCGATCTGCCGGGCGAAGCGGGCGATCGTGGCGTCCTGGGTGCCGATGCGCGCCCGGGCCGAGTCGACNNTTGGTTCTGGACGACGGGAACCGCGGTGATGTGGCCGGTCGCCTTGGCGGCGATGACCGACGTCAAGGCGCCGACATAGGCGTCGTCGGTCGAAACCAGGAACCGCCCCTCGACGAAATAATCGTAGGCAGTCTTGCCGCCATAGCCGAGCGCGGCCAGGATCAGGACCGGAACGACAAACCGCCGCAGGCCGGCGCGCTTGGCCGGCTTTGGCATTGCGACCGGCGCCCCGCCTGGGGGCGGATGCGCCAGCGCGCCCGAGGACGGCGCGGCCGGCGTCGGAAAGCCGGCGGGCGCCGTCATCGCCCGCGACGCGGTCGCCGCGCCCGGCTCCGCGACATTGGGGTCATCGACCATCTGAGAAATCCGCCCTGAAAAAAACAAACGACGACCGAACGGTTCGGTCATTTTTAGTTGACTTAACGCAAATCGAGGGGTAATGCAAGAAAAATCGAACCGAACCGTTCGGTCAGTCGTTGGAAGGGCATACAGGCATGGAATCGGAGGCTTTGGAGCGAGAGGCGGGCGCAAGCAACGACGGCAGTGCGAAACGCCGTCAGATCACGGACGGAGCGCGTTCGGTTTTCTTAACCGCGGGCTTCGATGGCGCGAGCATGAACGACATTGCGCGCGCAGCGGGGGTCTCGAAGGGCACGCTCTACGCCTATTTCAACTCCAAAGACGAATTGTTCGAGGCCATTATCCGAGGCGAATTCGCTCAATCGGCTGAGCGTCTCTGCGTCTTCCGCCGCGAGGGCGACGCGCGCGACATGCTTATGGACTTTGGCGTCCGGCTCATCAGCCGCATGTCCGAGCCTGGAACGCGCGCGCTCGCCAGGGTCGTCCTCGCGGCGACGGAGAAATTTCCCCATGTCGGGCGCGCCTTCTACGAGGCCGGTCCGCTCTATGGCGCGACCCGACTCGCGGCGGAACTCGAGAACCTCGAAAAGTCGGGCGCGCTTAAGGTTCCCGACCCGGAGCGGGCGGCCTGGCAGTTCGTCGATCTGTGCCAGAGCTACGTCTACAAGCGCCTTCTGTTCGGCGTCGTCGACTCGATCGGCCGCGAGGACATCGAAGCCTCGGTCGAGGCGGGGGTCGACGTGTTCATGAAGGCCTACGGCGCGCCCCAACGCCCCGTGTAGGGCCCGTCGCCGGCCCGATTTGGCGCGGTCGCTGCGTCCGCGCGGCAAGTTTGTCCTGAAATTTCGGATTCCGCGCGAGGGCGCCTCTCGCATAGCCGCAAGCCTGCGCATTTAAGCGCGAACGATCCGGCCCCAACGGGCGGCGTCGACGCTTGGCGCCTTGAGAAACGTCAACGAGGCCGGAAGCGCAAGTTGAATGCCAGGTCTCCGAATTTGGGTGTCGCGCGGCCCGAATTGGGTCTCGCGACGCCTGATTTGGACTGTGATCCGCGTCACATTGATTTTGGTCGCTTCAGGATAAAGTTAAAAACATTACGACTCTGGGGGAGGATTGACTCATGTTTGGCAGCACCATTCTCGATGTCGCGATTGGTCTGATTTTCAGCTTTCTCGCCATTAGCCTTTTCACCAGCGCCACAGTTGAGGCGATCAATTCTGTTTTGCAGCTTCGCGCGGTCAATCTTAAAAGCGGGATCATGGCGCTGGTCAATGATCCAGGGTTCACTGACCTCGCTAAGCGCCTTTACGAGCACCCGTTAGTGAGCCCTTTGGGTCCTGGCCTTCCGCGGGCGCCGGCCCCTGGGGCGCCTCGTCAGGCTCCGGTCGCGGCTCGACCAGCCACGGACAACAGCACCTATGGATCGCGTGTCAAAGATGTCGCGATGTTCTGGCGGCCTGCAGGACCACCGTATGTCGATATCAAAACTCTTCCGGCCTATATCGACTCGGCGCAGTTCGCGCGCGCTCTGCTTGACGTGACCCGGCTCTCGGCGGCGTGGGCGGCGGACGCCGCGGCTGCGCCGCCTGGGCGTACCTCACTCGACGCCGCGATCACCGCAATCGCCGATCCGCAAATCCGCGATTTCATCAAAGGCGTCTCCGATCGAACCCAGGGCGACATCAACGCGATCGAGAACGAAGTCGCTGCCTGGTTCGACGGCGCCATGGACCGGGTGAGCGGCGAGTTCAAACGTTGGACGCAGGCCGCTACCTTCGCCATCGCGCTCGCGTCGGCGGTGCTCTTCAATATCGACTCGATCCGCGTCGGCGAGGCGCTATGGGAGCATCCCGCCATCGCCGACCAGCTTTATGCTTCCGAGCAGGCACAACCACCTAAGTCGGACACAGTTTCCCAGTCCGCACCTGCGCACCCATCGGACTTTTTGGCCGATGAGAGAAAGGCCTTAGCCGATATTCAGGCGCTGCTGGACGCCGGCCTGCCGATCGGATGGCCGTCCGGCCACCTATTCGAGGTAAACGACGCCCGCAGCAATCCAACTTATGTCTGGTTTTCTCAAACCTTCGGCCAATCTCTAGTCGGCTGGCTGATCACCGCTTTCGCCACTCTGTTCGGAGCCCCATTCTGGTTCGACGCTTTGCAGTCGATCATTCGCCTCAAGGGCGCGGGGCCCAGCCCGCAGGAAAAAACGGACAAGAGAGCCGCATCAAGCTAATTTGCGCTGCGCGCGACAAAGGTCAGCGCCCTTTGCGGCCATCCCCGCCGCGTGCCGGTTCGGTCGCCTCCGCTCCCTCGCCATCGACCGGCAGCGGGTGGATCATGTCCTCGGGGCGGACCCACTCGTCGAACTCGGCCGCAGTGACATAGCCGAGCGCCAGCGCTGCATCGCGCAGGCTCGTGTCCTCNNTAGGCCTTGAGCGAGATCTGCGCCGCCTTTTCGTAGCCGATATGCGGGTTGAGCGCGGTCACCAGCATCAGCGAATTGTCGAGGTGCTCCTTGATCCGCTTCTCGTTCGGCTCGATGCCGCGCGCGCAATGTTCGTCGAAGGAGCGGCAGCCCTCGGAAAGCAGCTGGATCGACTCCAGCACATTGTGCAGGGTGACCGGCCGATAGACGTTGAGCTGAAAATGCCCCTGCGAACCGGCGAAGGCCACCGCCTGGTCGTTGCCGAACACCTGGACCGCGACCATGGTCAGGGCCTCACACTGGGTCGGATTGATCTTGCCCGGCATGATCGAGGAGCCGGGCTCGTTTTCGGGGATCCTGAGCTCGCCGATGCCCGCCCGCGGCCCGCTGACGTAAAGGCGGATGTCGTTGGCCATCTTCATCAACGCGCCGGCCAGCGTGCGCAACGCCGCGCTGACGTTCACCATCGCGTCGTCCGCCGACAGCGCCGCGAATTTGTTGGGCGCCGAGGTGAAGGGCGCTCCCGTCTCCTCGGCGAGCTTGCGCGCCACCGTCGCGCCAAAACGCGGGTCGGCGTTGAGGCCGGTGCCGACCGCCGTGCCGCCGATCGCCAGCGGAAACAGCCCGTCGCAGGCTCTCTCGATGGTGGCGATCGCCTGATCGAGCTGCGCCGCCCAGCCTGAAATCGCCTGGCCGAGCGTCAGCGGCGTCGCGTCCTGCAAATGGGTGCGGCCGACCATCACGACGTTTGAAAACGCTTTCGCCTTGTCGTCGAGCGTATCGCGCAGCTGCGCGACGGCCGGCAGCAGCGCTTCCTTGATCTGTCCGACCGCGGCGATGTGCATCACGGTCGGGAACACGTCGTTCGACGACTGACTGTGATTGACGTCGTCGTTGGGATGGATCGGCTTCTTGGATCCGATGACGCCGCCGGCGATCTGGATCGCCCGGTTGGCGATGACCTCGTTGGCGTTCATGTTGGACTGGGTGCCCGACCCGGTCTGAAATACGACCAGCGGAAACTCGTCGTCGAGCTTGCCGTCGATGACATCCTGAGCTGCATGGACGACGAGTTCGGCCTTCTCCTTCGGCAGTTGCCCGAGCTCGAGGTTCGCCAGCGCCGCGCATTTTTTCAAGAGGCCGAACGCGCGGATCACCGGCCGGCCCCAGCGGTGCCGCTCGGCGCCGACNNTTCTCCGCGGGATAGCAATGCGACGCCGTTCAGGCGAAAGCAAGGAGGCGCAGCCGCTCTTGCTCTCACGGCTTTGCTTCTCTATAAGGCCCGGCTTCGCGCCGGTTCCGACACCCCTGGAGGCAGGGCGCGCACTCGATAGCAAGTAAGGACATCATCATGGCAGCGATCAAGCAACTCGCGGCCGTGACGCGCAGCGGGACAGGCAAGGGGGCCGCCCGCTCCGTTCGTCGCGAAGGCCGCGTTCCCGCCGTCATCTATGGCGGCGGCCTGAAGCCCGAGCCGATCTCGGTCGACTACAAGGACGTCAACAAGCTCATCTATTCGGGCCACTTTCTGACCTCAATCTTCGAGCTCGAGGTCGAGGGGCGCAAGGAGCGCGTTCTGCCGCGCGATTATCAGCTCGACGTCGTCACCGACCGGCCGGTCCATGTCGATTTTCTTCGGCTCGCGGCGGGATCGCGGGTGCGGATCGGCGTCCCCGTGCACGTCGTCAATCGCGAGGCCTCGCCGGGAGTGAAAAAGGGCGGCGCGGTCAATCTCGTGCTGCACGCGGTCGAGGTGATGGCGCCGGCCGACGCGATTCCGGAATCGATCACCATCGACCTCGCGGGCCTCGATTTTCACGATTCGGTGCATGTGTCCGCGATCAAGCTGCCGGAGGGTTGCCGGCCGGTCAGCTCCAAGGCGGACCAGACGGTGGTGACGATCGTCCCGCCGACGGTGATGGTCGAGGAAACGACGGCTGCGCCGGCGGCGGCCGCCG
>PLUH01000059.1 GCA_003164825.1 Hyphomicrobiales bacterium
TTGGCGTTCGCCAACATCGAGAAGGCGGCGAAACACTATGCCGTCGACCTCTCGGAGACGTCATGGCATGACCTCGGCGCTCATCCCCAACGCCATCGTAAGGAGGCTGCCGCCAAAGGCGTTGCGACCAAGCGCGAGCGCGGGAACCGTGACAAATAACGTATCNNGCCAATTGCAGAAAAAGGCGCCAAAGCGTTTGAAAAGCTTGAGCCGTGCAAAAACCGTACACTCGTGGCGAGACCGTGGATTACGGCGCGATCCTCGGGGTCGCGCTGCTCGACCCTCGCATCTGCAGCCTCCGCAACCTGTCGATCAAGCCGCGGCGGAGCGCGCCGAGGCCAGAGGCGGCGTCCCGCCACAAGTCGCCGATAGGAGCAACCGACATGAAAGACCCGGCAAAGAAGCCGCCTAGCGCAACGCGCGCCGCGGTCGAAGAGAAACTCGACGAGGAGATCGAAGAGTCGTTTCCGGCCAGCGATCCGCCCGCCAACACGCCGACTTCCGCCGGCGGCCCGCAACGGCCACAGGCGAAGAAGGCGACAAAGGGCAAGCCGGGGCGGCGCGGCTGATAGCGCTTCGGCGCCCACGCGCTACGCCGTCGAGAGAACGACGAATGTTCCGCTGTCGCCGCCCTGCGGTTCGTCTTGCCCGATCACGCTCAGTCTCTTGACGACAGCGAATCGAGGGCCTAGGCGCATCTCGGCGATCAGCGCATCGACGCTCGCGGGCGGGCCTCGAACCAGCGCCTCGACCGCGCCATCGGATCGGTTGCGCACCCAGCCTGAGACGCTCAATCTCAACGCCGCGCGGCGGGTAAACTCACGATAGCCTACCCCTGCACGGCGCCTTCGACCACGATGCGGCGGACGAGGGTTGATCTCTCTGGCGTGGTCATTGTCGAGGCGCTGCAAAGCTCTCGCCATGAAGTCTACTCGCAATGAAAACGGAGGCGCTCATGAAGCTCGAAGAGGTGTTCGACATCGTCAGGCAAAAGCGGTTCGCGGTGGTCTCTACGGTTGACAATTCCGTCGCGCCCGAAGCGGCGCTGGTCGGCTTCGCGCTCACGGAACGCAACGAGATTGTGTTCGACACTCTGGGATCGAGCCGCAAGGCCGTCAACATCGCCCACCGGCCCGCCGCCGCCTTGGTGATCGGATGGGACCACGACATCACCGTCCAGATCGAAGGCGACGCCCGCCGGCCGCAGGGCGACGATTTGGCCTACGCCAAGGCCGCCTACTTCCGCGAGTGGCCGGACGGCCGGGCGCGCGAGAATTGGCCGGATATCGCCTATATTGTCGTGAAGCCGCGATGGATGCGCTATGCGAACTACGCCGGCGCGCCCGTCATCGAGGAATTCACCCTGTAGCGCGACAGTCGGCCCCCCATTGCCCCCGGCTAAGCCGGCGTCTATATCCCGTCGCTCGATCGCTTACGCCGATTGGTATCGGCGAGTGAGCTTGAGGAGCCTCGATGATCAACGTCACCTTTCCCGACGGCGCGCGGCGCGCCTACGAGCCCGGCGTTACGGGCTTCGACATCGCCAGGTCGATCTCCCCCTCTCTCGCCAAGCGCGCGGTGGCCGCGGTCCGCGACGGCGAACTTGTCGATCTTGCCGACCCGATCGATGAGGACGCGGCGCTCGAGTTCATCTCCCGCGACGACCACCGCGCGCTTGAACTGATCCGCCACGACGCCGCGCATGTGCTCGCCGAGGCGGTGCAGTCGCTATGGCCTGGCGCGCAAGTCACGATCGGCCCGGTGATCGAAAATGGCTTCTACTACGACTTCTTCCGCAATGAGCCTTTCACGCCCGACGATTTTCCGGCGATCGAAAAGCGTATGCGCGAGATCATCGCCCGCGACAAACCGTTCAAGAAGACCGTCGTCTCGCGCGAGGAGGCCAAAGGCTTTTTCGAGAAGAAGGGCGAAGCGTTCAAGATCGAGCTGATCGACGCCATTCCCACCGATCAGGAGCTGAAGCTCTACAGCCAGGGCGAGTGGACCGACCTCTGCCGAGGGCCGCACATGACCTCAACTGGCAAGGTCGGCGACGCCTTCAGGCTGATGAAAGTCGCCGGCGCCTATTGGCGCGGCGATTCGACCAAGCCGATGCTGTCCCGCATCTACGGAACCGCGTTCGCAAACAAGCAAGAGCTGGACGCCTATCTGAAGCAGCTTGAGGAGGCCGAGCGGCGCGATCATCGCAAACTCGCGCGCGAGATGGATTTGTTCCACACTCAGGAGGAAGGGCCGGGCTCGATCTTCTGGCACCCAAAAGGCTGGACCCTGTTCCAGATTCTGGTCTCCTACATGCGCCGGCGCCTTGCCGCCGACTATCAGGAGGTCAACGCGCCGCAGGTGCTTGACAAGCACCTGTGGGAGATCTCCGGTCACTGGGGTTGGTATCGCGAGAGCATGTTCATGTGCCGTCCGGCCGGCGAGGAGGCCGAAACCGAGGACCACCGCGTTTACGCGCTGAAACCCATGAACTGCCCCGGCCATGTGCAGATCTTCAAGCACGGCCTGCGCTCGTATCGTGAGCTGCCGCTGCGTCTCGCGGAATTCGGCGCCGTCAACCGTTACGAGCCGTCGGGATCGCTGCATGGACTCATGCGCGTGCGCTCGTTCACCCAGGACGATGCGCACATCTTCTGCACCGAGGAGCAGCTTGCCGAAGAGTGTCACAAGATCAACGAACTGATCTTATCGGTCTACGCTCATTTCGGCTTCGACAAGATCGTGGTCAAGCTCTCGACCCGACCCGAGAAACGCGTGGGAACCGACGCGATGTGGGATCATGCGGAGGCTGTGATGACCCGCGTGCTGGACGAGATTCGACTGCGCCACGGCAACGTCGTCACGACCGCGCTCAACCCGGGAGAAGGCGCTTTCTACGGGCCGAAGTTCGAATATGTATTGCGCGACGCGATCGGCCGCGATTGGCAGTGCGGCACGACGCAGGTCGACTTCAATCTGCCGGAGCGCTTCGGCGCCTTTTACATCGCTGGCAACAGCGAAAAAACGACGCCAGTGATGATCCATCGCGCCATCTGTGGCTCGATGGAGCGCTTCATCGGTATCCTGCTCGAACATTACGCCGGCCACTTGCCGTTGTGGCTTTCGCCGTCTCAGATTGTCGTGTGTACGATCACCAGCGACGCTGACGACGCCGCGCTTCGCTTCTCCGCCGCGGCGAAGAAGCGAGGACTGAGGGTCGAGACCGACCTGCGCAACGAGAAGATCAATTACAAGGTGCGTGAGCACTCACTGGCGAAGATTCCGGTCCTCATCGCTCTCGGCCGCAAGGAGGCGAGCGAAAACACGGTCTCTTTGCGCCGCCTCGGCTCTAGTGCGCAGACGACAATGGGCGTCGAGGAAGCGCTCGAAGCGCTGGTGATGGAGACCCTGCCGCCGGACCTTCGGGGATGACCTCGCTCCGAACGATCGGGCTTGGCCAAGTCCGCCGGCTTGATTTGGTGACGCGTCACGGACCTTCGGACGTACGGCAGGCTCCGATCGACGACCGTGCGTCAAGCGGCGCGAGGCTTCCGTTTCGCCGAAAAAAGCTCCATCATGGCGTAGAGATCGAGGAGCGATGATGTCGGTTGTGACAAGACCGATCCGCGTTCGTAATGCCGTGCGGTTCCTTTTTCGGGGCGACGAGGTTGTGCTCGACCGCTTTTCCCCGCGTGCGACCGTTCTCGATTGGCTGCGCGAGGAAATGAGAGCGAAGGGGACGAAGGAGGGCTGCGCTGAGGGGGATTGCGGCGCTTGCACCGTCGTTCTGGCGCGGCTCAAGGCCGGGGCGCTCGCCTACGAGCCTTTCAACGCCTGCATACTGCTCTTGGGCCAGCTCGACGGAGCCGAACTCATCACGATCGAGGACCTTGCCAAGGGCGGCGAACTGCATCCGCTGCAGCGGGCAATGGTTGATCACCACGCCTCGCAATGCGGTTTTTGCACCCCCGGGATCGTCATGAGCCTGTTCGCCGCCTATCATTCCGGCGCGCCTCAGACATACAACGCGCTTTGCGACCAGCTTGCCGGCAATCTCTGCCGATGCACCGGCTATCGCCCGATCATCGCAGCCGCGCTCGAGACCTGCAACGGCGCGGCAGGCGACCGGTTCGCGGCGACGGCGGGGTCGCGAGCGGCCGCGCTGGCCGCCCTCGCCGACCGGGAAGACGTGTTCGTCGGTGATGAGGCCGCCTTTTTCGCCGCGCCAGCGAGCCTTGACTCTCTTGCGGCGCTCTATGCCCGCTTTCCCGACGCCACTCTGGTCGCGGGGGCGACCGACGTTGGGCTTTGGATCACCAAGCAGTTGCGCGACCTGAAGCGCATCATCTGGCTTGGTCGGGTCGCCGGGTTGGATGGCGTCCGGCCGACCGCCGACAACGCGGTCTCGCTTGGGGCGACGTTGACCCTGGAGGATGCCGCGCCTCTGCTGGGCGCAATCCATTCAGACTTGGGCGAATTGTTGCGTCGTTTCGGCTCGAAGCAGGTGCGTGCGAGCGGAACTGTCGGCGGCAATATTGCCAACGGCTCGCCAATCGGCGACCTCGCGCCAGCGCTGATTGCGCTTGGGAGCAGGGTCGTTTTGCGAAAGGGCGCCAAGATCCGCGCGCTGCCCCTGGAAGACTTCTTCATCGCTTACGGCAAACAAGACCGCGACCCAGGCGAGTTCGTGGCGGCAGTCGAGACGCCGCGGCTTGCAGCCCACCAGCACTACCGCGCCTTCAAGGTGTCCAAACGCTTGGACGAGGACATTTCCGCAGTCATGCTTGCGGTCCGCGTCGACGTCGATGGGCGGCGTATCCTCGGCGCGCGGATCGGCTGTGGCGGCATGGCGGCGACGCCGAAACGGGCCGCGAGTGCGGAGCAGGCGCTCATCGGCGTAAGCCTTGATAAGCAAGCGAGTTGGCGCGCGGCCTGCGCTGCGCTGTCACAAGATTTCGCCCCGCTGACTGACCAGCGCGCAAGCGCGGCGTATCGTATGACGGTCGCCGCCAACCTCCTCGAAAAGGCGCTGCTGGAGATCTCCGGCGCGAGCACGCCGACGCGGATAGGAATGCTCCATGCCGCCGAATGACGGAGCTGACCTCGCCATTGCGACCGCGGTCGTCCACAAGCCGCTGCCGCATGATTCGGCCGTTCTGCATGTCCAGGGCGCGGCGAACTATGTCGACGACATCGGCGAGCCCGTGGGCACGTTGCATATCGCGATCGGCATGGCCGACAAGGCCTGCGGCAGATTGAAGCCCATGGGCCTGGACCCTGTGCGCGCGGCGCCGGGCGTGGTCGTCGTTCTGACGGCCACGGACATTCCGGGCAGGAACGACGTCGCGCCGGTGTTCGCCGACGAACCGCTTTTCGCCGACCAGAAGGTCATGTTCCATGGCCAGGCGCTGTTCGCCGTCGTCGCCCGCACCCGCGACGAGGCGCGGCGGGCGGCGCGTCTCGCCAGGATCGACATCGAGGCGAATACGCCGGCGGTCACGATTGTTGATGCGCTCGTCACCGGCGCGCGGGTGCAGGATGATTACGCCTTTGGGCGCGGCGACGCGGCCGCCGCAATCGGCAGGGCGGCGCATCGGCTGGCGGGTGAGTTCACGATCGGCGGACAGGAGCACTTCTATCTCGAGGGCCAGGCGTCGTTCGCCTTTCCCGGCGAGGGAGACGAGATGACCGTGCACGCTTCGACGCAAGATCCAACCGAGACGCAGCACATTGTCGCGCGCGTCCTCGGAATACCGGACGCGTTCGTTACCGTTGAGACGCGGCGCATGGGCGGCGGCTTCGGCGGCAAGGAGAGCCAGGCCTGCGCCTGGGCGGCAATCGCCGCTCTCGCCGCGCGCGTGACTGGCCATCCGTGCAAGATCCGCCTCGACCGCGACGACGACTTCATGCTGACCGGCAAGCGCCACGACTTCCGCGCCGATTGGCGAGCGGGATACGACGATCGGGGCGTCGTTTCAGGCTACGCCGTGACGCTCAACGCGCGCTGCGGCTGCTCGGCGGACCTGTCGCCCGGCGTTTGTGACCGGGCGATGTTTCACGCTGGCAACGGCTATTGGCTGCCCGATGTCTCGATCGCCTCGCGCCGCCTTAAGACCAACACTGTGTCCAACACCGCCTTTCGCGGCTTTGGCGGCCCGCAAGGCATGATCGCAATCGAGCGGGTGATGGATGCGATCGCGCGCGAGCGCGGAATCGATCCGCTCGACGTGCGCAAGGCCAATCTGTTGCGAGCGGGCGCGGAACGCACTCCGTATGAGCAGGCAGTCGAGGATTACGACACGCAACGGGCGATCATCGAGGAACTCGAGGTCTCGAGCGACTACCGCTGCCGCCGCAAACGGATCGCCGCCTTCAACGCCGCGAGTCCGATCATCAAACGGGGCGTCGCGCTGACGCCGGTGATGTTCGGCATCTCGTTCACGCTGATCCCGCTCAATCAGGCCGGCGCGCTGGTGCATGTCTATTCCGACGGCTCGATCCATCTCAATCACGGCGGCACCGAGATGGGGCAGGGGCTGTTCACCAAGGTCGCCCAGATCGTCGCCGAAGAGTTCGGCGTGCCGCTGCATTTCGTGCGCATCACTGCGACCAACACCGCCAAGGTTCCCAACGCCTCGCCGACTGCCGCTTCCTCGGGGACCGACCTCAATGGCATGGCGGCGAAGATCGCCGCCGGCGCGATCAGGGAGAGGATGACCGCTTTTGCCGCGAGTTCTTGGAACGTCCCGGCCGAGGCGATCGAGTTCCGCGACGGACGCGTGTTCGCGGGTAACATCTCCATGGGCTTCGGCGAGCTCGCGAAAGCCTGCCGTCTCGCGCGGGTGCAGCTGTCGCACGCCGGCTATTACAAGACGCCGGAAATTCATTGGGATCGCCTCAGGGCGAAAGGGCGTCCGTTCCTCTACTTCGCTTACGGCGCCGCCTGCTCGGAAGTCGCGATCGACTTGCTGACCGGCGAGATGCGGGTCTTGCGCGCCGATCTGCTGCATGACGTAGGCGCCTCGATCAATCCGGGCATCGACATGGGGCAGGTCGAAGGCGCATTCATTCAGGGCATGGGCTGGCTGACCACCGAGGAGCTCGTCTACGACGCCGATGGACGGCTGCAGACCCACGCGCCTGCAACCTACAAGATCCCGGTCGCGTCCGACACGCCTCCAATCTTCAATACCCGGCTCTACACCCGACCCAATCCGACGCCGAGCATCTACCGCTCGAAGGCGGTCGGCGAACCGCCGCTGATGCACGGCATTTCGGTCTATTCGGCGATCCTCGACGCGGTGCATGCAACCAATCCCAGTGGGCAGCCGAAGCTCGATCCGCCGTGCACGCCGGAATCGATCCTCAAAGCGATCGCGTCGCTGAACGGGGCGGGTTGAGGCCGAGCCATGCGGGCCTTTCGCCGCCTCATCGACGCGATTGAAGCCGAAGGCTCGGCGGCGCTGGTGACGCTTGCCCGGGTCGAAGGTTCGAGTCCGCGCGAAGCGGGGGCGCGGATGGTGGTGCGGCCTTCCGGCGGCTTTTACGGCACGATCGGCGGTGGGGCGCTGGAATTCGCGGCGCTTGACGCGGCTCAGGCGGCGCTGAGAGCCGGCCGCGGGCCGGCTTTCCGCCGCTCGCTGGCGCTCGGGCCCGAGCTTGGGCAATGCTGCGGCGGGCGGGTCGAATGGCGGGTCGAAACATTTGACGCGCGCGACCTCGACGATCTTTCGACCTTGGCGATCGCCGATGGCGGAGGCTCGGCGACGCTCAGGGCGCGCCTGGGGCCGGACGGCAGGATCGAACGGGCGTTGAGAGCAGTCGAGGACGAGGAGCCCCGATGGACGCGTCAGCCGGGCGACGGGGGATGGATCGAGCCGATCGGGACGAGCGCACGCGCAGTCTACCTGTTCGGCGCGGGGCACGTTGGACGGGCGCTCGCGCTCGCCCTCGCGCCGCTGCCGTTCGCGGTGCGCTGGATCGACTCGCGGCGCGACGCGTTTCCGGCCGTGGCGCCCGCCAATGTGGCGCTGGTCTTCGCCCCGGAGCCGGCCGCGGAGATCGCCGGCGCGCCCGATGGCGCGCTGGTTATCGTCATGACCCATTCCCACGCGCTCGATCTCGAGATTGTCGCCGCGGCGCTCAGCGCCGGGCGCTTCGGCTTCGTTGGCCTCATCGGTTCGTCGACCAAACGGGCGCGGTTCTTGAGCCAGATGCGGGCGGCCGGCTTGTCCGAGGCCGCGCTCGCCCGCCTCGTCTGCCCGATCGGGGTCGCAGACCTCGAATCGAAGGATCCCGCAGTGATCGCCGCCTCGACCGCCGCGCAGCTCCTGATCGTCAGCGAGAGGCTGGGGGCGGAGGCGCGCGGCGACGTCCCTCGAAAGAGGGCGTCGATCAGAACGCCAGCTTGACCCGCGGGTCATGGGGAGGGGTGTTTCACGGNNAGCCAAATCCAGCCAAGCCGAGCCAAAGAATATCAAAGAAAAACACTTGGATTTCCTTGGATTCTCTTGTCCGAAATGAGCCTTTTCAATCGGTTATGCTGACCCCCTGGGGCAAAAAAGATTCCTTTGCCTCTCCCTCCTTCGCCGTTAACCTTCGCGCCGGCTGCTGCGGCGCCTTGCCTGGGGAGTTGACGTGGCCATTTCGGATGAGCTTCCCCGCTTTTCATGTCCGTCTCGCTGCAAGGCCGCGCCGCGCGGCCATCGAATGGAAATGCGAGCAGCATAGCATGGATCTGGAAAAACAGAAAGACAATTGTGCCTGAGATTCCGCCCGCTCGCGATAACCAACTGATAATGAGAACGAATATCGGACGCGTTGGCTTGGGTTCCGAGAGCGGCCTCGCCGATCGGACATTTGCTATTTCTGGTTTTTTGCCGCGGGCTCGAGGCCGGTCTTTTTCAACCGCCGGAGCCGTAGATCACGACGTGACTATTGATTAGGCCCACTACTTCGAGCCGCGCTTGCGGGCGATGCGTTTGCGCTTGGCGGGCGCCTTGGCTTTCGCCCTGGCTTTGGTCGGAGGCGCGATGCGGGCCTCGATGTCCGAGCCGTTGGACTTCAGGCGCTCGGCGATGCGGCCGACTTCCTCGTCGGTGAGAATCGCCGGCCGGCCGACGGAAAGGGCGATCGCGTAGAGCCTGGCGAGCGTTTCGAGTTCCCGCGCCCGGACGAGCGCGGCCTCGAGGGTCGCACCGGTCGTCAGCGCGCTATAGTTGCTGAGCAGGACCGCGTGGCTTTGGCCAAGCGCCTCAAGCGTCAGGCCCGCGAGCTCCGTCGTCCCCGCCGGGGCATATTTGGCGCAGCGCACGATGGGACCGCCGAAGAGCGCGATCATCGAATGGGCGGCGGGGATATCCTTGCGCGCCATCGCCAGCGCGGTGGCGAAAGGCGACTGGAAGCGCACGATCGCGCCGATGTCGGGGCGGGCGCGGGCGATCTCGAGGTGAATGCGCCATTCGGCCGACGGTTTCAACGGGCCTTTCCAGGAGCCGTATTCGCCGACCAGCGGCATGCGCACGATCATCGCCGGCTGCAGCTTTGTGTTGCTCGCGCCGCTCGGGGTGATGAGGAGCGAATCGTCGATGCGCGCCGAAATGTCGCCGCTCGCAGCGGCGCCGAGCCCAGCGGCGGCGAGGCTCGCGCCATGGGCGATGATCGATGCGCGCAGAGCCTTCTCGTTCGCCGCCATGTCCCCGCTTTCGCTCAGCTCGAAAGCGCTTTTGACGGCGGATCGGTGAGGAAATCAAGCGGCAGTTCATACGCGCCGGGGCGATCGCTTGAAGTTAACGTCGGCAACTTGCTTGCCTCGCCGTGCCCCCACGACCACGCCTCCGGCGTGGTCCCCATTGCGCTGCGCTCCATGGGGGAGGATGAGTGCGGCCGTTGGCGCTATCCTCCCCTGCGCTTTACGCGCGGGGGGGAGGGGACCAGCCGGAAGCGTAGTGGTTGGGGGCGGCGTTTCAAGCCCACCCGTGTTGGCGCCGGTCCGCGTATAATGCCTGGGTCAGGAGAGATGAGTGTCAGGCAAAGTGTCGCAATGGCATTCCGCCAACCTGTTCGATCTCATGGAGGCGCGGGCGCCGCATCCGGAGAAGCTCGCGCTCGAGACCGCCGACGCCACGGCGCTGACCTACGGCGAGCTTTTCGCGCGCTCCGCGCGGGCGGCTGGCGCGCTAGCCACGCTAGGGGTCAGGCCGGGCGACCGGGTCGCGGCGCAGATCGAAAAATCGACGGACGTGATTGTGGTCGCGCTTGCGTGCCTTCGCGCCGGCGCGGTCTTGCTGCCGTTGAACACCGCCTATACGCTCGCCGAGCTCGAATATTTTCTCGGCGACGCCGAACCTGCGCTCACTCTCTGCCGGCCCGAGTGGTCGGAGCCGGTTCGAGCGCTCGCGCTGAAGCTCGGCTTGCGGCGGGTCGAAAGCCTCGGCGTAAAGCGCGATGGAACCTTCGCTGAGGCGATCGCCGCCGCCCCGGCCGCGTTCGAGACGGTTAAGCGCGCGAGCGGCGATCTGGCGGCGATCCTCTACACTTCGGGCACGACCGGCCGTTCGAAAGGCGCGATGCTGACGCATGAAAATCTGACGTCGAACGCGCTGACCCTGATCGACTGCTGGCGCTTTACCTCCACGGACAGGCTCATTCACGCGCTGCCGGTTTTTCATACCCACGGGCTGTTCGTCGCGGTCAATGTCGCGCTGCTCGCGGGAGCGACGATGATCTACATGAACAAGTTCGATCCGGACGCGGTGATCGCGGCGATGCCCGAAGCGACGTCAATGATGGGGGTGCCGACGTTCTATATCCGCCTGCTCGACCATCCCGGCCTTGACCGCGGGACTTGCGCCAACATGCGTCTCTTCGTCTCCGGTTCGGCGCCGCTGCTCGCCGAGACTCACCACGCCTGGCGCGAGCGGACCGGCTTTTCGATCCTCGAGCGCTACGGCATGACCGAAACCAACATGATCACGTCCAACCCTTATGACGGCGAACGCCGGCCGGGGACGGTCGGTTTCGCGCTGCCGGGGGTAAACGTGCGGATCGCGAACCCCGATGACGGCGCGCCGGTTCAAGCAGGCGAGGTCGGCGTCATCGAGGTCAAGGGGCCCAACGTGTTCGCCGGCTATTGGCGGATGCCGGAGAAGACGGCGCAGGAGTTTCGCGCCGACGGTTATTTCATCACCGGCGATCTCGCCCGAATCGATCGGGACGGCTATATCCATATCGTCGGCCGCGCGAAGGACCTGGTGATCTCCGGCGGCTTCAACGTCTATCCCAAGGAGGTCGAGAGCGAGATCGACGCCATCGAGGGCGTGCTCGAGAGCGCCGTGTTCGGCGTCGCCCACGCCGATTTCGGCGAGGGCGTGACGGCCGCCGTCGTCCCGCGTCCCGGAGCGGCGCTGACCGAGCAGGCGATCCTGACCGCGCTCGGCGGCCGGTTGGCCAAGTTCAAGGCCCCCAAGCGCGTCATCATCGTCGAGTCGCTGCCGCGCAACGCGATGGGGAAGGTGCAGAAGGCGGCCCTGCGGGAAGCTTACAAGGACATCTACCGCGCTTAGAACGGATGGCACTGTGACAGATTCACGCCCTCGTCCTGAGGAGCGCCGANNCGCGTCTCGAAGGACGTTCCAGTGTGCGACGCCTGTTCGGCGCTTACTGGAGCGCCCTTCGAGGCCGCTACGCGGCTCCTCAGGACGAGGTCGGTGGGGAACGCGTCACACCCAACTGCAAACGCGCTTAGGAACCCGATCCGGGGAAGGGCGTCGCCACGCGCCGAAGCGAACGGGGGTCGCCCATGAACGCGCCCGAAGGCGCTCACGCCCACGATCACGGAGAGGCTCATGGACATGGTCACGCGCCGGCGAGTTTCGGCAGGGCCTTCGCGATCGGCATTGCTCTCAACCTTGGGTTCGTGATCGTCGAGGCGATCTTCGGAATCTTGAGCAACTCCGTCGCCTTGCTGGCCGACGCAGGCCACAATGTCAGCGACGTGCTGGCTCTGGCGGTCGCGTGGCTGGCGAGCGAACTGGTGAAGCGGACGCCCACCGCCCGGTTCACTTACGGCCTGCGCGGCTCGTCCATTCTCGCGGCGCTGTTCAACGCCGCGTTCCTGCTGGTGATTGTCGGGGCGATCTCGTGGGAAGCGATCAGGAGGCTCGGAGCGCCGGAACCGGTCGCGGGAAAAACAGTGATGATCGTCGCCGCGGTCGGGATCGTGATCAATGGCCTTACCGCCTGGCTGTTCGCCGGCGGCAAACGCGACATCAACCTGCGCGGCGCGTTCGTCCATATGGCTTCGGATGCGCTGGCGTCGGCTGGCGTCGTCGCCGCCGGTTTTGTGATCACGTTAAGCGGATGGCTGTGGCTCGATCCGGTCGTCAGCCTGATCATCAACGCCGTGATCGTCTGGGCGACCTGGGGTCTCCTGCGCGATGCGCTTGGCATGGCGATGGCGGCGGCGCCTTCTCGCATCGATCCCGCGGCGGTGCGGGCGTTCCTTGCCGGCCAGCCCGGCGTGGCCAGCGTTCATGACCTGCACATCTGGGCGATGAGCACGACGGAAGTCGCCCTCACGTGCCATCTGGTCATGCCCGGGGGCCACCCCGGCGACGATTTCCTGCATCGGCTGGCGGAGGATTTGGCCGATGGGTTCCGCATCGGCCATTCGACAGCGCAAATCGAGATCGACCCCGCCTGCGCCTGCGCGCTCGCCCCGGACGAGGTCGTCTGAGCGCCGTGGGAGGCAGGCGCGGCTTGCGCCGATTCCTTCTCCCGGCCCGCGGGGAGAGAGGGGAGCGCTGCGCTAGCCAAGCCGGCCGGAGGCGTGGGCGAGGATCGTATAGACCTTGCCGGTGTTGGACAGGAGATAGGCCCGCCATTGCGAGCCGTCGCGGTCGCTCTGGCTGACCTTCGCCAACAGACGCTCGAACTCCTGCATGTACCGCGTCGTCGTATCGCGGAACAGCGGGTCGGCTCGATAGCGGCGCCGGATCTCGTCGAACGCCTGCTGGCCGGCCTCGGTGTAGAGGCGGCGGGAGACGGCGGCGGTGTCTCCCCTTCGCCACCGATCCCACATCTCGACCGCCGCCGCATTGTCGATGAGGCCGGAGATTTCCAGCGCCAGCGCGTCGAGCGTCTCCGCCGCTTTGGGCGTGGCGGCCGCCGGCTCGTCGCGGGAAGCGGCCGCGAGCAGGCTCGAAAGCCATCCCGCCTGGCCGCGGTCGGAGGCCGACGCCGGCAGC
>PLUH01000354.1 GCA_003164825.1 Hyphomicrobiales bacterium
CGAGCGAAGCGAAGCAATCCAGCGCCAGGGGCCCGCCCTGTGATCTCTGGATTGCTTCGTCGCTCCGCTCCTCGCAATGACGGTTCAGGCCGAGCGCGGCTATCGGCGCGGCGCGCGGCGGGCGCCACGGCGAATGTCTTTTGCGCCCTGGAGCGGCGCGCGAGAAAGGCGTGAAGCGTCGATGATGGAGACTGCGCCACCCGTAAGCGAGGCGACGCCGCTGGACGCGGGCCTGCGCGCCTTGTGCGGGATCGCGGCCTATTACCGCATCGGCGCCGACCCGGTGCAGCTCGCGCGCGAACTGGCGCTTGGTGACCGCGAGGCCGACGAATCCGACCTCATTCGCGCCGCCCGGATCGTCGGACTCAAGGCCCGGCTGGTCGGCAAGGTGACTGCCGAGCGGCTGGCGATGCTGCCCGCTCCGGCAATCGTGCGGACGGCGAGCGGCGCGCTCATGGTGTTCGGCGGGCGCAATCCGTCGGGTCTCTGCCGGCTTGTCGATCCGATCAGCCACGCCGCCCACGAGGCGCCGATCGAGGACGTCGCGCGCGACATCGGCGGGCAGGCGCTGCTCATCGCCCGCCGGATCGGCGCTGGCGTCGATCCGCGCCTGTTCGGCATGCGCTGGTTCCTGCCCACCATCTGGCGCTATCGCCGTCCGCTCGGCCATGTGCTCGCGGCGTCGCTGTTCGTGCAGATTTTCGCCCTGACCACGCCGCTGTTCTTCCAGGTGGTCGTCGACAAGGTGCTGACCCATCGAGGCTACGAGACCCTGTTCGTGCTTGTCGGCGGGCTCGTCATCGTCGGGTTGTTCGACGTGGCGCTGCAGTACCTGCGCACCTATGCGCTCTCGCACACCACCAATCGGATCGACGTCGAGCTCGGCCAGCGGCTGTTTGCGCACCTCCTGCGCCTGCCGGTCGCCTATTTCGAGACCCGGTCGACCGGGCAGACGGTGGCGCGGGTGCGGGAACTGGAAACGATCCGCAGCTTCCTCACCGGACAGGCCCTGTTCTCGGCGATCGACCTGCTGTTCGCCTTCGTGTTCATCGCCGTGCTGTTCGCCTATTCCTGGCCGCTGACCCTGATCGTGCTCGCCGGGATTCCGTTCTATCTCCTGATCGGCTTTTCCGTCCGGCCCCCCTTACGCGAGCTCGTCGGCGAGAAATTCAATCGCGGCGCGGCGAGCCAGCAGTTCCTGGTCGAGACGATCGTCGGCGTCAACACGGTCAAAGCGGCGGCGGTCGAGCCGATCATGCGCGCGCAGTGGGAGGAGAAGCTCGCAGCTTACGTCAAGACGAGCTTTGCCGCCGCGATGCTGGGCTCGGGCGGGCAGCTCGCGATCCAATATGTCAGCAAGCTGACCACCGCGGCGCTGCTTCTGTTCGGCGCCAAGGCGGTCATCGACGGCGAGCTCACCGTCGGCGCTCTCGTCGCCTTCAACATGATCGCCTCGCAGGCGATCCAGCCGATCCTGCGGCTGTCGCAGATCTGGCAGGATTTCCAGCAGGTGCAGATCTCGATCGAACGCCTGGGCGACATCCTCAACGCAAGCCCCGAATCCTCGCCCGCGACGCGTCTTTTGCCGCCGACGCCGCGCGGCGCGATCGAATTCAGCCGCGTCAGCTTCCGCTACCGGCCGGGCGCGCCGGAAGCGCTGAAGGAGATTTCGCTCGCCATCCGGGCCGGCGAGACGATCGGCATCGTCGGCCCCTCCGGCTCCGGCAAATCGACCCTGACCAAGCTCATCCAGCGTCTTTATCTGCCGGGCGAGGGCCAGGTGCTGCTCGACGGCGCGGATCTCAGCCATGTCGATCCGGGGTGGCTCAGGGGCCACATCGGCGTCGTGCTGCAGGAGAACCTGCTGTTCAACCGCACCATTCACGAGAACATCGCTTTCGCCAATCCGGCGATGGCGCGGGCGCGGGTGATCGAGATCGCCCGCCTCGCCGGCGCCGAGGAGTTCATCGACAAGTTGGCGCAAGGCTATGACACGATGATCGAGGAGCGCGGCGCCAATCTCTCCGGTGGCCAGCGTCAGCGCATCGCCATCGCCCGGGCGCTGGCGACCAATCCGCGCATTCTCATTCTCGACGAGGCGACCTCGGCGCTCGATTACGACAGCGAGCGGATCGTTCAGCGCAACATGCGCCGCATCGTCAAGGGCCGCACCGTCATCATCATCGCCCACCGCCTGGCTGCTGTACGCGGCTGCGACCGCATCGTCTGCATGGCGGATGGCCGGATCGTCGAAATTGGGACGCACGACGAGCTCATACGCCGTCCCGGCGGCCTCTATGCTTATCTCTGGGGCCTCCAGAGTCAGCCGGCGGAGATCGCCGCATGACCGCAATCCGCGCGGTCACGCCGGCAGACCCGGTGCGGCCCGCCGCCAAGCCCGCGGCCTTGCGCGCGCTGGCGCGGCTCAGGACGCCGGGGGCGAATCTCAGCGACCGCGAATTCCTGGCGCCGGCGCTCGAGATCCTCGAGACGCCGCCGTCGCCGGTCCATGTCGCGTTCCTGTGGACCATCTGCGCCTTTGTCTTGGCGGCCCTCGTGTGGGCCTATCTCGGCCGCGTCGACATCGTCGCCGCCGCGCAGGGCAAGTTCCAGCCGACCGGGCGGGTCAAGGTCGTCGAGCCGTTGGAGACCGGCAGGGTCGAAGACATTCGCGTCGCCAATGGCTCCCTCGTCAAGGCGGGCGACGTGCTGATCGAGCTCGACCGTGCGAGCGCCGAGGCCGATGTCGAGGGGGCGCGCGCCGAACTTTCCTCTACACGGGCGGAAATCCTGCGCCGCAAGGCCGCGCTTGTTGCGGCGCAAGCGCACACTTTCGATTCGCCGCCGAGAATCGACTGGCCCGACGGCGTCGCGCCGGGCTTGCGCGAGCGCGAGGAGCAGGTTCTCGCCGCCGATCTCGGGCAATTGGCCGCGACCCAAGCCTCGTTCGCCGCCGAGGGGGCGCAAAAGACCGCCGAGCGGGACAAGCTCGGCGAGACCATCGCGACCCAGAGGAACCTGGTCGCGACCCTCAAGGAGCGCGTCGACATGCGCACGAAGCTGGTCGAGGAGAAGGCCGGGGCCAAGGCCGCGGTCATCGACGCGACCGAAACGCTGCAATACCAGATCACCCAGCAGGCGAAGCAGGAGCAAGAACTCGCTTCGCTCTCCGCCGGACTCGAAGTCATCTCCCGCGACGCCGACAAGGCCCTCCAGGCCTTCGTCGCCGATGACGCCGAGAAGCTCGATGACGCCGAGCGGCGGGTCGAGGATGTCGAGCAGCGCTTCGCCAAGGCCCAGGCCGAGCTCGATCGCCTGACGCTGAGAGCGCCGATCGCGGGCCGCGTGCAATCGTCGATCATCACCAATGTCGGCCAGGTTGTCGCCAGCGGCCAGGAGGTCATGCGCATCGTGCCGGAGGATTCGGGGCTCGAGATCGAGGCTTACGTGCGCAACCGCGACATCGGCTTCGTCAGCGTCGGCCAGGAGGCGGCAGTCAAGGTCGAATCCTTCCCCTATACGCGCTACGGAGCGATTCACGCCCACGTCGTCCGCATCGCCAAGGACGCGATTCCCGAGCCCGACGCCCAAGCGATCGAGGGCGATCCCGCCCGGGTCTCGGCGGCGGCCGGCTTTGCCGGCGGCGAGCGGACCCAGAACCTTGTGTTCCCGGTCGTGCTCAAGCCGGACGCCGCGACGATTACGGTCGACGGCGTTGCCGAACCGCTCACCTCCGGCATGGCGGTCACCGTCGAGCTCAAGACCGGCCATCGCCGGATGCTCGAATACCTCTTCGCCCCCCTGGTCGAAGTCGCCTCAAAGGCGATGCGGGAGCGGTGAGGCGCAATCTCTCTCACGCCACAAGCCGCCAGGAATCTCCCTATGCCTGCGCCGCCCAGACGGCGATTTCATACAAGCGCCAAGCGCCGTCGACCGCCTGAAACCCCAGATTGAAATGGACTTGAAGCGGCTGAGTCTCGTAAAAGCCGGTGATCCGCAAGATCCCTTTTCCGTCGATCGCCGCCGGGTGCAGAAGTCTCGGCTGGAACAGCACCAGTGGGGTCATGTTGAGGCTCTGCTGGCGCAGGCCTGCGAAAACATCGGCGAGATGTTGGGGCGAGTTGAGTTTCTGGAAGTCGGGCGAGCCGAGGTCGTGAAGCACGCCATAGTTGCCGGTGACATTGGCTTGGCTCAGCGCCACGATCGCGTTGTCGATCAGAATGGCGAGCCCGTTGGTGTTCGGGACCAGAAGGTCGACGGAGGCTCGATTGGCTTGCGGGGACTGCGCCGACGAAGGCGGAGGGTTGGCCTGGGGCGCGGCGCTTACGGGCGCTTTCGGTTTCGTTTGCGCGCTCGCCGTTCCACCGGAACCAAGCGCCAATGCGAGCGCCGACATCAAGATCCAGGGCGAAACTCGCCCGCGAGCCGGCGCGTGCTCGCCGGGCTTTCGCCCCAGAGATCGGATGGGCGAGCCGCCGCGACGTCGTGCTTTACCACGCAAACTGGACGCTGCCGCGGACGCCGAAAGTGTCCTTGCTGTAACCGCTGACCGAGGCTTGGCCAAAGCCGCCCGCGGCTGAGACAGTGAGCGAGTCGTACTGGGTGAATATCTTGCGCGCAACCACGCCAGCCGCGCTGAGCCCGACCGCGGTCGCGCCGTCGAAGCCCCCAACGCTCATCTTGAGTCCGAACTGCTGGTTCTCGGTGAGAATCGGATCGGACAGCGCCATCGCGACCGCCGCGCCAGCCTTGATCGAGGCATTCTCCCGGTAAAGAGCGCCGCCGTCAGAGGCGAGATTGCCGAACTGATCGGTCGTTACGACGCCCAGGAGGCCGCTCTGGCGGAATTGGCTGAGATCGCTGGAGATCCCGGGGATCGTGGTCGTCTCGCTCACGGTCCCGAGGACGATGTTATGCGGCACCGAGGTGGTTGCACCGGTCCCGATTGCGGTCGAGCTGACGCCGCTGCCGGTGACCGAGGACCCAGCGCCGATTGCGGTCGAGTTCGGAGCGAAAGCCGCGGCGCCGGCTCCGTACGCCGACGCGTTCGCTTGCGTCGCCTGGGCATTGCTGCCGACCGACGTCGAGGCCGGGCCAGTAGCGCCCGCGCCGGAGCCGACGGCGATCGCGTTGTTGGCAAGCGCATTGGCCGATTGGCCGATGGCCGTCGCGCCTGCGCCGATCGCGCTCGAGCCCTGACCCTGCGCGATCGCCGCCTGCCCCACGGCGGCGTTGCCATCGCCAAGCGCGACCGCGCCGCGTCCCGCGGCGAGGTTCGCGTTACCCGAGGCGACTGCGCCCGGTCCTGCGGCCACGTTGTTTTGACCGACGGCGACCCCCCAGTGCCCGCCGCAATGTTCGGATCGCCGATCGCCACTGCGCCGTCGCCGGTGGCCTGGTTGAGATTGCCGATCGCCACTGCGCCGACGCCGCTCAGGACGGTCGAAGTGCCGCCGGCGAAGGAGCCGGCGCCGGCCGCGGCGGCGACCGTCGCGCCTGGTCCGACCGCAGTCGTCAGCTCAGGGATCGCGAGCGCGTAGACGCCGTAGGCGACCGAGTTCGCGCCGATCGCCTTGGCGTTCGCGCCTCCGGCGGTCGAATTCCGGCCGGCCGCCAAGGCGTTTACGCCGAAGGCGGACGAATTGGTTTGGACCGCGGTGGCGTTGTCGCCGGCGGCGATCGAGTTGACTCCGCCGGCAAGCGCGTTGACGCCAAAGGCCGAGGATCGGCTGGCGACCGCCTCGGCATTTTCGCCGGCGGCGATCGAATCGAAACCGCTGGCGACGGAATTGGCCGCGAAGGCGGCCGAATTGGCGCCGCTCGCAACCGAGTTCACGCCGTAGGCCGAAGATTTGGCCCCGCTCGCGGTCGCGGTGTCGCCATAGGCCGAGGAGCTGGCGCCGGATGCCGTTGCGTGAGGGCCGACCGCCGCAGAGTCGGTCCCCGAAGCCGCCGAATTCGCGCCGATCGAAATCGCGTTGACGGCCGACGCCGTTGCTGTCTGGCCGAGAGCGATCGTGCCGGCGCCGGTCGCGGTCGAGCCTTGTCCCCCGGCGATGGCCGCCTGGCCAGTTGCGGTGTTCGTGTCACCGATCGCGAACGCGCCGAGTCCGGTTGCCGAATTCGCGTTGCCGAGCGCCGTCGCGCCCTGATCCATCGCGGTATTGCCGTCTCCGGCCGCGGTCGCGCCCTGACCACCTGCGATGTTGAGGTCGCCGGTTGCAATAGCCCCGGCCCCAGTCGCTGCGTTGTTGGCGCCGACTGCGACCGCCCCAGTGCCTGTCGCAAAGTTCGGATCGCCAATGGCGACAGCGCCGTTGCCGTCCGCCATGTTCAACCCGCCGATCGCGACCGCGCCGGCTCCGGCGACGACAGTCGACGTACCGCCTGCGAACGAACCCGGCCCCGCCCCAGAGTCTACGGTCGCTCCTGGGCCAACGGCAGTGGTGTAGGGGGCGGCAGAGTTCGCGCCAAAGCCGAGGGCGGTCGATCCTGCGCCAGCGGCGTTAGCGCCGTCGCCGATCGCGACCGCGCTGACGGCGCCGGTCGTCGCCTGGGCGCCGCCTGCGCCAGCGCCTGCGACCGCTCCGCCGCCGATGTTGATGCCTGTCGCGTAGGTCGTGAGGTCAGGGTTGCCCAGCGTGATCGCTCCGCCGTCGGCGGAGATGCCTTGCGTGGCTTGAAACTGACTGGCGTAGACGTTGCCGTTGTCGGTTCCGTTCTTGCCCACGTACACGTTGCCGGCGAAGATCGATTCGCCGCTTGTCACGTTGAGCGCAGTGTTCCCTACGCCGACGCCGATCGACTGGGTGCCGATGTATTGATTGTTGCAGCCGGGCAAGCCTAATTCGGCGGTGCGGTAGGTATTGGCCGTCGTTTGGGAGGCAACCCCGGTCGCCTGTGACGCGAGGCCGAGAAGCGCATTGGCGTACGCGAGGCCTGACCCCTCTGCTGCCCCCGCCAACACCCCGGCGGCGAGCCCGCCGTCAGTTGCGCCGAGGGTGCCGGCCGAGTTTCCTGGAGATGGCAGACCAAATCCCTCCATGACGCCGAAAGCCAAGGCTTGATCCGTGAACGCACCAAAGCTGGTTTGAGCGGCGGTCTCAGCGGACCCAAAGGCGAGGACGTTTGTGGCGAGGCCGGTGGCTTCCGATAACAGGCCGGCGTAGTCGGCAGCGTTGATCGCCGTGTCGAGTTGCGTGTTGCATTGGATGCCGACCGGCGACGGCAACTGGGGAAACGTCACCGGGCTCGACGCGGGCGGCGGGTTCGGCATGGTCGTTCCCGCAAGCGCGGGCGGCGCGGCAGCCATGCACAACGCAACGACCGTCATTAGCGGCGCGCATCCGCGGATATTCCGGCGCGCGAAGGAGCTCGCAACCCCCATCTTCGCCTCCCCCAATCTCGATATGGATTTAGCTTGTCGTGATTCGACCTCTTCCCTTATTCGGACACGGTAGGTCCGGATCGTTTACCTTGTCAAAGAAAAGACAAATTCGATTGCAGATTTTGACGTGCTGTTGCCGCAATGTAACATTTACTTTTTACCCACGGTTGTTACAGCGGAGACGCGTCTACACCAGTGCGGTTGTATTGCCTAGAATTTTTTCCTTGTCGTATCTGTATACGACGTCCGTCCCAGGCCATTTGTGAGCGATTACTTGATCGCCTCCCAAAAGAGTCCCACGACGCAGACGAAGCCCAGGGTGAAAAGCACGGTTCTCAGGTAAGGGATAGCCGCCCAATAGACGACGGCGTGCGCCAATCTGAGCCAGAAATAACTCATCGCCCAGAATGCCGTCATCCCGTTGGCCTTTCCGGCGACCTGAACAACAATCACCAGGGCGGCGAAGGGGGCGAAGGATTCGATGGCGTTGAGATAAGCGCGGTGAGCGCGCTGACCCCACAACGGGACGGGGCGGGGCGCGGGGTTCACGTAGTTTTCCCCCGACAGGGGGCCGTTCGTCATCACCTGGCAGGCGATATACGGAATCCACAGCGCCGCCGTAAGCATTGCCGTCAAGGCGAGGTACCAAAGGTCGGTTGTCATGGCGTTCCACTCCCTGCAATTCGATTGGGCTTGGGATGCGCCGATCAGACCAGCGTGGCCATGAGGCGCGTCCACCCGAGCTCGAATAAACAGAGACGAACGAGGGAAGCCAATTTCGACACGGACCGCGTCGAAACATCGCAGATTTTCCGCTGGACGGGCGGTTGGCAGTAAACCCGATCTCGCGATCGTCCGCGCCCCCTCCTATATAGCCTCCAATCCCCGGAGGCCCTCATGAAACTCGCCGATCCCACCCTGCTCAAGAGCCAATGCCTGGTCGATGGCAAATGGGTCGGCGCGGGGGTCGATCCGATCGACAATCCGGCGACCGGCGAACTCATCGCCAAGGTTCCGCGCTTTGGCCATGCCGAGGCGGTGGGCGCCATCGAGGCGGCGGCGCGCGCCTTCACACCCTGGGCGAAGGCGCTGCCGAAAGAGCGCGCCCAGATTTTGCGCCGCTGGTTCGACCTTATCATCGCCAATCGCGACGACATCGCCCTGATCATGACCAGCGAGCAGGGCAAGCCCCTCGCCGAAGCGCGCGGCGAGGTCGATTACGCTGCCTCATACATCGAATTCTTCGGCGAGGAGGCCAAGCGCATCTATGGCGAGGTCAATCCGACCTTCCGCGCCGATTCGCGCATCGTCGTGATCAGGCAGCCGATCGGCGTCGTGGCGGCGATCACGCCGTGGAACTTTCCCGCCGCCATGATCACCCGCAAGGTCGCGCCGGCGCTCGCGGTCGGCTGCACGGTGGTCGCCAAGCCCGCGCCGGAGACGCCGCTGACCGCGCTCGCGCTCGGGGAATTGGCGCTGCGCGCCGGCATACCCGCCGGCGTGCTCAACCTCCTGACCGGGGACGCGCCCGCGATCGGCAAGGCGATGTGCGAGCATTCCTCGGTGCGCTTCATCGGCTTCACCGGCTCGACCGAGGTCGGCAAGCTGCTCATGCGCCAGGCGGCGGGAACGGTGAAGAAAGTGGGGCTCGAGCTCGGCGGCAACGCGCCGTTCATCGTCTTCGACGACGCCCATGTCGACGCCGCCGTCGAGGGCGCGATCCAATCCAAATTCCGCAACATGGGCCAGACCTGCGTCTGCGCCAA
>PLUH01000117.1:0-180 GCA_003164825.1 Hyphomicrobiales bacterium
GGCGTCGAGCACGAGCAGCACCGCATGCGGCGCCTCGGGGTCGATCTTCCTCATCACCCGGATGATCTTTTCCAGCTCGCTCATCAGCTCGGTGCGATTCTGCAATCGCCCCGCGGTGTCCATCAGTACAATGTCGACGCCAAGCTCGCGGGCTTTGGCCAGCGCGTCGAAGGCGAGCCC
>PLUH01000117.1:217-32354 GCA_003164825.1 Hyphomicrobiales bacterium
GCCGATCGTCGTCGTCTTGCCGGAGCCGTTGACTCCGACGACGAGGATAACGAATGGGCGCTTATCCGGTTCGATCGCGAGCGGGCGAGCGACGGGGGCGAGCGACCGCTCGATCTCGGCCGCGAGGATCCGCTTGACCTCGTCGGGATTGATCCCGCGCTCGTAGCGCCCGCGGGCGACGGCCTCGCGGATGCGCGCCGCCGCGCCGAGACCGAGGTCGGCCTGGATGAGAACGTCCTCGAGATCGTCGAGCGAAGCGGCGTCGAGCTTGCGCTTGGTGAAGATGTCGGCGACGCCCCGCGCAATGTTCGACGACGAGCGCGAGAGGCCCGATCGCAGCCGCTGAACCCAGCTCGGCTTCGGCTCCGCGGCGCCCAGAGCGGCGGCGGACGGCGGCGGTTCGGCGGGCGGCGCGGTCGCCACGTCAGCGCCGCCGAACCAGCGGCGCATGAGGCCCGATTTCGCCTTCTTCTCGTCGTCCTCGTCCAACGTGAAAAAACCTCGTGACGCCGCCCCTATGCGCGGGCGGCCCGGTTGGCATACCACTCAACCCATGACGCCGGAAGAAACAAGAGCGCGGCTCCTTTATCGCGACGGACTGATGCTGGTGCTCGACAAGCCGGCGGGCGTCGCGGTCCACCGCGGCCCGAAAGGCGGGTCAAGCCTCGAGGACGATTTCGCCGCGCTCAGGTTCGGACTGCCGCGAAACCCGGCCCTCGCCCATCGGCTCGACCGCGAGACCGCCGGCTGCCTCATTCTCGGCCGCCATCATAAGGCGCTGGAGACATTGGGGCTCCTGTTCAAGCAAGGCAAGATCGGCAAAACCTATTGGGCGATCGTCGCCGGCGCGCCGGAGGGCGAGGAGGGCGCGATCGACCTGCCGCTCGGCCGGCTCGACGACAAGCGCGGCTGGTGGATGAAGGTCGATCCGAACGGGCAAAAGGCGCTGACCCTCTGGCAAGTCAAGGGCCGCGGTATTTGGCGCGGCGCGCCGATCGCCTGGCTCGAACTTAAGCCGCAGACGGGACGCACCCACCAACTCAGGGTCCATTGCGCGGCTGAGGGCTGGCCGATCCTCGGCGATGCGATTTACGGAACGCGCGCCGAGCTTCCCCTGCAATTGCTCGCGCGCAGGGTCATCGTGCCGCTCTCGAAGTCGAAGCCGCCGATCGAGGTTGAGGCGCCCGCGCCGCCGCATATGCTCGAGACGCTCGCGGCCTGCGGCTTTGCGGGCGATCCGCGCCGGGCTGAAATTGCGGCCGACGAGACCGGCGCCGCATTGTAGGCGCGCGCTGACCGCGCTCTCGTCACCCTCGATAGAGCGGCGGAAGGACGCCCGTCTCCCGTCGGGCCATCGAGCGGCTGCAGGCTAGGCGATTGTGCGGCGCAGCAGATTATGAAAGGGTCTTTCGATCCATCATGAGTCCGCGCCCGAGCCATGTCGATCCGAGCCGCCATCCATCACCTGACGCATTACAAATATGACCGGCCGGTTTCGCTCGGCCCGCAGATCATCCGCCTCAGGCCCGCGCCTCACAGCCGGACGCGGGTGATTTCGCATTCCTTGAAAGTGACGCCTGCCGACCATTTCGTGAACCACCAGCAGGACCCCTACGGCAACTGGCTCGCCCGCTACGTCTTCCCCGAACTGGTCAACGAACTGAAGATCGAAGTCGACGTCGTCGCCGACATGACGGTCTACAATCCGTTCGACTTCTTCGTCGAGGAGAGCGCGGAGATTTGGCCGTTCGAATACGGCGAGGACCTGAGGCCCGATCTCGTCATCTACCGCACGCCTGAGCCCGTGGGGCCGGAGCTCGCGGCTTTCTTGAACCGGATCGATCGAACGCCCAAGCGCACGGTCGATTTCGTAGTCGATCTCAACAGCCGCCTTTCGCGCGAGATCAAGTATCTCATCCGGATGGAGCCGGGGGTGCAAAGCCCGGAAGAGACATTCGAGCGCGCGTCCGGCTCGTGCCGCGATTCGAGCTGGCTTCTGGTCCAGATCCTGCGCAACCTGGGCTTCGCCGCCCGGTTCGTGTCCGGCTATCTCATCCAGCTCAAGCCCGACCTTGTCTCCCTCGACGGGCCGCCCGGCACCGACCACGATTTCACCGACCTCCACGCGTGGGCCGAGGTCTATCTTCCGGGCGCCGGCTGGATCGGGCTCGACCCCACCTCAGGCCTGCTGACGGGGGAAAGCCATATTCCGCTCGCCGCGACGCCGCACTATCGCAACGCCGCGCCGATTTCGGGCCTGGCGAGTTTCGCCAACGTCGATTTCAACTTCGAAATGCGGGTCAAACGGGTCGCCGAGCATCCGCGCATCACCAAGCCCTATTCGGAAGAGGCCTGGAAAGCGCTCGACGCTCTCGGCGAGGAGGTCGACAGGAAGCTGGTCGCCGACGACGTCCGGCTCACCATGGGCGGCGAGCCGACCTTCGTCTCGATCGATGATTTCGAATCGGGCGAGTGGAACACCGACGCCGTCGGCCCGACCAAGCGCGCGCTCGCCGACCGCCTCGTTCGGCGCCTGCGCGACCGCTTCGCGCCGGGCGGGTTCCTGCATTACGGGCAGGGCAAATGGTATCCCGGCGAGTCCCTGCCGCGCTGGACCTTTTCGCTCTATTGGCGCCGCGACGGCAAGCCGATCTGGCAAAACCCAAAAAGCATCGCGGTTGAGGGTGTCGAAACCGGGGCTACGAGCGAGAAGGCGCAGACGCTGCTCGGCGCGATTGCCTCCGAGCTCGGCGTCGCCTCCGACTACGTCGCGCCGGCCTACGAAGACCCGGCCGAGTGGATCGTGAAAGAGGCGAACCTGCCGCCGAACGTCTCGCCGGAGAACTCCAAGCTCAAGGACCCTGAGGAGCGCCACCGGATCGCCCGCGTTTTCTCGCGCGGTCTGACCGAGCCGTCCGGATACGTGCTGCCGGTCCAGCGCTGGCAGGCAAAGGCGGACGCGCATCGCTGGCGCAGTGAGAAATGGAAGACCCGCCGCGGCGCGCTCCACCTGGTTCCCGGCGACAGCCCGGTCGGCTATCGCCTGCCCTTGGGCGCGCTGCCCTACGTTCCTCCCGCCTCCTTTCCCTATATCGTCGAGGCCGATCCGACCGAGCCCCGCGGGCCGCTGCCGGATTTTCACGATCCGCGCGAGCACGCCCAGCGGGTCGCCTCATTCGCCGCGACGGAGGCGGGCCAGCAGGAGCGGGTCGAGCAGCGGCTCGGCGACATCGACGGCGCCGTCCGCACCGCGGTGACGGTCGAGGCGCGCGACGGGCATCTCTGCGTCTTCCTGCCGCCGGTCGAGCGGCTCGAGGATTATCTCGAGCTCGTCGCCGCCGCCGAGGCGGCGGCCGAACAAGTCGGCCTGCCGGTGCAGATCGAGGGCTACCCGCCCCCGGCCGATCCGCGCATGAACGTCATTCGCGTCGCGCCGGATCCCGGCGTGATCGAGGTCAATATCCATCCCTCGTCCAGCTGGCGCGAATGCGTCGCCACGACCGAGGCGATCTACCAAGAAGCGCGGCTCGCGCGCCTCGGCGCCGACAAATTCATGATCGACGGCAAGCATTCCGGCACCGGCGGCGGCAATCACGTCGTCGTCGGCGGGGCGACGCCGCTCGACAGTCCGTTCCTCAGGCGTCCGGACCTGTTGAAAAGCCTCGTCATCCATTGGCTCAGGCATCCGAGCCTCAGCTATTTCTTCTCCGGCCTGTTCATCGGTCCGACCAGCCAGGCGCCGCGCGTCGACGAAGCGCGCCACGACAGCCTTTACGAACTGGAGATCGCGCTCGCCCAGATCCCGCCACCCGGAAAGGGCCAGACCCCGCGGCCGTGGCTGCTCGATCGCCTGATGCGCAATCTTCTCACCGACGTCACCGGCAACACCCATCGGGCGGAAATCTGCGTCGACAAGCTCTATTCGCCCGACGGCCCGACCGGCCGTCTCGGCCTCATCGAGTTCCGCGGCTTCGAGATGCCGCCCGACCCGCGCATGAGCCTCGCCCAGCAATTGCTCATCCGGGCGATTCTCTCGCGGCTTTGGCGCGATCCGCTCGACGGAGCGCTGCCGCGCTGGGGATCGTCGCTGCACGACCGGTTCATGCTGCCGCACTTCGTCTGGGAGGACCTGCTCGACGTGCTCGCCGATCTCAAGGCGCATGGGCTGGCCTTTCGCTCCGACTGGTACGAGGCGCAGGCCGAGTTCCGCTTCCCGTTCTGCGGCGAGGTCGAATACGAGGGCGTCAAGCTCGAACTGCGCCAGGCGCTGGAGCCCTGGCATGTGCTGGGCGAGACCGGCGCGATTGGCGGAACGGCGCGCTACACCGACTCCTCGACCGAGCGGGTGCAGGTCAAGCTCACGACCTCGGATCCGGAACGCTACATCGTCGCCTGCAACCGGCGCCGCGTGCCGTTGCGCGGGACGGCGACCGGGGGCGTCGCGGTCGGCGCGGTGCGCTACAAGGCCTGGAAGCCGGCGATGGCGATGCATCCGACAGTGCCGGTCCAGGCGCCGCTGGTTCTCGACATTTTCGACGCCTGGAGCGGGCGGGCGCTCGGCGGCTGCGTCTATCACGTCGCCCATCCGGGCGGGCGCAGCTACGACACGTTCCCGGTCAACAGCAACGAAGCGGAGGCGCGGCGCCTGGCGCGCTTCGAGGCGCGCGGCCACACCCCCGGCGCCTACGAGCCGCCGCCCGAAACGCCCCATCCCGAGTTTCCGCTGACGCTCGACTTGAGAAGGCCGGCGGGGCTTGCTTAGGGGCCGGGTCGCTTTAGCCCTCGTCGCTCGCCTGGCCCCGCCATCCCGTCACGCCGCAAATTTTCATGATGTCCGGGATCGCGAATTCGTTAGCGCCGGCCGCTATCGACTTGGCCATATCTCAAGGAAACCATCAGTCCCGCCCGGTCGAGGGCCGGAGCGCCGGCAAAAAAAGCTGACACCTCCTTGACCAGCCGGCGGGCCTACGTTACTGTTTTCCAGAAGGACGCTCGCGCCTCTCCTCCGGGTGGAGATTGCGGGCCTCGGCGGGGCGAAGCGAAAAAGCGTTCAAATCATTGAAAACAAACACTTCCGCGAAATGCCTCCATTTCGTGCTCAATGATCTCAAGGACTTACGGCCTGTGTCACGAAACCGCTTGTTTCGTTTGGCGAAAGATTCCTTTCGTTTTCCCCGTTTTTCCGCCTCGTCGGGCCCAAAACGTGGCAGTCGCGAAATCGAACGCAGCTTTCGGCGGACGTTGAGCCGCTTTGAGGTCCGAAATGGCGCCGCAAGCCATTGAAATAGCTCAAAATGGACGCCGAAATGGCCGGGAGGCCGGCCGTTTCAGCGCGGCCGGTTTGACTGGCGCTACTCGAACGCCCGGGTGATCTCGTTCATCGTCGGGAGGTTGGCGAGCGCGTCGAACCGGCCATGCTCGGCAATGTCCGTCGCCGCGCGGATGAGGCCGCCCCAAGCAGCCCGGGCGAGCGAACCGCCGACCGAGATGCGCTTGACGCCGAGATCCTCGAGCTGGCGGCGGGTGAAGCCCGGCCAGCCGACGAGCACGTTGACCGGCAGCTTCCCGGCCACGCGAACAACCTCGGCGACTTCCTCGGGCGTTCTCACTAACGGCGTGTAGAGAACGTCGGCGCCTGCCTCTGCGTAAGCGGCGAGGCGGCGCAGCGCCTCGGGGAGGCCTCCGGCCTGACGCAGGATCGCCTCGCTGCGCGCGGTCAAAAGCACCGTCTCGCCGCTCGCGTTGATCGCCGCACGCGCCGCGCGCAGCCGGTCGACTGCTTCGCTGAGACCGTAGAGAGGCGCGCTGGGGTCGCCGGTGTAGTCCTCGATCGAGAAACCGGAGACGCCGGCGCCGACGCACAGGCGAGCGCTCTCGTGCACGCCTTCGGCGTCGCGGGCGAAGCCAGCCTCGAAGTCGGCGTTGAGCGGCAGGTCGGTTGCGCCCGCAAGCTCGCCGATGTGCTTGAGCGTATAGGACCGGGTGACCGCGCCGTCGGCGAGCCCCGCCGCGAACGCCATGCCGGCGCTCGTGCTCGCGAGCGCGGGGAAGCCGAGAGAGGCGAGATATTTCGCCGAGCCGACGTCGAACGGGTTCGGCATCACGAAGCAGCCGGGCGCGCGGTGCAGTTCAGCGAAACGGGCGCGCTTCTGGGCGGTCGTCAGGGTCATTGCGCGGGCTCCGGCATAAGGTCGGAAAGTCTGAGGTTTTGCCTGCCGGCGGCGTCGAAATTCTCGGGCGCCAGCCAGCGTTCGTAGGCCGCCTTGCGCGCCGGCCACTCGCCGTCGAGCATCGCGAACCACGCCGTGTCGCGATTGCGGCCCTTGACGATCATGTGCTGGCGAAAGACACCCTCGAAGGAAAAGCCGAACCGCTTCGCCGCGCGCTTCGAAGGCGCGTTGAGGTTGTTGCACTTCCACTCGTAGCGGCGATAGCCGAGCTCATCGAAGACGTATCTCGCGAATAGATATTGGGCCTCGGTCGCGCCGGCGGTCCGCTGCATCGCCGGCGTGTACATGATGTTGCCAACCTCGATGACCCGATTGGCCGCGTCGATGCGCATCAGCGTCTGATAGCCGACCGCGCGCCCCGAAGAATTGTCGACGACGGCGAAAAACAGAGGGTCGGCGGAACGCGCCTTGAGCTCGATGTTCGAACGAAAGTCGTCGAGACTGCGATAAGGCCCGTCGAACAGATAATTCCAGACGCTCTCCCGCGCCGCGTCGCCATTCGAGCCTTCGAAGAGAGCAGCGGCGTGCTTGTCCGGGTCGAGTGGCGCGAGCGTGACCCACCGCCCTTGGAGCGTGATCCGCCCGGGCCGCTTGGCGGGGTGAGCGTCGACGAGGGGGCCGATGGGCTGGGTCGTCGGCGCTGTCGTCATATCCTCGTGCCCCCATAGCGCATCAATTTCCTCTTTCGTCACTTCGCGACCGTTCGGACCAGCCGCCGCCGCCAACTCCCACGCAAGATCCTCGAACCTTTCGCGCAGAGGCCGCGCGGATTCGCGGGCCGGCTCGCCCGCAGTGGGCTCGGTGAAGTTGGTCAATGATTATCCCTGGGCACGCCCATCGTCTGCGCCAGGCGCTGGTAGTGGACCGCGGGTTTGAGCACCATGCCCTCGTCGAACTGGGCCACCATCTCGCGCTGGATCTGCTGCCACGGCGTCTGGCTCTCCGGATACTGGTAGCCCCCGTGCTCAGCGAGCGCTGCGCGGCGCTCATTGAGCTCGGCGTCCGAGATCAGGATATTGGCCGAGCGCTTCTTGAGATCGATGCGCACCCGGTCGCCAGTCCTGATGAGCGCCAAACCCCCTCCCGCCGCCGCCTCGGGGGAGGCGTTGAGGATCGAAGGCGAACCGGAGGTGCCGGACTGCCGGCCGTCGCCAACGCACGGAAGCGCGTGGACGCCCTTCTTGATCAGCGCCGCCGGCGGCTGCATGTTGACGACTTCGGCCCCGCCCGGATAGCCGATCGGCCCCGTGCCGCGAATGAACAGAATGCTGTGCTCGTCGATCTTGAGCTTCGGGTCGTCGATCCGGCGGTGATAATCCTCCGGCCCGTCGAACACGATCGCCCGTCCCTCGAACGCCTCGGGGTCTTTCGGGTTTGACAGGAAGCGGCGCCGGAACTCCTCGTCGATCACGCTCGTCTTCATGATCGCGTCGTCGAACAGGTTGCCGCTGAACACAATGAAGCCGGCGTCTTCCTTCAGCGGCTTGCCGATGGGCGCGATGACGTCGGGATCGTCGGAGCGCGTCTTGGCGCAATTCTCGCCGATCGTCTTGCCGTTCACGGTCAGCGCCTTCTCATGGATGAGCTTGCGCTTCATCAATTCGTTGACGACCGCCGGAACGCCGCCGGCGCGATGGAACTCCTCGCCCAGATATTTGCCCGCCGGCTGCATGTTGACCAGCAGCGGCACGTGGTGGCCGACCCGCTCCCAGTCCTCGATCGTCAGCTTGACCCCGATGTGCCGGGCGATAGCGTTGATGTGGATCGGCGCGTTGGTCGAGCCGCCGATCGCGCTATTGACCACGATCGCGTTCTCGAGCGCCTCCCGGGTCAGGATGTCGGACGGCTTGAGGTCTTCCCAAACCATTTCGACAATCCGCCTGCCGGTGTGATAGGCGATTTGGCCCCGCTCGCGATGGGGCGCGGGAATCGCCGCGCAGCCAGGCAGGCTCATGCCCAGGGCTTCGGCCAGCGCATTCATCGTCGAGGCGGTGCCCATCGTGTTGCAGTGGCCGATCGAGGGCGCCGAGGAGGTAACGATCTCCATGAACTGCTCATAGTCGATCTTGCCCTCGGCGAGGTCGGAGCGGGCCCGCCACACGATCGTGCCCGAGCCGGTGCGCTCGCCGTGATGCCAGCCGTTGTTCATCGGTCCGCCCGAGAGCACGATCGCCGGAATGTTGACCGTCGCCGCCGCCATGATGCAGGCCGGGGTCGTCTTGTCGCAGCCGGTCGTCAGCACCACTCCGTCGAGAAAATAGCCCATTAGCACCTCGACCAGGCCGAGATAGGCGAGATTGCGGTCAAGCGCCGCCGTCGGCCGCTTGCCCGTCTCCTGAATGGGGTGGACCGGAAACTCGAACGCCACGCCGCCGGCCGCAGTGATCCCGTCGCGCACCCGCTTGGCGAGTTCGAGGTGGTGGCGGTTGCAGGGCGAAAGATCGGAGCCGGTCTGGGCGATGCCGATGATCGGCTTGCCCGAGCGCAGCTCGCCGGGCGTCAGGCCGAAATTGAGGTAGCGCTCGATATAGAGCGCCGTCATGCCCGGGTTTTCCGGATTGTCGAACCAGAGNNTGAATCAACGCCTCGCGGTTTGGCGAGCCTCTTACGCCGGCTGGTGCTTGACGTCCTCGCCGTATTGCAACACCTGGACCTTTTCCAGGGTCACGAGTCCGCTGGTCATCATCGAATCGAGAATCGGCAGGAAGTCTTTGATTTTCGCTTCGGTGTCGACGATTTCGATGATCAGCGGCAGATCTTCCGACAGGCCGCAGGATCTTGGTCGTGTGCAGCCGGCTGGCATGTCCGAATCCCATCGGCCCGCGCAACACCGTCGCCCCGGCGAGATGGACATCGCGCGCCTTGAGCACAATGGCTTCATAAAGCGGCCGGCCCTCCGGGCTTCGGTCGTTTTCGCCGATGAAGATGCGCAACAGCATTGCGTCGCGAGGGAGGGGCATGACTTGCGCCCCTATGCGCCGAGCGGCGAAACGCCGAACAGCCGGTAGTGCAGCCAAAAGGCGAGCACGGCCCAAAACGCGAGCCCAATGACAATGGCGCCGGCGGTCGCGCTCCACTTCGGCTCGGGATAGACGAGGCCGTTGCGGCGGTCGCGGGCGTATGAGCTGACCAGGTCGGCCGCCGCCCAGACCAGAAACGCGCCGAACAGCACAAGGTCGGCGGCCGAACCGTTCGAGATGAGATGCGCGAGGCCGAAAGCGGCGACGCTCCAGACCATCGGATGATGCACCCAGGCGGTGATATGGCTCTGCTTGAAGAGATAGGCGGCGAGCAGCAGCATCGACACGAGCATCAAGGTGATTGTGACATGCCGCGCCCCGGCGAACGGCGTCCAAAGCTCGGGCGCACTGGTGCGCGCTTCGGCGAATCCCCAGACGATCAGCACGAAGCCGACTACCGACAGGAGAGAATAGATTCCCTTCCAGGGGCCTTCGCCGAGCCTCGCGATCGCCTTTTCGCGGCCGCCCTCGGCAAAGATGCGGGTCGAATGAAGCCCTAGAAAGATGATGAGGCCGAGCACGAGAATCGCCATCGGAAATCCGCCTTCAGACGGGAATCGACCGCCGCCTTGGCAAAGTTACGCGTCGGGCCGCGTCAAAGGCAACCATGGACCCTCCCGCGGGCTTGCGCCTCGCCGGAAGGCGCGGCATGGACCCTCGCCGCCATTCGAAGGATGCCCCGCGATGTCCTGGTCCGCCGCGCAATACGTCAAGTTCGAGGATGAGCGCACCCGGCCGGCGCGCGATCTCGTCGCCCGGATCCCGAACGGCGTGGTCGACGGCGCGGCCGACATCGGCTGCGGTCCTGGCAATTCGACCGAGGTTTTGCAGGCGCGCTACCCGGATGCGCAGATCCTCGGCCTCGACTCTTCCCCCGACATGATCGCCGCGGCGCGAAAGCGCCTTCCGGGCATTGCTTTCGAGGTCGCCGACATTCGGCGATGGCGCCCGGAGCAGCCGCTCGACGTGATCCTCGCCAACGCGGCGCTGCAATGGATTCCCGGCCACGACACGCTCATGCCGGCGCTGATCGCCAGGCTCAATCCCGGCGGCGCGCTCGCGGTGCAGACCCCGGACAATCTAGACGAGCCGTCGCATCGGCTCATGCGCGAGATCGCCGGCGCGGGCCCCTGGGCGGCGAAGCTCAAGGACGCCGCGAAGGCGCGCGCCGCGCGCCACGACGCCGGATGGTACTTCCGTCTGCTTCGCGCCTACGCGTCCCATGTCGATATCTGGCGCACGACCTATCACCACCCGCTCGCCGGCGCGCATGCGGTCGTCGAGTGGGTCAAGGGCGCCGGCCTTCGCCCGTTCATCGATCCGCTCGATGAGAGCGAGCGCGAAGCCTATCTGGCGCGCTACGAGGCGGCGATCGCCGAGGCATATCCCGCCGAAGTCGACGGGACCGTTCTTCTGCCGTTCCCGCGACTATTCTTCGTCGCCACGCGATGACGCCGAGCCATTTGCCCGTTGCTGTCGCGGGAGGTAGCCTGACACGGGGATAAAGGAAATAGGAGGACGCCATGCCGAAATATCTTTTCGAGGCGCGCTACACCGCCGAAGGCGCCAAGGGGATCGAGAAGGAAGGCGGCGTCAGCCGGCGCGAGGCGGTCCTGAAGCATCTCGCGCAGATCGGCGGCAAGCTCGAAGCGATGTATTTCGCGTTCGGTGATGTGGATTGCTATTCGATCGTCGAACTCCCCGACAATGTCAGCGCGGCCGCGCTTTCCCTTGTTGTCAATGAGAGCGGAACGATCGCGACCAAAGCTGTCGTTCTGCTGACGCCGGAGGAGCTCGACGAGGCGGTGCACAAGAAGATCAAGTTCCGCGCGCCCGGCCATTGATGCAGGCGAGGCTGGCGCGCTTCCACCGCGCGGCCCGTTCATGCTATGGGGCGCGTCTCAAGCGCCCGTAGCTCAACTGGATAGAGTATCGGTCTTCGAAACCGAGGGTTGGGAGTTCAAGCCTCTCCGGGCGCGCCACGGATTTATTTGATTGTTCAATGGCTTACTTTAGGCGGATTGAGCTCAAGCCGGTTTCATTGGGATCGAGCGCCTCGCCGAACGCCTGCTCGCGGATCAGCGGGCGGTTGGCCAGTTCCTTTCTTGCCGGGTTGGAGCCTGGCAGAACCTCGCCCTCAAGGAAGCTGCGGTGGTCGTCTGAGTCGGCTGTGGCGGCCTTCTCGCCGTCGTCCAAAACGTCCGGCTCGCGCGCCAGACCGTCTGGCCACCATTCTTGGCGTGTCCTCGCGCAACGACGCCAGCGCGGCCTCCTAAGCATCATGGCGGAACGATCCGAGCAGGTCGAGGGCGCGACGGGCGACGGCCTCGTCGTCCTCCATCTCGCGGATGTCGGCCATGGCGCCCGTCTGAGTTCTTGAAGAGGCGCGTTTCGCCGCCAAAGGCGGCAGAGCGCCGCTTCACTGGGTCGCATCGCCGGAAACTGCGCCCGCCACGGCCTCGCGCAGGCGGCGCGCTTCGATGGCCTCGCCAGTCATCAGGAGACCCAGTTCTTCGAGACGGCCGCGGTCGGGGGGCAATTCGCCAACGAGGCGACCATCGTACATCACGAGGATGCGATCGCAGAGGGCGAAAAGCTCCTCGAGCTCGGTCGAAATCAGAAGGATCGCCTTGTTGAGATTACGCTGTTCCAGAATCGCCTGCATCACAAGCTCGCTCGCGCCGATGTCGATGCCTCGCGTCAGTTGGTTGACGATCAGAAAGTCGGGATGGCGCGCCAGCTCCCGGGCGACGACGAATTTTTGCTGGTTGCCGCCGGAGAGGCTTTGGATCGGCGCGTGGATTCCGTCTGTCCGCACGTGGAACTTCTCGACCAGCGCCTGAGTGTGGCTCTCAATCGCGCGGACATTGAGCAGGCCGAGGGTCGCGAACGGCGCCCGGTCGTAGCGCTGCAGAATCGCGTTCTCGGTCAGCGGGAGCTGCGGCACGACGCCGTTCGCAGCGCAGTCCTCAGGAATATGCGCGATCGGTCTTCGATTGATGGCGTGAGAGGAGAGCCCGGAGATCTCTTCGCCGTTGAGTCTGATCGTCCCCTCGGTTGCGGGAATGAGGCCCGCCAGCGCCCTCGCGAGCTCGCTCTGGCCGTTTCCCGAAACGCCCGCGACTCCGATAATCTCGCCCTGGCGAATTACGAACGAGACACCCCGCACCGCCGGCAACCCGAGGTCGTTTCGGCAATGCAGATTCTCGACGGAGAAAACCACCTGGCCCGGCGAGGCGGCGCGCGCGGGCAGGTCCGTCGGCACGTCGCGCCCGACCATTTGGCGGGCCAGTTCGCGCGGGTTGGTGTCGCGGGTTGACGCCGAGAAGACGACCCTTCCATCCCGCATGACGCTGACGCGATCGCTCACTCGCATCACCTCGTCGAGCTTGTGCGAAATGAAGATCACGGTCTTTCGGTCGCGGGCCAACTCGCGCAGCAGTTTGAGCAGGCGATCTGTCTCGCCGGGCGTGAGGACCGCGGTCGGTTCGTCGAGAACGATGAGCTCGGCGCCCTGGAAGAGAATCCTGAGAATTTCCACCCGCTGACGTTCGCCGACCGAAAGGTCGCGTACGAAAGCGTCCGGCCTCACCTCGAGCCCGTAGCGGCGGCTCAGTTCGGCAATACGCCCTGCGACGTCGGTCGTTCGCCATAACGGTCGCAGGGGCGAGCCCTGGCAGAGAACGTAATTCTCCGCCACCGTCAGGTTGGGCGCCAGCATGAAATGCTGATGCACCATGCCGATTCGATGGCGGGTCGCCTCGAGCGGAGAGCCCAGCTTCAACGGCTGGCCCTTAAATAGAATCCGGCCTGCGTCGGGCCTCAGAACTCCGCAAAGAATGCTCATGAGCACGCTCTTGCCGGCGCCGTTCTCGCCGACCAGGGCGAAGATTTCGCCTTCGCCAACCTCGATCGAGGCGGCGGCGTTCGCCGCGACCCGGCCGAACCGCTTGCTGATGTTCTCCATTTGCAGGATCGGCGCGCTCGGGACGGACATCCCTATGCCTTCCAATAGGGGATGCCGAGCATGCTGGGCGCGTCCCAGCGGTTGCGCACCAGCATGAGCGCGACAATCGTCGTGAGATAGGGCAGAGCCTGCAGCGCCTGATACGGAACGCGCACATTCGGATCGGCCTGAAGCTGCAATTGCAGCGCATAGAACAGGCCGAACAGGAGCGAGACGAAAAACACGCCGATCGGCGACCAGCGCGCGAAGACGACAATGGAAAGGGCAATGAACCCCCGACCCGAGGTGATGTTCTCGACAAATTGATTGGCGTGGGCGAGCGTCAGAAAGGCGCCGCCGAGACCACCGAGCGCGCCGCCAATCAGCACGGCGGAATAGCGGTAGAGCGCGACGCTCTTGCCGGTGACGTCGACCGCTTTGGGATGCTCGCCGACCGCGCGGATCGTGAGGCCGTACGAAGTCCGAAAGAGGACGCCCCACGCGGCGATAACGACCGGGATAGTCGCGTAAACCAGGAGGTTCTGTTGGAACAACGCGGGGCCGAGATAGGGGATGTCGCTTAGAAAGGGGATGTTGAGCGGGCGGGCGATATCGACGCCCCTGCCGGTGGAAATGAAATAAGTGCGAAAGAGAAAGGACGTCAACCCGAGCCCCAGGAGATTGATCGCCACGCCAGCGACAATCTGATTGGCCTTGATCGTCACCGCAAAGACCGCGAAGACGAGCGCGGTCAGGAATCCCGAGGCCATCCCGGCGCCGAAGCCAAGCGCAAGATCGCCTGTCGCGTGCGAGGTCGCGAAGCCGGAAAAGGCTCCGATCAACATGATCCCCTCGACGCCGATATTGAGAACGCCGGCCCGTTCGCAGATCGCCTCGCCTGTCGCTGCGAAGATGAGCGGAGTCGCCAGCCGCCAATCCGCCCCGACTGCCGTCGAAAGAAAATCGAGCATGCTGGCGGTCTGCATTCTAACCTGCCGGTCGCGGACCGCGACGCCGAAACGCCGAAAAGGCGGCCACCGACAATATGCACAGGCCCTGGATGACGAAAACGAGGACCTGCGGCACCTGGGCCGAAATCTGCATGAGCTCAGAGCCCGAGCGCAGCACGGCAAAGAGCACGCCCGAAGCGACGGCGGCGAGCGGATTGTTGTTGGCGAGGAGAGCGACGGCGATGCCCTCGAAGCCGTAGCCGGGCGAAATATCCTGGTAGAGGCGATAATTCACGCCGGCGATCTCGATCGCGCCCGCAAGCCCCGCAAGGCCGCCGCTGATTGCGATCGCGAGCAAGACATTCCGTGCGACACTAATGCCGGCGTAGGCGGCCGCGCTCGGATTGAGGCCGACCACCCGCACGGCGTAGCCGGCGCTGCTGCGGAAAAGGAAGACATAAGCCGCGACGGCCGCCGCAAGCGCAATCAAGATGCCAACATGGAGCCGCGTTGGCGGCAGAAAACGCGGTAGCCACAGGTCGCGAGCCAGTTTGGCGGATTGCGGATAGGAGGCGGCTGGATCCTTGAGCGGGCCGGTCACGAGATAGCTCGTGAGGATGATCGCGATGTAATTGAGCATGATGGTGGTCACGACTTCGCTGGCGCGAAAATAGACGCGCAATAGTCCAGCGAGCGCGCCCCAGGCCGCGCCGGCGACTGATCCAGCCACGAGAATCAGCACGATGTGAAGCCATGCTGGCAGCGCGCCGAAATTGACTCCGCACGCCGTCGCGGCCGAGGCGCCGGCATAAAGCTGGCCTTCTGCGCCGATATTCCAGATGCTGCATCGGAACGCTACGCAAAGCCCGACGCCGATTAGGATCAGCGGCGTAGCCTTGAGAAGCACCTCGGCGATCGAACGCTTGTCCGATACGGCGCCAAGGACCATTACGTTGACGACGTCCGCCGCGTGGAATCCATTGAGCTGCAATAGAAGAGCGCTGACGCCGAGCGCGAAAAGCACCGCTGCGATCGGCGCGAGGGCGGCTAACCCCGCCCGGCTCAAAAGACGGACGGCAGGATCGAGGGAGGAACGGATCGGGATGTCGCTCAAAACGTTCCCCCGCGCGCTCAACCCTCGACGACATTCCGCAACTCATCCACCCAGGGTATGAATCTCGCCCGAAATGATCTTCGCCTTGACAGCGTCGACATACTGGCGGACGTCCTCTGGCACAGCCCGCCTCGCCTTATCGTTGTACGTGAATTTCATCACGTCGGCGTCCTTCAGTCCAAAGACGACGTTGGAGGCTGGGAGCGGAGAGCCGTTCTTTATTCCGGCGACGATTCTCTCGACGCCTTGGGCGTAGTCGGCGAGGTAAGTCCCGAGGATGTTGTCAGGCGCGGTCGAGGTGATGTCGGTGAAGACGCCGAAAGTGCAAATATTGGGGCCAGCCTCGCGTACGGCCTGGATCACCCCGATCCCGGCGGCGTCGGCGTCGGGAATGACGAAGTCGGCTCCGCGCGATATCATGTTGGCTGCGGCTTCCTTCGCTGCGGTGACGTCCTGAAAATTGCCCAGATAGACCGACCGGACCGGCATATCGACCTTGGTCGCCTTGACCCCATTGGCGAAGCCGTCGAGCGCCTCCTTGATCGGCGGAATCTCCAGTCCGCCAATGAATCCCGCCCCCTTGCCCATTTTGCCGGCGATCACGCCCATGAGGTAGAACGGCTGGCTGGAATCGGTGTTGAGTCCGATCACCTTGCCTTTGTATACTTTGCTCGAGGATATGAGGAACCAGGTGTCAGGATAGTCCTCAGCGACGGTTAGCGCCGAATCCTGGAATTCGAAGCCGTGGCCGAGAACGACATTGTAGCCTTGCGCGGCGTAGTCGCGGAACGCCTTTTCGAAGGAAGCGGGGTTCTGTTGCAGCTCGACGTAACTGACTTTCGCGTCGAGCTGCGCCTCGACATACTTGAGGGCATTGTAAGCGATGCGGTTCCAGCCTTCCTCGGCAACGCTGCCCGGCACCAGCAATCCCATCTTGAATTGGCCCGCCGCGACGGCGGGTCTTAGCGCCATTGCGCTCGCGACGGCGCCAAGCGCGCTCAAGCATTCTCTTCGATCGATTTTCATTGGCTTATTCCCCGTTGTGAGGTCGGTCCTCAATCTCCGTTTCACCCGCGTCCTTCACCCACCTTGATTCGAGGCCTCGCTTAAGCGGCTGCTTTCTCCTCGACCGGTCTGCCTTTCGAAACAACGATCATTCCATCCGGGCCGCCGGCGACAAGATGCTCAGCGTCTTCGCTGTCCGTAATCACCATATCCGCCCGGGCTCCCGGGCAGAGTCCATAGTCGGCGCCGAGACCCATGAGGCCGGCTGGGACATGGGTGATCATGCCGAACGCCTCCGGAAGCTCGCTAGCGTGGAGATGCCCGGCGAGCAGCGTCCAACGGGCGATTTCCAACATGTCCCCGGAGCCTGTCGGGATGAACGGATCCTGAATATTGTCGGAGCCTGCAGCAATTTTCACGCCAGCGCGCGCGAGCGGGGCGACGCGGGTCAGACCGCGCGGCGGCAGATGTTCCTGACCGCGCCCCTGGATGTATAGATTGGCGGCTGGCAGGGTGATCACCCCGAGATCGAGCGCGAGAATTTGGTCTCGGATGCGGGCGAATTCCTCGTCCGGCACGGCGCTCAACACTGAGGCGTGGCTCAGCACGACCCGGCCATGCATGCCAAAGCGCCGCACGCGTTCGAAGACGAGATCGAAGCGATGCCGCGACGCGTCGAGATGCTCGTCCATGTGCAGGTCCATCGGCTTGCCGTGGCGAGCGGCGGAGGAAAAGAGAATGTCGAGATAGCGCTCGGGATCCTCGGCGACCGCGACCGTTCCTCCGATCACGTCTCCTCTCTTGGCGGCGGCGTCGATGTTGGCGGCGAGCCAGTCGTAATCCTGCCTGGGATGGGGGATCATGAAAGCGACAAGCTGAAGCGTCAGCCGGTCGGCCCATTGGGCGCGCAGCTCGCTGAGCGCATCAAGCCCGATGAAGCCGGCGTCCTTGTCGACATTGGTATGGCTGCGGATCGCCGTCGTGCCGCGATTAAGGCAGCGCGTCATGGTCCGCGTCGCCCGGGTCCGCACGTCTTGGGGCGTCACGCCGCGCGCAAAGGCGGCGAACGCGTCCCGCGCGCCCTGCAGAGTGCCCGAGGGATTGGGAGCGATTGCGCCGGTCTTGTCGAGATGCTGATGAGCGTCGACAAAACCCGGTGCGATCGTCAGGCCCGAAACGTCGATGCGCGGGACATCGATCGGGACTGCAGCAGATTCGCCGATGCGCTCGAACCGGCCGCCGGCCGAGACGAGAATGTCGGCCTTGCGCCCCTCGCCTCTCAGGCCGACCAGCGCTGTCGCGCCCGTCATCAGATAGCCGGCCTCCGCCCGACGGAGGCCTTGAAGCAGCTTATCCCACTTGCCCAACAGCGCGTCCTTGTCGTCCAATACTGGACCCGGGATCGGATCCTAACACTCCTCGATCAGTCCTCGGATTTCGGCCTCATTGAGAAATTCGAGGTGGCTCAATGAGTTGCGTACATGGCGTAACAGCTCCAGCCGCCCGCGCAATGGGTCGCCGGGTGCCCGCCAGCGCCACGGCGCCGAACGGCGACGGCTTTCCTTGATCGTTCGCCGACACTTTCTCCATTGTCGACCACAGCAAACAAAAACCACCGGTCGCGACGACGGTATGCCAACTTCCCGCGGCAGTCAGCCCCCATGTGTCCCTGATCATCGAACGCGCCTGCGAGCCGACGACCATCAGCCGCTCATGGCTTTCCAAGGCGGCCTTGCGGTTTTTCTGCGCCAATCGCAAACAGGCCCAGCCGTCTCATATCTCCTGAACCTGGACAGGTCCTTGACAAGGCGCCGGTTCGGCTCGATCATTTGCATACAAACATCCGACGCATGAGCCGCTCGCATGTACGCTCGCCCTTCCGACCTCAACGACGCGCTCGGATTGCTCGCCGAAGGCGATGCCCGAGTAATGGCCGGAGCCACTGACATTTTTCCCGGAGCGGGCGAGTCTCCGCTGCAGGGCAATTACATCGACGTCACCAACATAGCGGCGTTGCGCGGCGTGCGCCTCCAGGGCGAGTCCCTGCGTATCGGCGCGACGACGACGTGGAGCGACATCGTGGCAGCCGATCTGCCGCCAGCTTTCGACGCGCTAAAGATCGCCGCCCGCGACGTCGGCGCCGCCCAGATCCAGAATCGCGGCACGATCGCTGGAAATCTGTGCAACGCCTCCCCGGCCGCCGACGGCGTCTCGCCCTTGCTGATCCTCGACGCCGAAGTGGAGCTTGCCTCTCGACGCGGGACGCGCCGCATTGCGCTTGATGCTTTCATCACTGGCGCCCGAAGCACTCTACGGGCCCCGGACGAGGTGATGACCGCAATTGTCACGCCCGTGCCCGCCCAGACGATGCAATCGGCCTTCTTCAAGCTCGGAGCCCGACGCTATCTGGTGATTTCGATCGTGATCGTCGCCGTCGCGCTCGACGTCGTCGAGGGTATTGTCCGCGACGCGCGGATCGCGATCGGCGCCTGCTCCGTGGTTGCCCAGCGGATCAGGGAAGCGGAGCGCCGACTGATCGGCGCGCCGGCGCGCCCGGGCCTCGGACGGTCGATCCAGGCGCAGGACCTCGCGGGGCTGTCGCCGATCGACGACGTCCGCGCCACCGCCGACTATCGTCGCGACGCCGCATTGACTTTGCTCAGGCGCGCGATCGACGCATGTGCGCTTGGCAAATCGGGAGGCGTCGTCTGATGCTGGAACGCGCGCCAAGCGCCTCCTTGAGGCTCAACGGCGAGCCGGCCGGAATTTTCGGATCGCCGCTCGATCGCCTCAGTCATGCGCTGCGCGAGCAATGCGGCCTGACGGGCGTCAAGGTCGGCTGCGACGCCGGCGATTGCGGCGCCTGCACAGTGCTCATCGACGGCGAGCCGGTTTGCGCCTGCCTGACCTCGGTCGGACAGGCGGACGGGCGTGCGATCGAAACGATCGAGGGCCTAAGCGACAGCGAGGTCATTGTCTCGCAGCTTCGCGCCGCCTTTCACGCCCATGGCGCCGCGCAGTGCGGCGTCTGCACCCCTGGCGTTCTGCTCTCCGCCGTCGCTCTCCTGCGGCGAGAGGCGCGTCCCGACGAAGAGGCGATCCAGAACGCGCTCGCAGGCGTACTGTGCCGCTGCACGGGCTATCGCGCGATCCTCGACGCTGTGAAGGACGCGCGCCTGTTCGATGCCCGAGATGTCGCGGAATTGCCTGCGGAGGCCGCGGTCGGGCGTCGCGTTCCCCGCCTCGACGGCGTCCGCAAGCTCTCCGGCGCAGAAATCTTCGGCGCCGACGAATGGCCGGCAGAGGCCCTGACCGCGCGCGTGGTGCGCTCGCCTCACGCGCACGCCGCATTTGTTCTCGGCGACGTTGGGGCGTTCGAACGCGCTCATCCCGGGATCGTCGCCGTCTTCACGGCCGCGGATGTGCCGGGCGCGAACTGCTACGGAGTGATCCCCCTTTTCGCCGACCAGCCCGTGCTCGCGGAGAGACTCGCGCGCTTTCGCGGCGAGGCGGTGGCGCTTGTGATTGGCGACAGCGAGACGATGCGTCACCTCGATCTCGCGGACTTTCCGGTGACGTGGAGCCCGCGTCCCGCCCTGACGACGATGGACGAGGCGCTTGAGGAGAGCGCCGAACGTATTCACGGGCGCCGCCCGCGCAACATCCTGACCAGCGGGCGCGTCGCGCGCGGCGACGCGGTGGCGGCGCTCGCGACCGCCGATGTCGTCGTCGAAGGCGCTTTCGAGACGGGCTTCGTCGAGCACGCCTACATCGAGCCCGAGGCGGGCTTCGCACGCCGCATCGGCGCCCGCATCGAAATTCAGGCCTGCACGCAAGCGCCCTATATGGATCGGGACGACGTCGCAAAAATCCTGGGCATCGCGCCGGAGCAGGTGCGCATCATCCCGACCGCAGTCGGCGGCGGCTTCGGCGCAAAGCTCGATCTGTCGATCCAGCCCTTCATCGCGGTCGCCGCCTGGCGGCTCGATCGGCCGGTACGCATGGTCTATTCGCGCCGTGAATCGATCATGACGACGACCAAGCGCCATCCCGCCCGGATCGTCGCGAGGGTAGGCGCGACCCGCGACGGGCGTCTCGCGGCAATGGACTTTGCCGCCGAATTCAACACGGGCGCCTACGCCTCGTGGGGGCCGACGGTCGCCAACCGCGTGCCGGTACACGCCTCCGGCCCCTATCGGATGCCACACTACCGAGCGGTGACGCGCGCGATTCACACGCATCTCGTGCCGGCCGGCGCCTTTCGCGGCTTCGGCGTGCCGCAGAGCGCAATCGCGCAGGAGCAGCTTTACGACGAGCTCGCGCTTCGCCTTGAGATCGATCCGCTCGAATTCCGCATCCTCAATGCGCTCGGCGCCGGCGAGCCAACCGTCACCGGGCAGGTCTTCGCCGACGGCATGGGCTTCAAGGCATGTCTCGAGGCGCTCCGCCCGCATTGGCGCGAGGCGCGGTCCGCAGCGGAGCGGTACAACGCTGAGGCGCGAGGCGCGCTCAGGCGCGGCGTCGGCGTCGCCGGCATGTGGTACGGGTGCGGCAACACTTCGCTGTCGAATCCCTCGACGATGCGCCTCGGCCTCAAGCCCGACGGTCGATTCGCTCTGTTCCAGGGCGCGGTGGATATCGGCCAGGGCTCGAACACGGTGATCGCGCAGATTTGCGCCGACGCGCTCGGCGCGCCGATCGAAAAGATCGATCTCGCATCGGCGGACACCGATGTGACGCCCGACTGCGGCAAGACCTCCGCCTCGCGCCAGACCTTCGTCTCCGGAAACGCCGTCCTCCTCGCGGCGCGCGCCATGCGGCGCCAGATCCTACGCCTCGCCAATGTTGGCGAGGACGCGAAGCTGCGTTTCGAGATCGGCGCGGTCGCCATCGCGGACGCCGCCGGCGATCGGCGCATCGAACTCGCCGCCTTGCCGGTCAACGCCGCTGGCTTCGTGGTCGAGGTCGTCGAGACCTTCGATCCGCCGACGACGCCGCTCGACGAGAACGGCCAGGGCGAACCTTATGCGGTGTTCGGCTCCGGCGCGCATTTGGCGGAGATCGAGGTCGACGTTGAGCTCGGGCGTGTCAAGGTGCTCCGCCTCGTCTGCGCGCACGACGTCGGCCGGGCGATCAACCCGACGCTGGTCGAAGGCCAGATCGAGGGCGGCGCGGCGCAAGGCCTCGGACTCGCGCTGATGGAGGAGTTCTTTCCCGGCAAGGGCGAGAACCTGCATGACTATCTCATCCCGACCATCGGCGACATGCCNNGCCAAGGGCATCGGCGAGCAAGCGCTTATTCCCACCGCCCCGGCGATCTTCAACGCCATCCATCACGCGACCGGCGCGCGGATTCGGCGCGCGCCTGCGACCCCGGACCGCGTGCGTCAAGCCATTCTGGCAGCCGGAGCGCGAGCATGACCGAGGCGGACGAAAAGATCCGCTGCGACGCCTGCCCGGTGATGTGCTACATCCGGCCCGGGATGACGGGCGCGTGCGACCGCTACGCGAACGAAGATGGCCAATTGGTGCGGGTCGATCCGCATGTGTTGCTCGACCACGCCGTCAGCGAAGGCGCAAAGGTCGCGCCGTTCTTCAATGCGGAGGGCGCCTGGAACGGCGACATCCTCAAAACGCCCGGTCCGTTCGTCACCGCTGTCGGCGCCGGCACCACCTATCCCGACTACAAACCCGCCCCCTTCATCGTCTCGTCCAGGGTCGACGGCGTGGACATGGTGACGGTCGTCACCGAAGGCATCTACAGCTATTGCGGGGTGAAGCTCAAAATCGACACCGACCGCCATCTCGGCGACGAATGCGCGATCGTTCGGGCTGAGGGTGAGCCGGTTGGGCATGTGACGACCGGCGAATATGGCTCGCAGATGCTCTCGCTCGGCGGCGTCAATCACCTCACTCACGGCGGCAAGAAAGAGGGTCGCGTCACTTGCGAAACCCTCCTTAGTCTCAGCAACCGCAAGAGCGTCGAACTTGTCGTCGACGGCGGCGCGAGCATGATCGTACAGGCCGGCAAGGCGCCGATTATCAACGGCAAGCTCGAGGAGCGCATGCGGGTCGGCTGCGGCTCGGCGACGATCGGCATGTTCGCCAAGCAATGGGGCGACAAAGTTGACGAAGTGGTCGTCGTCGACGACCACATCACCGGCGTCCTGTCGGAGCATCAGGCGGGCAAACTGCTGGGCATGCGCGACACCGGCATCAAAATGAAAGGGCGCCGCTCCACGCCCGGCCGCTATTTCCATGTCGCCGAGCCCGGAACCGGCTGGGGCGGCACGAACGTCGCCGACCCGCTCGAAATCGTCGCCGGCTTCAATCCGAAGGTCGCCCGCAGCGGGATGACGATGCTGATGGTCTCGACGACCGGCGAGCAATATGCCTTCTATCGGCTGGACGAGAATTTGCGCCCGATCGAGGCGGAGCTTCCCGAAACCTTGCGCGAATCGGTCGAGCGCATCGGCGAGAACTGTGAGCCGGCCCTCTGTTCGGTGCTGTTCATGGCGGGCGCCGGAGGCTCGCTGCGCGCTGGCGTCACGGAGAATCCGGTGCGGCTCACGCGCTCGGTGCGGCAGGCGCTAACCACCGTAACCGCTGGCGGCGCGCCGGTCATCGTCTGGCCGGGCGGCGGCATCACCTTCATGGTGGACGTCACGTTGCTGCCGGCGAACTCTTTCGGCTACGTGCCGACGCCCGCCATCGTCGCGCCGATCGAATTCACCTTGCGCCTCGACGATTACGCCGCGCTCGGCGGGCACGTTGACGAGGTGCGGCCGCTCGCCGAGGTCGTCGCGCAGCACGCCGAGCGGCCAAACACCATCTTCGCGAGCGGCGCCGTGGCGCGCCGGGTGGGTGCGAGGCGCAAGGCATGAGAGCGCCGCCGCAACAGCGACGTCTTGCCGACGGACGTCTGCATCTGCACGACGGACCGATCGACCTCATCATCGAAGCCTTCGGCGAGGCCAGCGCCGTCGAAGCGGCCTACGTCGGGGCGTGGAGCCGCTTCGCGACGATCCTCGACGAGCTCTGCGCGGAGCTGCCTCTCTTGAGGGCGCAGCCAAGTGCAAACAGCCCGACGCCGCAGGGTGCGGTTGCGCGACGGATGGCGGCGGCGGTCGCGCCGTTCCATCAGCGGCGCTTCGTCACTCCGATGGCGGCAGTCGCCGGCGCGGTGGCGGAAGAGGTCCTCGGGGCCATGACGGCCGGGCGGCGGCTCGCCCGCGCCTATGTCAATAACGGCGGCGACATCGCGCTTCACCTCGGTCGCGGCGAAACGTTCTCGATCGGCATGGTCGACCGCCCTGACCGGCCGAGCCTCATCGGTCGCGCCAGCATCGGCGCCGCGGATAACGTGCGCGGCGTCGCGACATCGGGCTGGCGAGGGCGCAGCTTTTCGCTTGGCGCGGCCGACGCGGTCACCGTCCTCGCCGCCTCGGCCGCGCTCGCCGACGCTGCGGCGACGCTGATCGCCAACGCCGTCGATCTCCCGGGCCATCGGGCGATCGAGCGCGCTCCGGCTTTCGACCTCGACCCCCAAAGCGATCTCGGCGAGCGGCGCGTCACCGTCGCCGTCGGGCCGTTGACGCCTGGCGAAATCGATCGCGCGCTAGCGTCCGGAGCGGTGGAGGCTGAGCTTTGGCGCAGCTCGGGCCTCATCGAAGCGGCGGCGCTGCGGCTCGGCGAACGGACGCGTCTTGTCGGCCCCGGCCGGCGCTCTCACCCGTTCGTCGCCGGCTCGGTCTTATCTCGCAACGAAGGGAAGGCGCGCCATGCCCTCGGTTGAGGTCCGCAAGCGCGTGACGCTGGTCGAGGAGATCTTCCACGAAGGCGGCCCCGCGGCGAAATCTCCCTATCGCCGCGCGGCGATTCTCGCTGTCGTCAAGAACCCGTTTGCAGGACGTTATGTCGAGGAGATCGTCGGCTTCTCGGACGACTTGAAGCCGCTCGGCCTCGACATGGCGAAGGCGCTGATCGCCGCGCTCGGCGGTGACGCCAAGGCGATCCAGGGCTATGGCAAGGGCGCAATCGTGGGCGCGGCCGGCGAGATCGAGCATGGCGCGCTCTGGCATGCCCCGGGCGGCTATGCGATGCGGGAGGCGCTCGGCGGCGCGATGGCGATCGTGCCGTCGGCGAAGAAGGTCGCGGGGCCCGGCGCGCGCCTCGACGTGCCGATCACCCATATCAATGCGTCATACGTGCGCAGCCATTTCGACGCGATCGAGGTCGGCGTCGCCGACGCGCCGCGCGCCGACGAAATTCTGCTCGCGCTCGCGATGACGACCGGCCCACGCGTGCACAATCGGGCAGGCGGCCTCGAGGCCTCCAACGTCAAGGGATTGGATGGGCTGAGATGAAAGCCAAGATTCGAAAGCTCGTGACTTTCGTCGAGGAGACGCGCGTCGAAATGGATCGCGCCGTCGAGCCGCCGACGCGGCGCGCCGCCGCGGTCGGAGTGATCGATAATCCGTTCGCCGGCCGCTATGTCGAGGATCTCTCTTTGTTGATCGATATCGGCGAGGAGCTCGGCGCGCTGCTCGCCGAGCGCGCCATTGCGGCCCTCGGCATCGAGGGAGCGAGCGCGGAGAGCTACGGCAAGGCGGCGGCTGTCGGCGAGAACGGCGAGCTCGAACACGCTGCCGCGGTGCTGCACCCCAAGCTCGGCGCGCCGGTGCGCAAGGTTTTGGGCACAGGCGCGGCGCTCATTCCCTCGTCCAAGAAGCGCGGCGGCCCTGGCGTCGCCCTCGACGTGCCGCTCGGTCACAAGGACGCCGCCTTTGTGAGGAGCCATTTCGACGGGATGGAAGTACGCATCGCCGACGCGCCGCGCGCCAATGAGATCATGGTGGCGGTCGCCGTGACCGATTCCGGCCGACCGCATCCGCGCGTCGGCGGACTGACCAAGGGCGAGATCAAAGGGGTCGACGGACTGCGCTAGACCTCGGCGCGCTTGAGGACGGGAACTCAGCTTTCAATTAGGGACATCGAACATGAGAACGTTTTCGACGGTCATATCCAGCGTGTTCCTCGCCGTTCTATTCGCCACTGCCGGCCCAGCCGTCGCCGACGACACGATCAAGATCGGCGAAATCAATTCCTATTCGGCGATCCCCTCCTTCACCGAGCCCTATCGCAAGGGCTGGCAGCTCGCTCTCGACGAGATCAACGCGGCGGGCGGCGTTGACGGCAAGAAGCTTGAGGTGATCAGCAAGGACGATGGCGGCAAGCCCGCGGACGCGGTCACCGCAGCCAACGAGCTCGTCGCCAGCGACGGCGTCCAAATGCTCGCGGGAACATTCTTCTCCAACATCGGCCTCGCAGTGTCCGACTACGCCAAACAGAAGAAGATTTTCTTTCTCGCCGCCGAGCCGCTCACCGACGCGATCACGCTCTCCAAGGGCAATCGCTATACGTTCCGGTTGCGGCCAGGCACCTACGAGCAGGCGGCGATGCTGGCGGACGAGGCGGCCAAGCTGCCGGCGAAAAAATGGGCGACGATCGCGCCCAATTACGAATACGGCCAGTCCGCCGTCGCCGCCTTCAAGAAGCTGCTCTCGGCCAAGCGCCCCGATATCCAGTGGGTCGGCGAGCAATGGCCGCCGCAGGGCAAGATCGACGCCGGCGCAGTCGCCGAGGCGATCGCCAAAACCGAGCCGGACGCGATCTTCAACGTCACCTTCGGAGGAGACCTCGTCAAGCTCGTGCGCGAGGGCGAGACGCGCGGCCTCTTCAAGGATCGCGCCGTCGTCAGCGTGCTCGCCGGCGAGCCGGAATATCTCGACCCGCTCAAGGATGAGACGCCGGTGGGATGGATCGTCACCGGCTATCCCTGGAACGCCGTTACGATCCCCGACCACGCCGCCTTCCTCAAGGCTTACCAGGCCAAATACAACGACTATCCGCGGCTTGGCTCGGTGGTCGGCTACGCGATGCTTAAAAGCGCCGCGGCGATCCTCGCCAAAGCCAAGTCGACCGACAGCGAGAAGCTCGTCGAAGCCGCCGAGGGCATCCGCGTCGATACGCCGTTTGGGCCGATCACCTTCCGCGCCATCGACCATCAATCGACGCTTGGCGCGTTCGTCGGCAAGACCGCGCTCAAGGATGGCAAGGGCGTGATGGTCGACGTCACCTACCACGACGGCGCCGCCTATCTGCCTTCCGACGCGGACGTCAAGGCTCAGCGCCCGCAGAACTGATCGCCCGCCGGGAGGCGGCCCGAGGCCGCGGGTCCGTCTCCCGGTAGATCTCTTACGGCGGCGCGCGACCTTGAGCTTTTATTTTGTCCAGTTCGTCACCGGGCTCGCGAGCGCCAGTTCGCTGTTTCTCGTCGCTTCCGGGTTGTCGATCATTTTCGGCGTCACCCGAGTCGTCAATTTCGCGCACGGCGCCTTCTACATGCTTGGCGCCTATATCGGGTATACGCTGATCGACCGGCTCGGGGCCGGCGTCGGCTTCTGGCCGGCGATCGGGCTCAGCGCGTTCGCCGTTGCGGCGATCGGCACGCTTATTGAAATGCTTCTGCTGCGCCGCATTTACGACGCGCCGGAGCTCTTTCAGTTGCTCGCGACCTTCGCCGTCGCGCTGGTCGTCGAGGATCTCGCGTTGCTGATCTGGGGACCGAGCGACCTGCTGGGTCCGCGCGCGCCCGGCTTCAAGGGCGCAATCGACCTTCTCGGCCAGCCCTTCCCGACGTACGACCTCTTGCTGATCGCGCTCGCTCCGCTCGTTCTGGCGCTCATCTGGCTCATCTTCCGTCGCACGACCTGGGGCGTGCTGGTGCGCGCCGCGACGCAGGACCGCGAGATGGTCGCGGCGCTCGGCGTCAACCAGAAGTGGCTCTTCACCAGCGTCTTCGCACTCGGCGTCTTTCTCGCCGGCCTCGGCGGCGCGCTCGAATTGCCACGGCAGGCGGCCAACCACACCATGGACCTGCAGGTGATCACCGAGGCTCTGGTCGTCGTCGTGATCGGCGGTCTCGGCAGCGTGCCGGGCACTTTCCTCGCCGCGATCATCGTCTCCGAGCTCAACGCCTTCGGCATCCTCGTCTTCCCCAAAATCTCGATCGTACTTGTTTTCCTCGTCATGGCGATTGTACTCATCGTGCGGCCATGGGGACTGCTCGGGCGCGCTGAGGCGGCCGCCCGAACGGCGAGCGGCGCCATCATCTCTCGCTGGCGCCCGTTCGGCGCGCCAGGGCGGATCGCCGCCGCCCTCGCCGTGGCCTTCGCGGCGCTTCTGCCGATCGCCGCGGGCAATTATTTCGTCGGCGTCGCCACCGAAGTGCTGATCTTCATGCTCTATGCCGCGAGCCTTCATTTTCTGCTCGCGGGCGGCGGTCTCGCCTCCTTCGGGCACGCTGCCTATTTTGGCCTCGGTTCTTATGGCGCGGCGATCGCGCTCAAATCGTTCGGGCTCGGCATGGAGACGGCGATTGTCGCCGGGATCGTTCTCGGACTGGTCGGCGCGCTCGTTTTCGGCTGGTTCTGCGTGCGCCTTTCCGGCGTCTATTTCGCCATGCTGACCCTTGCCTTCGCCCAGATCGCCTGGTCGATCGCCTACCAATGGACCGACGTGACGGGCGGCGACAACGGCATCATCGGCGTTTGGCCGAGCGCCTGGGCCGCTTCGCCGGCGCGCTTCTATTGGCTGACGCTGGCGCTGAGCGCAGGCAGCATCGCGCTCCTGCGCGCGATCACCTTCTCGCCGTTCGGCTATGCGCTGCGGGCGCTACGCGATTCGACGTTGCGCGCGGAGACGATCGGCATAGAGCGGCGTCGCGTGCAGTGGATGGGATTCGTGATCGCCGGCGGTTTTGCCGCGCTGGCGGGGGCGCTCTACGCCTTTCTCAAGGGCAGCGTGTTTCCGGACAACATCTCGATTTCGCTGTCGATCGACGGGCTTGTCATGGTGCTGCTCGGCGGGGTCGGCACAGTGTCGGGCGGCGTCGTTGGCGCGGCGATCTACCGGTCGCTGTCGATATGGGTGATCAGCCACACCGATTATTCCAGGCTCGTGCTCGGCGCGCTCATCATTGTGCTGGTGGTGATGTTTCCCAAGGGCCTCGTCGGCGCGTTCGAGGCTTGGCGAAGCGCGCGGACGGGCGCTCGCCTTCAAGGCCAGAGCCCGTGAGCATTCTTGTCGTCGAAGAGCTCGGCAAGACCTATTCTGGCTTTCAGGCGGTGCGAAACGTGAGCTTTGCGCTCGAAGCGGGCGAAATGCTTGCGCTGATCGGGCCGAATGGCGCGGGCAAGAGCACCTGCTTCAATATGATCGACGGCCAGCTCGCGCCGACGACGGGCCGGATCGCGATCTTCGGCAAGAGCACCGCCGGCATGACGCCCGGCGACATCTGGCGCCTCGGCGTCGGACGCACATTCCAGGTCGCCGCCACCTTCGCCTCGATGACGGTTGCGGAGAATGTGCAGATGGCGCTGATCTCGCATCATGCGGCGCGCTGGCTGACGCTCCGTTGGGCCGCGCGCCGCCACGTCGCCGAGGCGGAGCATCTGCTCGATCTCGTCGGCATGGCCGACCAGGGACAACGCAGCTGCGGCGAGCTCGCCTATGGCGACCTCAAGCGGCTCGAACTCGCCATCGCGCTCGCGAATGACCCCAAGCTGCTGCTTATGGACGAACCGGCAGCCGGCATGGCGCCGCGAGAGCGCCACGCGGTGATGGACCTTACTGCCCGCATCGCCCGCCAACGCGGAATAGGCGTCCTGTTCACTGAGCATGACATGGACGTCGTTTTCGGCCACGCCGACCGCGTGCTCGTGCTCAACCGCGGGACGCTGATCGCCGAGGGCGCGCCTCACGCGGTGCGCGCCAACGCCGAGGTTCAAGCCGTCTATCTCGGCGCGGGCTCCCTCTATCGGACCCATACGTGAGCGCCGCCAAGCTCTCCGTCGCGGAACTCCGGGCCGCCTACGGTCAAGCGCAGGTGCTGTTCGACGTCTCGTTGGAGATCGCAGCCGGCGAGGCGGTCGCGCTGCTCGGCCGAAACGGCGCGGGCAAGTCGACGACATTCCGCGCAATCCTTGGGCTTATCGCCCGCCGCAGCGGCAGGATCGTGTTCGACGGCGAGGACGTTTCGAGGCTCCCCGCTTACGAGATCGCGCGGCGCGGACTTGGATATGTGCCGGAGGACCGTCGCATCTTCTCCGACCTGACGGTGGAGGAAAATCTGCAGGTCGGCCGGCAGCCGCCGCGCTCCAACGCGCCGACGTGGACGCTCGAGCGGCTCTTCGCAATCTTTCCGAACTTGCGTGAGTTGCGGGGACGCGCTGGCGCGCGCATCTCGGGGGGCGAGCAGCAGATGCTGACCATTGCGCGCACGCTGATGGGCAATCCCTCGCTGTTGCTGCTCGACGAGCCGTCCGAGGGCCTCGCGCCGCGCATCGTCGAGCAAATGATCGAGGCGATTCGCGAGATGAAGCGCGAGGGGCTCAGCCTTTTCGTGAGCGAGCAGAACCTCGCTTTCGCCCGGCTCGTCGCGGAGCGCGTCTATGTCATCGAGAAAGGCAAAATTCGCTTTGCCGGAACAATGTCCGAATTCGACGCCCGGCCCGACGTGCGCGACGCCTATCTCGCGTTTTGAGCCGGCTAGCGACGCGGCGATCGCTGTGATACCGCCATGACCTCTATGGAAAACTCCGCCATCAAAGGCCGCCGCGACCGGGAGGAGCCCTACGTCCTTGACGATCAGGTGGGTTTTGTCTTGCGTCAGGCGCAGCAACGTCACACGACGATATTCGCTGCGGAGATGATCGAGGGCCTCACGCCGACCCAATGGGCGGCGCTCGCCAAGCTCGAGGAGTGCGGCGTTTGCTCGCAGAACCGTCTCGGCCGTCTGACCGCGATGGACGCCGCGACAATCAAGGGCGTCATCGACCGCCTGACAGTGCGCGGCTTCACCACAATTCGTCCCGACCCGGACGACGCGCGCCGCCTGCTCGTTGCACTGACGCCGGCGGGTTCGAAACTCTATGATCGCGCTGCGCCGATCGCCGCGCTCATCACCCAAAAGACGCTCGAGCCGCTGGACGAACGCGAACGCTCGATCCTTGTCGCTCTCCTGCGGCGGCTGGCGTGACGCGGCCGATCTCCCCGTCGGAGGCTGCTTTAACTTGCCGATCTCGCCTCAATCGGCGACAACGGCGGGCGCCTTCTCGGCGGGCGGCGTGTTGCGGCTGCGATGCGAGCGCACGATCCCGTCGATGACGGTCATGCCGACGCCCGGCAGGTCACCGAGCCGCACGCTCTCCAGGAGTGTCTTGCCTGCAGAATGCTGGGCGCGATCCATGAAGACGAAATCGGCGGCGCGCCCGACCTCGATGAGACCGCAGTCCAGCGCCCGCATGCGCGCCGTGTTGCCGGTCGCGAAGCAGAAGGCGACTTCCGCAGGAACGTCGCCGAGTGAAGCGAGCAGAGCGACCATGCGCAGGATGCCGAGCGGCTGGACGCCCGAGCCGGCCGGGGCGTCGGTGCCAAGGATCACGCGGTCCAACTCGCCGAGTTCCTTGGCGGTCCGCAAGGTCAGCAGCGCCGCGCGTTCATTGCCGTTGTGCACGAGTTCGAGGCCGCGTTTGCAGCGCTCGCACAGGCAGACGATCTGATCGTCGGGCAACGCGGTGTGCCCGCCATTGATATGGCCGATTACGTCGGTGTCCGCCTCGAGTACGATGTCCTTGTCGATGAGCCCGGAGCCCGGGATCGACGGGCCGCCGGTGTGGATCGTGCTGTTGATGCCGTATTTGCGCGCCCAGGCCACCATCTCGCGCGCGGTCGGCCCATCCTTGACGCCGCCGAGCCCGACCTCGCCGAGGAAACGGACCCCCGCCGCCGCCAGTTCCTCGAAATCATGCTCCTCCATTCCCGGCTCGATGACCGGCGCGCCCGCGTGCACCTTTACGCCGCTGGCGCGAAAGTTGGAAAAGCAGCGCTGCGCGGTGATCGCCATCGCCTTGAGCCCGGTTATATCGCGCGGCCGACCGGGCGTATGAACTTCGCCGGCGGACACCATCGTCGTAACGCCGCCGTGCAGGCATGAATCGATCCAGTTGAGCTGGCTCTGCCGCGGCGTCCAATCGCCGGCCACTGGATGAACGTGGCTGTCGATCAGGCCGGGCGCGATCGCGACGCCATGAGCGTCGATCGTCGTCGTCGCGCCGGAAAGGTCGAGGTCTGGAGCGCGGCCGATTGCCGTGATGCGGCCATTGACTGCGACAATCGCATCCGCATCGAGAATAGGCTTTTCGAGGTCGCCGCTGAGCATGAGCCCAACGTTCTTGATCACGAGTTTGGTCGGCGCGCCCGAAGCCGCCGGTTCGTCGTGGGCCATAGCAACTCCTGCATCGCTTCGCGCTGACAGCCTCTTCCGCCCGCTCGGCGATCGTTTGCATGCAAACAGTAGGGCCCGGCGAGCGCTTTTGGCAAGGCGCAGCGGCGCGATCTCAGGGCGCCCATTGCGCCGGGTTGGCGGCGCTCTCCGCGGACTCTTGTGCGCGCCGCGCCTTGATCGCCGTCATTGTCGCGCGCAAGACCTCGGTCACGCCGACGCGGGTCGCGGTCGATAGCATGAGCGGCCTCGCTCGCTTCGCCCCTGGGGCCAGCNNTTATGCCCCTGGGGCCAGCGGCGGCCCGAAGCTGCGCATCGCGCGCTTCAGCCGCTCGATCTGCTTCTCGAGCGTCGCCTCGTCCACCGCGTCGACCTTGGACAGTGCGACGATCTCGGCCTTTTCGTCGAGCCCCGCGCCATAGGCGGCAAGCTCGCGGCGCACCGTCCGGTAGTCGGCGCCGGCGTTCGCGCCCGTCGCGTCGATCAGATGCGCAAGAGCGCCGCAGCGCTCGACATGGCCGAGGAA
>PLUH01000066.1:0-176 GCA_003164825.1 Hyphomicrobiales bacterium
CACCGGCAAGACGACGGTGGCGGCGCGCATGGCCGAGATCCTGCACAAGCTCGGCTATGTGCGGCGCGGCCACCTGGTCGCGGTGACGCGCGACGACCTCGTGGGGCAATATATCGGCCACACCGCGCCGAAGACCAAAGAGGTGCTCAAGAAGGCGATGGGCGGCGTCCTCTTCA
>PLUH01000066.1:192-7024 GCA_003164825.1 Hyphomicrobiales bacterium
ATCCTCGCCGGCTATGCCGACAAGATGGACCGGTTCTTCCATTCCAATCCGGGTTTCCGATCGCGCGTCGCCCACCACATAGACTTTCCCGACTATGCCGACTCCGATCTCATGTCCATCGGCGAGAAGATGCTTGCTTCCCTCAACTACACGCTGAGCCCGGAAGCGAGACTCGCGCTTGGCGAATATATTTCGTTGCGCCGAACGCAGCCGCTCTTCGCCAACGCACGGTCGATCCGCAACGCCCTGGACCGCGCCCGCCTGCGTCAGGCCAATCGCCTGTTTGCGGCCGGCGACCCGGAACTGACTCTCGACGCGCTCACAACCATCGAGGCGGACGACATCCGCCAGAGCAGGGTCTTCCGACAACNNGCGCATAACGCATTGGTCAGCCGCCGACCGGAATCATAATCTCGTTGCGCCGCATGAACCAGAGCGTCCACGGAGGGTCGTATTGGGCGATGACCGGCGGTCCGATGGGATTGAGGCCCTTGGCTGCCAGAAACGCTTTAAGCTCGGTGGTCTCTGCGGCGACCGAATCGTCCCCCGCGAGTCCAGCGAACCGAACGACGGCGAACCGGGTCGGACGCGATTGCCGCAGGGTGACCGCTTTATCGTTGGGTTTCGGCAGCGCTTCGAGCGACAATCCGCACGGCATGACGAAACTGATGACCCACCCTTGCGGCTCCGAGGGCGGGCTCGTCGCCCCAGCAGTCCCCTGGGGGCGCGATTCGATCACCGGCGCCGTCATTTCGATGCTCTGCCTGCGCGCGTTGCCGCCGAAAATGTAGCCGGCCAATGTTCTGAAGCCGCTGTACGCGGCTGAATTTCGATCGCCGGGCGCCGTGACTTCGGCCAGAGCCAGCGCGGGATAGTCGCGAATTTCGAATGAGCCCTCATGGAGGACGACGCTGTACGGCGGCTCTTCGGCCGCCGCGGCCGGACCAGCAACAAGACAGAGGCCGAACAAAGTAAGAAGCAGAAACATCACACGCTTTCCTGTAAAACAGCTCCTTCCGCGGACGGGCGAATGCGGAGCAGCCGCTCGCCCATCAACGCCCGAGGTCCGCTCCGCCGAGTGACAAGTTGGATTGACACAAACCCGATACCTGTTCCACAAGGTAGACAGTCGCAGCGAGACTGCAAAGGATAAACGTGTCGAACTCGGCGCAATTCACTGGGCCGGTCTTCGCAGGAGGGGATGAGCGGCCCCCGAGGCTTGACGATCGCCGCCTCGCCGGGCCGACCGTTTGCGCGCGTTCCGATAAAGCGCGGCCATTTCCCTTTTCCGCGATCGTTGGTCAGGAGGACATGAAGCTGTCCTTCCTCATCGCCGCCGTCGATCCAACGGTTGGCGGCGTTCTGGTGTTCGGGGAACGTGGAACGGGAAAATCCACCGCCGTTCGTGCGCTCGCCGACCTTTTGCCCGAGATGCGCGCCGTCGTCCGATGCCCTTACGGTTGCGAACCATCGGCGCCCGCTGGCCTTTGCACGAGCTGCGGGCCCGACGCCCCCCGCGGCGCAATCAAGCCCTTCTCGCGGCCGGTCCCGGTGGTCGATCTGCCGTTGGGCGCGACCGAGGACCGCGTCGTCGGCGCGCTTAATCTGGAGCGTGCGCTCTCAAGCGGCGAAAAAGCGTTCGAGCCGGGACTGCTCGCGCAGGCCAACCGTGGGTTTCTTTACATCGACGAGGTCAATCTGCTCGAGGATCACCTCGTCGATCTTTTGCTCGACGTGGCGGCCTCCGGCGTCAACGTCGTCGAGCGCGAGGGGCTCAGCGTGCGCCACCCGGCCCGCTTCGTGCTGATTGGCAGCGGCAATCCCGAAGAGGGAGAGCTGCGGCCGCAGCTCCTCGATCGTTTCGGACTGGCGGTGGACGTGAGGACGCCTTCGGACTTGCCGACCCGAATCGAGGTCGTCAAGCGNNCGACGCCCGACGTCGCGATCGAGACCGCAGCCCGGCTCTGCCTCGCCCTGGGGACCGACGGCCTGCGCGGCGAATTGACGCTCATCCGCGCCGCGCGGGCGCTGGCGAGTTTCGACAACAAGCCGGCGGTCGGCGATGCCGAGCTGCGGCGCGTCGCGCCCATGGCGCTGAGCCACCGGCTCCGCCGCAATCCGCTCGATGACGCGGGGTCTGTCATCCGCGTCCAGCGGGCGATCGACGAGGTTTTCGCCCCATGAGCGAGCTTCGCGCGAATGAGTCTCCCTGGCGAAGCGCGATCCTCGCCGCGACCGCTTTCGCGCTCGATCCGCTCGGCGCCGGCATCGTGGTCAGAAGCGGTCCGGGTCCCGCGCGCGACGCCTGGCTTGCGCACCTGCGCGCCGCGCTCGCTGCGGGCGCTCCGCTCAGGCGCATATCCGCCGCGATCGCCGACGACCGCCTGCTCGGCGGCCTTGACATTGCGGCGACCCTGAAGGCCGGGCGCCCAATCGCGGAAATGGGCGTCCTCGCGGGGGCCGATGGCGGCGTTCTGGTCCTGGCGATGGCCGAGCGCGCGTCCGCCGACCTCGCGGCGCGCCTGGCGGCTGTGCTCGACACGGGCGTCGTTGCGCTCGAACGGGATGGTTTCGCCCTGCAGATTCCCACCCGCATCGGCTTGGTCGCCCTTGACGAGGGGTACGGAGACGAGCGGCCGGCGGCGGCAATGCTGGAACGCTGCGGGTATGCCGTTGACCTCAGCGCCATCGGTATGCGCGATATCGAGCCGGCCGATCTTTGCGCCGCAGATTTCGACGCGGCTCGCGCGCGCCTCAATGCCGTCGCCGCCGATCCTGCGCTCGCCGAGGCGCTTGTTGTGGTCCCNNGAGCCGCCGATCCTGCGCTCGCGGAGGCGATTGTCGTCGCCGCCGCAGAGCTTGGCGTCGCCTCGCTGCGGGCGCCGTTGTTTGCGCTGCGCGCCGCCCGGGCGTTATGCGCGCTTGAGGGGAGAACAATCGTCGAGGATCGCGACGTGGCGCTGGCGGCGAGCCTGACGCTTGCGCCGCGCGCGACACAGATCCCGGCCGAGGGCGAAGACGCTGGCGCAGATGGCGACAAGACAGAACCGGAGGCCCAGGCCGAGGCCGGCCCCGACGACAACGATCTTCATCCGGGGCAAGCGCCGGAGAAGCTTGAAGACCTGATTCTCGCCGCAGCCAAGGCTGCGATACCGGCCGACTTGCTTGAGCGAATCGCGGCTCGCCGCTCCGACCGCTCGAGATCGACGGGCGAAGGGACCGCCGGCGCCGCCAAGATTTCGGCGCGCCGCGGCCGACCAATCGGCGTGCGGGCGGGCTCTCCTCGGGAGGCGCGCCTCAGTCTCGTTTCAACGCTGCGCGCCGCCGCCCCATGGCAGCCGCTGCGCCGGCGCGAGTCGTCGCAGCGAGATCAGCGGAGGGTTCTCGTGCGGCCCGAGGACTTCCGCGTCGTTCGATATCGCCAGCCGCGCGGCGCGACGACCATTTTCCTCGTCGACGCCTCGGGCTCGGCGGCGATGCAACGGCTCGCCGAGGTGAAGGGCGCGATCGAACTCATGCTCGCGGATTGCTACGTGCGTCGCGACAGCGTCGCGGTCGTCGCCTTTCGCGGCCAGGGGGCGGAGATCGTCCTTCCGCCGACGCGCTCGACCGCGCGCGCCAAACGCCGTCTCTCCGGGTTGCCCGGCGGCGGCGGAACGCCGCTGGCGAACGGGCTTGATGCGGCGGCCGCGCTCGCCCAACAGGTCCAACGCAAGGGGCAGACTCCGCTGCTGGTCCTGATGACTGACGGGCGTGCGAACATTTGCCGCGACGGAATGGCCGGGCGCGCGCGAGCGATGGAAGAGGCGCTCGATACGTCTCCACCCTCCCGCCGCGACCAGGCGGCGCCGACGCAGATGCTCGCCGAGGCCATGCGCGCACGATATGTCAGGCTGCCCGTCGCCGACGCCGCGCTCGTCAACGAGGCTGTCCGCGGCGCATTGTCGCGTTAGGGAACGTGGCTTCCGTGTTCGCTCTCTCAAGCCGGGCGGGATTGGCCTTCGCGCGGGATGGAGTCGACTGGCCCAACCGCGAAGCCAGCGCTTTTGTCGAAGCGGGCGGCTTCAGTTGGCACGTCCAGCGGATGGGAAAGGGCCCCGGGCTTTTGATGCTCCATGGAACGGGGGCGTCAACACACTCGTGGGAGTTGCTCGAACCACTGCTGGCGCGGCGCTTTCAGACTGTCGCGCCCGATCTGCCCGGCCATGGTTTCACCACCGCCAGAAAAGCGCCCGATCTTTCCCTTCCAGGAATGGCCCGCTCCGTCGCCGCTCTCCTGACCGCGCTCGACTTCCAACCTGAAGTCGTGGTCGGACATTCGGCCGGCGCGGCCATCCTCGCCCGGCTTTGCCTTGATTCGACAATTGCGCCCAAACTTCTGGTCAGCCTCAACGGGGCGTTTCTCCCTTTCGAAGGCGCCTCTCGCTTCCTCTTCCCGTCAATGGCGAGACTTCTGTTTCTCAATCCGCTGGCGCCGCGGCTATTCGCATGGTCGGCGGACAATTCTTCGGTCGCCAGCCTCCTGCGCGGCACCGGCTCGAAGATCGGGCGGCGCGGGGTCGAACTATACGCGCGCCTGCTCGCCAATCCCGACCATGTGGCGGGCGCGTTGGGTATGATGGCCAATTGGGATTTGACCGATCTTCGACGTGACCTCCCGGATCTGAAGCCCACGGTCCTTCTGATCGTCGGAAAGNNGTCGAGACGATCCCGCACGCCGGCCATCTCGCTCACGAGGAGCAGCCGGAGCGAGTTTGCGAACTGGTCCTGGACTACGCCGTGCGGAGCGGGGTTCTTTGAGACGCGGCGCCCCCTCCTGGCGCATTTTCCTTGATCAAGGTTGCTTGACACTGCTAGTGTCAATTTATGTTGACGCTTGATCGTCCTCGCGCGGTCTCCAGCCCATCGAGCTCCCGTCCCCGAGCGGTCGTGATTGGCAGCGGGTTCGGCGGTCTCGCGGCGGCGATCCGGCTCGGCGCTCGGGGCTACCGGGTGACCGTCGTCGAAAAACTCGGCGGCCCAGGCGGCCGGGCCGGCGTGCTTCGCCAGGGCGGCTTCACCTTCGACCTGGGCCCGACGATCGTGACCGCGCCGTTCCTGTTCGAGGAGCTCTGGGCGCTCTGCGGGCGCCGGATGGCCGACGATGTCGAGCTTCGGGCGATGACGCCTTTCTACCAGATCCGCTTTGAGAGCGGCGCCGTCTTCAACATGAGCGGCGACGAGGCGGCGATGCGCGCGGAGGTGGCGCGTTTCAATCCCAATGACGTTGAGGGGTTTCAGCGCTTCATGCGCCGCAGCGAAGCGATTTATCGGGTCGGATTCGAGCGGCTCGGCGACGCTCCGTTCAGCTCGATCGTCGACATGGCGCGCATCGCCGGGGATCTCGTACGGCTCGGCGGCCATCGCAGCGTCTACCGGCTCGTATCCAAGTATATTCGCGACGAGCGGCTCAGGATCGTCTTCAGCTTCCATCCGCTGCTGATCGGCGGCAACCCGTTCCGGGCCAGCGCAATCTATTGCCTGATCCCATTCCTGGAAAAGCGTTGGGGCGTTCATTTCGCCATGGGCGGCACGGGCGCGCTCATCTCGGGTCTTGTCAAGCTTATCGAGTCGCAAGGCGGCGACTTGCGCTACGGTCAGGAAGTTGAATCCATTGTCGTTGAGGGCGGCAGCGCGACCGGCGTCAGGCTCGCTTCGGGAAAAACGATTCGGGCAAGCCTCGTCGTCTCCAACGCCGATTCAGCCTGGACCTACGGCCGTCTGGTTCCCGCCGCCGCGCGCAAGCGGTGGACGGACCGCAGGCTCGACAGGGCGCGCTACTCGATGGGCCTGTTCGTCTGGTATTTCGGAACCAACCGTCGATACGAGGGGGTCGGGCACCATACGATCCTGCTCGGTCCCCGCTACCGCGAGCTTCTGCGCGACATTTTCGACTTGAAGCGCCTCGCCCCCGATTTCAGCCTCTATCTGCATCGCCCGACCGCAACAGACCCGACCCTCGCGCCAAAGGGCTGCGACGCGTTCTACGTCCTGTCGCCGGCGCCCAATCTGCTCGGCGGCCAGGACTGGCGCGTCGAAGCGGAGCCCTACCGGCGACGAATCGCGCGCGCTCTGGAGGACTCGATTCTGCCCGGACTGACGGACGCCTTGGTCACGTCGCACGTCGCGACGCCGCTCGACTTTCAAAGCCGGCTCAATTCGTACCACGGCGCCGGATTCTCGCTCGAACCCACTCTGACCCAAAGCGCATGGTTTCGCCCGCACAATGCAAGCGAGGACGTGCGCAATCTCTTTCTGGTCGGCGCCGGCGTCCATCCGGGCGCCGGTCTGCCGGGCGTCCTCTCCTCCGCCCGCATCCTCGACAAGGTCGCCCCGCATGCCTCAGTTTTCGCTTGATCCGCCGCTCGCGAGCCTTCGCGATCACGAGGAATGCCGCGCCGCAATTCGAAGCGGGTCGCGCTCGTTCTATGGCGCCTCTCGGCTTCTTCCCCCCTCGGTCCGCAGGCCGGCCTTCGGCCTCTATGCCTTCTGCCGACTCTCGGACGACGCGGTCGATGTCGAAGGCGGGGCGACAGCGGCGCTCGAGCGTCTGCGCGATCGCCTCCTCCGCGCCAGCGAGGGTCGGCCTTTACCTATCGCCGCCGACCGGACGATGGCCGATCTCTTGCGCCGCTCCGCCATTCCGCCTGCCGTCCCGCTGGCGCTTCTCGAAGGGCTCGCATGGGACGCCGAAGGCCGAACCTACGAACGCCTCGATGACCTTTTCGAATACTCGGTGCGCGTCGCCGGCACAGTCGGCGTGATGATGAGTCTGCTGATGGGCGTCCGTTCG
>PLUH01000350.1 GCA_003164825.1 Hyphomicrobiales bacterium
TGGCCGGCCGGAGCGGCTGCGTTGGGCGCGGCTGAGTCCTCCCCGGCGCCCGCCTGGTCGTGGCGACGCCGATGATGCTGGCCGGCGCCGTTGGCCGATCCGGCCTCCGGTCCGCCGCCGCTTTGCTCGAGCCCGTCGCCGGCCGCGGCCTGCGCCCCGGGGCTCGCCGGACTGTCGACGACTTTGACCGTCGCGCCGTCGCGCAGGCGGTCGACGCCGTCGATCACCACCTTGTCGCCGGCCTTGAGGNNCCGTCGATCACCACTTTGTCGCCAGCCTTAAGGCCGGAGGTGATCACCGTGCGCTTGCCGTTGCCCGGTCCGGTGACGATGTCGCGTTTGGAGACCGTCGAATTGTCGTTGAGGAGATAGACGAAATTGCCCGATGCGCCGAGCTGGATCGCCGGGTTGGGGGCGAGCGTCGCCCCGGTCATGGTGTCGACCAGAAGGCGGACGTTGACGAACTGCTGCGGGAACAGAACGCTGTTCGGATTGGCGAACGTCGCCCGCATCCTGATCGTCCCGGTGGTGACGTCGATCTGGCTGTCGTAGGTGGTCAGCGTCCCGGTCGCGAGCGCGCTGACATTGTCCCGGTCGAGCACCGTGACCTTGAGTTCGGCGCCGGAATTGAGCCGCGCCGAGATGCGCGGGAGGTTGTCCTCCGGCGTCGTGAACACGACGCTGATCGGATCGATCTGGGTAATGACGACGATGCCGGTGGTGTCGGAGGGCTGCAGATAGTTGCCGGGGTCGACCAGCCTCAGGCCCACCCGTCCTGTGACCGGCGAGACAATATGGGTGTAGGCGACGTTGAGCTGGGCCGTCTTGACCATCGCCTGATCGGTGGCGATTGCGGCCCTGTCCTGCGCGACCAGCGCCTCCTGGTCGGCGACCTGCTGCATGGCGATCGAATCCTGCTTGGCGAGCTGTTGAAAGCGGGTGAGGTCGCCCTGGGCCTGGCCGAGCAGCGCCGTGTCCTTGGCCAATTGCCCCTGCGCCTGCGCCAACGCCGCCTCATAGGGGCGCGGATCGATCTGGGCGAGGAAGTCGCCCTTCTTGACGATCTGGCCCTCGGTGAACCCGACTTCCTGCAGGTTGCCGGCGATCTGGGTGCGGATGGTCACGGTCTCGAACGGCGTCACCGTGCCGAGGGCGTCGATGGTCAGCGGCATGTCGCCGAGCGTCACCGGCGCGACCCGCACGGTCTGCGGCGGTTGCCCGTGTCGGCCGGAGTTTTCACCCTCCTGGGTCGAGGGTTCGCTGTGCTCGAATTTCTGCCACGCGAACACCGCCGCCGCGGCCAACGCGGCGACGAGCGCGATCCTCAGCAAAAGGCTCCGCCGGCGCGGCCGCGCCGTTTCGACGGTCGCCGGGGCCGAGCGTTGCGTGACGTCGTCCGGTTTAAGGGCCTCGTTCATCCCTAAAGCTCACTTTATCATCCCGCTTGGCACGGATGAACCCCTGATTCAAATCAAGGTCGCGTGCGCGGCGGGGCTCGACTTGGACAATTTTGTGTCAGCGTGTAGCCGGACGGAGTTGCATTCTCGTTATCCTTGCGCCATAAGCGGCGGCCGGCGGCGACGCCGTCTAACGGATGCGGGTGTAGCTCAGGGGTAGAGCACAACCTTGCCAAGGTTGGGGTCGAGGGTTCGAATCCCTTCGCCCGCTCCANNACGACCTCGGGCCGAACGGGCTGTCCAGGGCGCCCCCCTTTCCAAATTCCGAGGCCTTTCCTGGTCAGAACGGACGACCGGGTCAGCCCGATCCGTCGCCGCGGTCGACGAGCTCGAGACCGTCGATTGCGGCGTTCCGCTCGGCCTCGACCCGCGTCAATGCGCGCCTCAGCTCTTCGGTGGTTGCCCGGCTGCTGCCCGAAAGGACCATCCCGCCGATGGCGAGGGCGAGGGCGAAGACGGTCCGCGCCGGCGTGAAGGCCACAAGGCCGATGAGGATGGCGACCAGCAGCGCCGGCCCGGCGATGACCGAGGCTCGTCCGGCCAGCGCGAACCTCCGGCTGCGCTCGATCGCCTCGCGCAGCTCCTCGATTTGAAGCTCAAGCCGCTCGATCTCATCCATCAGCGCGGGGTGGGTTTGACGATCGACGTATCTCCGGTGATGCTCGCGCCTGCCAGGATCATACTCGCTTCGCCGCAGGATTGGCGATGACCGCTGCCCTATTCCGCGGCGGCTTTCTTCCTGTCGGCGTCGGCGAGAATGTCGAGGACGCGGTCGATCCCGGCGGGCGAAAGGCGGATCAATCCCGTATAGGGCGAGCTGAGCTCGAGGATGAGAAAGATCGCGATCCCGATGGAGATCGCGCCGGCCAAATGCGCCAGCACGCTCACTGCATTCGGCGCCGCGACGAGGCCGTTGCCGAGAAAAAGCGCCGCGGCCCAGTAGACCACCACGTTCAGGACATGGGGCGGAAACGGACTGGCGAGCTGGCGCGCCATCAGCATCTGGGTGTCGGCGAGCTTTCTCACTTGATCCTTCGCCGTGGCCACGAGCCCGCGCTGGGCGTCGGTCGTGGGCTTCAGCCGATCGAAAAAGCTGCT
>PLUH01000210.1 GCA_003164825.1 Hyphomicrobiales bacterium
GACGCGGGCGCGGCGGTGTCGGGCAAGCTCGCGGCGTCGCCTGAAGCCCAGCCAGCGGCGGCGGAGTAGCTGGGGAAGCGGGCGGGTACGTCACCGGACTGGCCACGTACTTGCTGACTTCCTGCTGGAATCGCGTGACGTCGCTGATGCCTTTGTTTGCCACCATCTTCCGGCAATAATTCAAGGTCATCGTCCAGACCGACGGACCGCCTCCCGCGCGCGCGGATGCGGGCTCAACGGCCGCCGCAGCAAGCGAGCAAACAACCACAAGCCGCGAGCCGCTCGGCCGATTAGCCGCTTGACACTCCTGCCGCAATCAGCGGGAGCATCAGTCCAGCAAGTCCGGCTGCTCCTTGACGATGCGGGCGTAGAGCGGCTGGAACTGGAACCAGCCGGCGAAGGCGCTGCCGGTGATCTTATTGGCCTGCGCCGCGGCTTCCGGTGAAATCTGTCTCAAGGTCTCGGACCCGCGCAGCGCCGCCTCCGCCACCAATTGCACCTGGCACGAGCGTTCCATGGTGATGAACCACCACACCGCTTCGTCGACCGTACCGCCGACCGTGATCAGGCCATGGTTCTGGAGGATGGCGGCCTTGTGCTTGCCGATCGCCTCGGCGATCCGCTGGCCTTCGTCCAAGTCGACCACGACGCCGCCGAAATCGTCGTAGAGCGCGTGATCGTTGTAAAAGGCGCAGACATCCTGGGTGATCGGAGCGAGCGGGCGCCCCAGCGTCGAAAAGGCCCGNNTGGACGCGCGAATGAATGACGAACGCCGCCGTGTTGACCGGATAGTCGCCCTCGACGACCACGCCCTTATGGTCGCAGCGGATGAGGTTCGAGACCGTGATCTGGCTGAAATGGACGCCGAACGGGTTCACCCAGAACGTGTCCGTAAACTCGGGATCGCGCGCGGTGATGTGTCCCGCAACCCCCTCGTCGAAGCCGAACTTCGAGAACAGCCGGAAGCCGGCCGCCAGCCGCTGCTTGCGATGCAGCCGCTCATCCGCGAGGCTTGCGAACTTCGGCGGCATCGGCAATTTCCCCATCGCCGCCGCCGGATCGGCCGGGGCCTTGGTCTCCTTGGTCTGGACGTTCATGATTGTTCCTCCCGGGCGGTTTTCCGCGCCAGCGTGCAGTGTACGGCGGATCGCCCCGCGCGTCAGCTCTGGATTTCCGATCGGTCGCTTTGCGGCCGTCGGGAATCAGGCGTCTGCGCCTTCCGCCCCTGTCCCCCTGAATCCCGTCGCCAGCAGGTAAAGCTCGGCGCTGTCGGCGCGGCTGGCCTTGGGCTTCACGTGGCGCACCGCGGCGAACTCGCGCTTGAGGCGGGCGAGNNGCCAGCACTTCGGCTGCGAAGTCGGCGGCGAGCTCGACGAGACCGACAATGCGCAGTTGATCGGTCTTGCGGTGGCCGGTGGCGTTGGCCGCCATGTCGGAGAGGACGCCGTCGGCCGCGCCGGCGAGCCATTCGCGTAAGCGCGCCGGCGCCTCGGGGTCGTGGAAATCCAGGCGCCGGAACTCGACCCCTTCGATCGCATCCATCTCCAGAACATCGATCGCGATCACCCGGCCCCTGCCCTCGCGCGCTTGAACTCGCGCCGCCGCGACCTGGCTCCAGCCGCCGGGCGCGGCGCCCAGATCGACGATGCGCTGGCCGGGCCTCAGGAGCTTATATTTGTCGTCGACCTCGATCAGCTTATAGGCCGCGCGCGAGCGGTAACCTTCGCGGCGCGCCTGGGCGACGTAGGGGTCGTTGAGCTGGCGTTCGAGCCACAGCGTCGAAGCGAGCGAGCGTTTTCGGGCGGTCTTCACCCGGGTCTTGAGCGCCCGGCCGCCTTCGCGCCCCGAGCCGCCGCTCTTCGTCACCAGCGGCTGCGCCGGTGCGGGCCGACCCCGTCGTCGCGCATCATGTGGCTCAGGATGCCCTCGCGCAGGCCCCGGTCGGCGATGCGCAGGCGTTCGGCCGGGAAATGGGCCCGGATCGCTTCGAGAATGGCGCAGCCGGCAAGCACCAGGTCGGCGCGCTCGTGGCCGATGCAGGCGTTGGCGGCGCGCTCGGCGTAGCTCATGGCGCGCAGCCGCTTGATCGCCCCGTCGACCTCCACCCGGCCGAGCCAGAGGCCGTCGACCGCGCGCCGGTCGTAGCGCGCGAGGTTCAGATGCACCCCGGCGATGGTCGTCACCGTCCCCGACGTGCCGAGGAGATGGAACCGCGCGCAGCGCGCCTCNNCGAAGGCTTCGTCGCTCACGTCGACGCCGCCGAACGTCTCGGCCAGCGACACGACGCCGAGTCTCAGCGATTCCCAGGCCTTGACCCCGTTCGCTCCGCGCGCCGCGCGGGGATCGAAGGCGAGCCAGATGATCTCGGACGATCCGCCGCCGATGTCGAACATCACCGTCGAGCGGGCCTCCTTGTCGGCGAGATCGCCGACGCCGGCGGCGGCGAGATGGGCCTCGGTCTCGCGGTCGACGATTTCGAGCTCGATCCCGACCCGCTCCCGAACCGTCGCGATGAAGGCCGGCCCGTTGGCGGCCGAGCGGCAGGCCTCGGTGGCGATGGTGCGGGCCCGGGTCACGCCCCGCGCCGCCATCTTGTCGCGGCACACCTTCAACGCCTCGAGCGTGCGCGCGATCGCCGCTTCGCTCAAGCGACCGGTCAGAGACAGCCCTTCGCCCAGGCGAACGATGCGCGAGAACGCATCGATGACCCGGAATCCCTCGGCGGTCGGCCGCGCCACCAGCAGCCGGCAATTGTTGGTGCCCAGATCCAGCGCCGCATAAGTCCCGCCCCGGCCATTGCGGGCGCCGGCCGGCTGGCTTTCGGGACTCGAAAACGGCGCGCGAAACCCGGGCTCAGAACTCCACGTCGAGACTTGACTCAAACCAATCCCCGCCGACGCCGCGGCCGTCCGCGACGGCATTTGTCAAACGAGTGTAGCAATCCTGGCGGCGGATGCAACGCGGTCGCAGCGGCTTACGGCTTGAAGAACGGATGAAGAACCTTGTCGCCGACCTTGAGGCCGATCCTGGCGGCTGCGCCGCCGTTCAGTTCCAGCACCGCCATGCATGGAGGGCCGGAGGGAATGGCGCGCTCGGACAGGGGTTCGGCATTGGCGACGATGTTCGTCACGATCCCCGCTCGGGAAATAAAGATCATATCGAGGGGGATGTAAGTGTCCTTCATCCAGAACGCTTCAGGCGCTTCGCGGTCGAACTCGAACAGCATGCCGTGGTCGGCCGGCATGAACCGGCGGTCCATCAGCCCGCGCGCCCGGCTCGCGTCGTCCCTGGCGATCTCGACTTGAAAGTCGTGCGTTCCGGCAGCGGTCACGATCCGCAACGCCTCGAGCCCATCGCCGCGGGCCGCGCCGCCGGCAGAGAGAGCGACGATGACGACCAACGACAGCGCCGTCCACAACCGAACTCCGATCGCTCCCATCCGCCGCTCCTCGCTCGCCGTCAAAATGCGCGACGCCGCTGACGCCGGGTTCAAGAGCAAGGCTTAAGGCGCGTCAAGCCGTCGCGGCGCGCGAGATCGCCGCCGGCGGATGGGTCCGAAGCGCGGCGGCGATCATAGCGCTCAGTGCGGCGCCAGAATCTTCGAGCCGTCGAGCGGCCGCACCTCGGCCGCCATGAGCCCCTTCGGCCCCGGGCCGAAGCGCGCCAGCATGCTGTCGCCGGGCTTCGGATCGACGAAGCCGTAGCGGCGCAGCGTCTCCATATGGACGAAAATGTCCTCGGTGCCCTCGCCGCGGGTGAGGAAGCCGAAGCCGCGGGCGCGGTTGAACCACTTGACGATGACGATCTCGAACGCGCCGACGGCGCTTGCCTGCGCGCGGGTGCGCGCCGCCGGGGGCGGATCGGGCATGGACGCGTCGGGTTCGGAGATCGAGATCACCCTGAACACCTGGAGCCCGCGCTCGCGCCGTTGCGCCTCGGCGACGACGCGCGCGCCTTCGCGAATGGCCGTGAACCCGTCGCGCCGCAGGACCGTGACATGGATGAGCACGTCGGCCTCGCCGCTGTCCGGCACGATGAAACCATAGCCCTTGGCGGCGTCGAACCATTTGACCCGGCCGGCAACCTCGACCAGCCCGACAGGGCGCTCGTCGGCTTGTTCGGTACGCGCCGTCGGGTCCGACGGCTTGACGAATTCCTCGCTCAATTCGGCCCCCACTCAACGCGTCGGCTGTACATCCTCGCCGCCTTCGAACCTCTTGCGCGTCGCGATTGGGACCATCCGCTCGGCTCCGCCAAACCGGCGGAGATCCGCAACGCAAGTGATTCTGTCACCAAGATAGCAAATCGCCGGCCGCTGAATACAGGAAACACGCGAAACTTGAGCGTGGCTGTGGATAGGGGGCAAAAAAAACCCGCCGCGCCCAATTAGGCCGACGGGATCATGCGGCGCGACGCGGCGGCGCCGCGACGGCGGGCTTGAAGAATGGCTGTCCCTACTCGCCATCGTCCTCCGGTTCCGGCGGCGGCGTCAAGCCTTCGAGCCCGCGCAGCAAATCCTCTTCCGTCATGCGGTCGAACTGAACGTCGACGCCAAGCTCGATCTGGCTCTGCAGATCCGGATTGACCATCGGCGGCGCCGCCTCGGCCTCCGGCTCGTCGATCTCGACGTGCTTCTGCAGCGCGTGGATGACATCCTCGCGCAGGTCGCCGGGCGAGAGCTTGCCGTCGCCAATCTCGCGCAGCGCGACGACCGGATTCTTGTCGTTGTCACGTTGAACGGAGATCGGCGCGCCCGACGAAATCGCCCGCGCGCGGTGGCTGGCCATCAGAACCAGATCAAATCGGTTGTCGACCTTATCGATGCAATCTTCGACGGTGACGCGAGCCATAGAGACTCCTTGAGCTAATGAAACGATGGACTGAGAGGAAGCGCGCCTCGTACACCGCGCGCCGATCGGATGCAAGTTTTTCCGCTACACCGCCCCTAGGAGCCGACTTTGCCTTCCGCGGCCAGAATCCGCCGGGGCGCGAATGCCGCTGAAGTCCGATCGCGAACAGTGTAGGCCCAGCCCCAAGCCACAAGCGCGAGGGCGGCCCCGCACAGCAAAGGCCCTCTCAGCCCCCAATCGGCCGCGGCGGCGCCGACCGCGGCGACCCCGATCGCGCCTGCAAGCCGGGTCAGCAGAAAGAGACTGCTCAGGATGCGGCCGCGCATGGCGTCCGGGACCGAAAGCTGCAGCAGCGCCAGCGCGCCTGTCCGGCAGACTTCGAAGCAAGCCCCGAGGGCCGCCATCGCGATCGCCCCCTCGCCGAGTCGGCTTGACAGCATCAAGCCGGAAATGGCGGCGACAAAGCCGAGAAACCCCCACAGGATGGTCGTCGTCGAGGCCCGCGCAACGCCGCCGTGGGCAAGCCAGAGCGCCGCAATGGTCGCGCCAACCCCGGCGCTGGCGAGCAACGTCGACAGACCTTCGACGCCCACGCCCAGCGCCGCGTCGGCGAAAGCCGGCGCCATTTGCCGGACAGCCGCATAGAGGCCATCGCCGAATAGCATGAGCATCAATATGATCTTTATGCCGCGATGCGTCCAAATCGCCGTGACGCCCGCCAAGATGTCGCGACCGAAATGCTTTGCGACCGTCCGCTGCTGTTGGTATCCGGGCGGCGTTCGCAGCGCCGCGACGCAGCCGAAGAACACTCCATAGCCGAGAACGTTGCTGGCGAAAGCCATGGGCGTTCCGAAGCGCAGGATGATCCAGCCCGCGAGCGCCGGGCCGACGAAGAGCCCCAACTGGCTATAGGCCGCGCCGACCGCGATGGCGGGGGACAATCGGCGGGGCTCGATGAATCGGGGCAACAGCCCGTAGCTGGCCGGGATGGAGAACGCATGCGCCGCGCCATGGAAGGCCGCGAGAGCCGTCAGGGCATAGATCGTCAGCGCGCCGGAAAACGCTAACCCGGCAAGGATCGCCGCCTGAATGGTGGCGCAGGCGTAAGCGATCAAGAGCATGCGCAGTCTGTCTTGCCGGTCCGCGAGCACGCCCCCGATCGGCATCAAGACGATATTGGCCGTCGCGTCGGCGAGGGCGACGATCGCCAGCCACGCGGTCGAATGGGTGAGGTCCCAGGCGGTCCACGACACCGCGACCGCCTGCACGAAGAAGCTCAGCCAGGAAATGATCGAGCCGAGCGAATACCAGCGAAAATTGCGGTCCGCGAACGCCTCGGCGATACCCCCCAGGCCGAGGCTCACGCGGCGCCCCGGCGCGCTGTCCGCATCCGCGCCAACACGCTGCGGAAGGCCTCGGCGAAGCGCTCGACGTCGGCTTCCGCCGACGCCCAGCCGAGGCTGAGGCGGATCGCGCCGCGCGCGAGCTCCGGCTTCACGCCCATCGCCGCCAGCACATGCGACGGCGCCACCTTGCCCGACGAGCAGGCCGAACCGGAGCTGACCGCGACGCCCGCGAGATCGAGCGCGATCATCAGCGTCGCCGCCTCGACGCCAGGCGCAGCGAAGCAGACGGTGTTGGGCAGGCGCGGCGCCGCCTGCGAGAAGATGACCGCATCCATGGCGACCGAGCGGACGGCCTCGGCGAGACGGTCGCGCAGCCCAACGAGCCGCGCCCCTTCGCTCGCCGTCTCGGCGAGGGACGCACGCGTAGCCGCGCCGAAGCCCGCGATCGCCGCCACGGCTTCGGTGCCCGCCCGATAGCCGCGCTCCTGGCCGCCGCCCCGCACCAGCGGCGCGCCCAGACTGACCCCGGCGCGCGCCGTCACCAAGGCGCCTGCGCCCTTCATTCCTCCGATCTTGTGCGCCGACAGCATCAGCGCGTCGGCGCCGAGCGCGGCGACGCCGCAATCGATCCGCCCGGCCGTCTGCACCGCGTCGCAGAACACGAGGCCGCCCGCCGCATGGACCAGCGCCGCCGCCTGGGCGACCGGCTGGACGACGCCGGTCTCGTTATTTGCGCCTTGCAGCGCCAGCAGCACACGTCCGGGGCGGCGGCAGGCGGCCTCGAGCCAGTCGAGGTCGAGCCGGCCGTCGGGCCGCAAGGGCGCGATCTCCGCCGCCGGAAACCGATGGCCGGAGAGGACGCAGGCATGCTCGCCGGCGGAGACGATGAGCCGCTCGAGCGGGGCAGCGCCCGGCCCGGCGCCGAACAGCGGATTGAGCGCCGCGTTCGCGGCCTCGGCGCCGCCGGAGACGAACGTGACGCAACGGGGCGCCACGCCCACGAGCCGCGCGACGTCGCTTCGCGCCTCCTCGACGATCCGGCGCGCCGCCCGCCCTTCCGCGTGCACTGAGGAGGGATTGCCGGTCGTCTCCATCGCCGCGAGCGCGGCCTCGCGCGCTTCCGGGCGCAGCGGCGCGGTGGCGTTATAATCGAGATAGGTTCGGCTTAGCGGGCGTGCGGCGGCCATCGCGGCTCCCATTCCACCGGCCGGGACGCGAAACGCGGCCGGGCTTGCGGTTTTTCCTTGCATTTGCCGGCGCCTAGCGTGCTATGAGGCGGCCTCCGAGGCGAGCCCCCGCCGACTGACCGATTGATATGCGCCCCCGAACCCGCGTCGCAAGGCGCGGGCGTGCGCATTTCACCCCTGGCCGGGCGCGCTTCAAGGCATTGTGGAGTTTTCATGCCCGAAGTTTTCTTCAACGGTCCCGCCGGTCGACTTGAGGGTCGCTTTCATCCGGCCAAGCAACGCGGGGCGCCGATCGCGGTGGTGCTGCATTCTCATCCCCAATTTGGCGGCACGATGAACAACCAGATCGTCTACAACACTTATTACAATTTCGCCGAGCGCGGGTTTTCGGTGCTGCGCTTCAATTTCCGCGGCGTCGGACGGTCGCAGGGCGCCTTCGACCACGGCCAGGGCGAATTGTCGGACGCAGCTTCCGCCCTCGACTGGGCGCAGTCGATCAGCCCGGAGGCGCGCGCCTGCTGGATCGCCGGCGTGTCGTTCGGCTCCTGGATCGGCATGCAGCTCTTGATGCGCCGCCCCGAGATCGAGGGCTTCATTTCGATCGCGCCGCCAGCCAACCGGTTCGACTTCAGCTTTCTCGCCCCCTGCCCTTCGTCCGGGCTGTTTGTCCACGGCGACAAGGATCGCGTCGCGCCGTTGAAAGAGGTCCTGGCGCTGATCGAGAAACTGAAGACCCAGAAGGGCATCCTCATCGAGCATGCGGTCATCCCCGAGGCCAATCACTTCTTCGAGGATTGCATCGACGAACTGCACATGGTCGTCGGCGCCTATCTCGACAAGCGTCTCGGCATGCCGCGTCATGCGCCCCCGGCCGTGCGCAAGGAGCGGGCGAAGCCGACCCTGCCGCAGCGCGACAACCGATAGAGCCGACGAAAAAAGTGTCCCTGATCACGACGACGGACGAACTCGCTCAGGCCTGCCAGCGCCTGGCGCGCTCGCCGTTCGTGACGGTCGACACCGAATTCCTGCGCGAGACGACGTTCTGGCCGATTCTTTGCGTTGTCCAGCTCGCCTCCGACGACGAAGCGATGGCGATCGACGCGCTCGCTCCCGGACTCGACCTCGAGCCGCTGTTGCAGCTGATGGCCGACGAGGACGTGGTCAAGGTGTTCCACGCCGCCCGGCAAGACCTCGAAATCTTCTGGAAGCTCTCCGGCGTCCTGCCGACGCCGCTGTTCGACACCCAGGTCGCGGCGATGGTTTGCGGCTATGGCGAGCAGGTCTCCTATAGCGAGCTTGCGCACTCGATCTGCCATGTTTCAATCGACAAGTCGTCGCGGTTCACCGATTGGGCGCGCCGGCCGCTGGCCGAGGCGCAGATCGACTACGCGATCGGCGACGTGACCCATCTGCGCGACATCTATCGAGAGTTGTCGAAGCGCGTCGCGGCCACCGGGCGCCAATCGTGGCTCGACGACGAAATGAAGACGCTGAACTCGCCTTCGACCTACGAGCAGCATCCCGAGCGCGCCTGGGAGCGCTACCGGACCAAGGCGAGGAAGCCCCGCGACCTCGCGGTGCTGATGGAGCTTGCAGCCTGGCGCGAGAGCGAGGCGCAGGCGCGCGACGTGCCCCGGGCGCGGGTGTTGAAGGACGACGTGCTGATCGAGCTCGCGCTCGCCGCCCCGCGCAGCGTCGAGGCGCTCGGCAACTTGCGCGCGTTCCCGCGCGGGATGGAGCGGTCGCGCGCCGGCGGGGAAATTCTGGCGGCGGTCGAGCGCGGGCTTGCGCGCGATCCCAAGACGCTGCCGAAGATCGAGCGCGACCGGCGCAACGGCGCCAATGTCGGCGCGACGGTCGAGCTGCTCAAAGTGCTCCTCAGGCAGGTGAGCGAGGAGAGCGGCGTCGCCGGCAAGCTGATCGCCACCGTCGACGATCTCGAGTCGATCGCCTCGAGCGACCGAGCGGAAGTGCCCGCGCTCAGCGGCTGGCGGCGCAAACTGTTCGGCGACCGGGCGCTCGAGCTCAAACATGGCCGGCTGGCGCTGACGGTCGAGAACGGCAGGGTCGTCACACTCGAATGGAAAGACGCCGAAGCGCCGAACCCGGCCGTTTGAGATCCGAGCCCCGAAGGTGGCGCCTTTGAGCGGCGGCGCGGACATCGTCTGGCTGCGCGACGACTTCCGTCTCGACGACCAGCCGGCGATTCTCGCCGCAGCGGATCGCCCGGCGCTCCATGTCTATGTGCACGACGACTCGCCCCGGAACAGCCGCCCGCTCGGGGGCGCGGCGAAATGGCGCCTCGCCCAATCGCTGAAGGCGATGGAGGAGGCCCTCGCCGCCCGCGGCGGCCGTCTCGACGTCATGCGCGGCGAGGCCGACAAGGTCATCCTCGCGCTCGCCGCTTCGGCGAAAGCTGGCCGCGTTCTCTGGACCCGACGCTACGAGGCAGCGTCGATCGCGCTCGACGCTGGCGTCAAGACGCGCCTGCGCGAGCGCGGCGTTGAGGCCCTGAGCTTCAACGGCCGGCTCATGCGCGAGCCGTGGGAAGTCGCAGAGCCGGACGGCGCGCTCTCCGGCAGCTTTTCCGCCTTCTGGCGCCGGCATCGCGC
>PLUH01000151.1:0-126 GCA_003164825.1 Hyphomicrobiales bacterium
GGGGCCGATTCGATCGCGTCGCTCCACATGGTCTGGATCGAATCGATGACCACGAACTTCGGCGCGTCGCCCGAGCCGAGCGTCGCCACGATATCCTCGACGAATGTGTGGGCCGCAAGCTGCACT
>PLUH01000151.1:205-27328 GCA_003164825.1 Hyphomicrobiales bacterium
CCGGCCCGCCGCTCCCCTCCGGGCGGCCGCGCCGCCGACGCCGAGCGCCGCCGCTTCTTCGATGATCGTGTTCCACTCGCCGCACGATTCGCATTTGCCTTGCCAGCGCTGGGTGATGGCCCCGCAATTCTGGCAGACATAAGAAGAACGAAACTTGGCCATGGCGCCGGACTGGCAGGTTTGCCCNNCGAGAGGCTTTACGGGTCGGCCAATCGCGCCGGCTGGGCGTGGCTTCGCACGGCGCGCGGGGCTAGAATTCGGGAGCGACGCCGGGCGCTCCCCGAGCATTCGGCCGCGCCGCCGCCTCCGCGCCAGGGGTCCGGGATGCAGATTGATTCGCGACCCAAATCGTTCCGGGGCGGCGAGATTGGGCTGGTCGCCGTGCTGGCGCTGCTGTGCATCTTCGTCGCCGCCCAGACGATCGAATCCGCTTACGCCTTCCCTATGGGGTTCGGAGCGCTGGTTGCCGCAGCGGCTATATTCGCGACCTTCCAGCGCTTCAACGGCCGTGCGGCGGAACGGCCGCCGCTGGAGATTGGCGGGTTGCCGAACTACAACTTCGCGCCCGTCAAGGTCGCGATCCTGTTCGCCTTGTTCTGGGGACTGGCGGGCATGGCGGTCGGCGTCATCATCGCCTTTGAGCTCGTCTTCCCCGGTCTCAATATCGCGCCGTGGTTCAACTTCGGCCGCCTGCAACCCCTGCACACCTCGGCGGCGATCTTTGGTTTCGGCGGCGACGTTCTTCTGGCGACGTCGTTCTATGTCGTGCAGCGCACCTGCCGCGCGCGTCTGGCTGGCGATCTTGCTCCCTGGTTCGTCGTACTCGGCTACAATGTCTTCATCCTGATCGCCGGCGCCGGCTACCTGCTCGGCATCACCGAGAGGAAGGAATATGCGGAGCCCGAGCGGTACGCCGACCTCGGGCTGACGATGGTCTGGGTCGTCTACCTCTTGGTGTTCCTCGGCACAATGTTCCGCCGCAAGGAGCCGCATATTTTCGTCGCCAACTGGTTCTACCTCGCCTTCATCCTCACGATAGCGATGCTGCATGTCGGCGCCACCCTCGCCGTTCCGGTGTCGATCTTCTGGTCCAAATCCTACGTCCTCTGGAGCTACGTCCAGGATGCGATGTTCCAGGGGTGGGACGGCCACAACGCGGTCGGGATCTTCCTCACCGCCGGGTTCCTCGGCGTCATCTATTACTTCGCGCCCAAGCGTGCGGAGCGGCCGATCTATTCCTACCGGCTGTCGATCATCCACTTCTGGTCGCTCATTTTCGCTTCCATCTGGACCGGGCCGCGCTCTCTCCACTTCACAGCGCTGCCGGGCTGGACGCAGACGCTGGCGATCACCTTCTCGATCATGCTGTGGATGGCCTCGTGGGCGGGCATGATCAACGCGCTTTTGACGCTGTCGGGCGCGTGGGACAAGCTGCGCACCGACCCCGTGCTGCGCATGCTCGTCGTCTCGGTCGCCTTCTACGGCATGTCGACCTTCGAAGACGCGGCGATGTCAATCAGATCGGTCGCCTCGCTGGCGCGCTATACCGGTTGGACGGACGGCGCCGTGCACTCGGGGGCGCTCGGGTGGATCGCGTTCGCGTCGTTCGGCGCGATCTATTGCCTGATTCCGTGGCTTTGGAACAAGCGCGAGCTTTATTCGCTCCGGCTCGTCAGCTGGCACTTCTGGATCGCGACGCTCGGCATCGTGCTTTACATCACCTCGATGTGGGTGGCGGGCATTCTGCAGGGCCTGATGTGGCGCGGCTATGCGCCGCAAGGCGCCCTCCAGTACTCGTTCATCGAAACCGTCGCGGCGATGCATCCCTTCTATCTCATCCGCGCGATCGGCGGCGCGCTGTTCCTCATCGCCTACTGCCTGATGCTCTATAACGTCGCCATGACGATCACGGTGTCGGAGCAGGCGGCGCCCGCCGCCCAGCCGACGCTTCAGCCGGCGGAATGAGGGGCGCCAACCCATGAGCAGCTCCGGGCCGCCGCACGGCGGGTCGCTGTTCTCCGGGCATCAGCTCCTGGGGACCAACCCGGTCTATCTCGTCATCGGCATTCTTGTCATGGTCGCTCTCGGCGCCGTGGCCGAGATCGCTCCGCTCTTCTATCTCAAGACCACGCTCGAAGCCGTCCACGGCATGCGCCCATATACGCCGCTCGAGCTCGCGGGCCGCAACATCTACGTTCGCGAAGGCTGCGCGAGCTGCCACAGCCAGATGATCCGCGCCCTCCGCGCCGAGGTCGAGCGTTACGGCCACTCTTCGCTCGCCGCCGAGAGCATGTACGACCATCCGCTCCAGTGGGGCTCCAAGCGCAACGGGCCGGATCTGGCGCGGGTCGGCGGCGAGCACACGGACGCCTGGCACGTCGCGCATCTGACCAACCCGCGCTCGGTCGCGCCGCAATCGATCATGCCGTCCTACGCCTTCCTGATGACGACGCCGCTCGACGCGCGCGAGCTCGTCGCCAACATCCAGACGAACCGCCAAGTTGGCGTTCCCTACACCAACGACATGGTCGCGAACGCGATGGCCGACCTCAGGGCGCAGGTGAACCCCGATTCGCCCGAGGCGGCGGCGCTTCTCAAGCGCTATCCGAAGGCGGTCGTGCGCAAGTTCAATCGCATGGCGGCCGACATTACCGAGGGCGACGCGCTCGTGGCCTATCTGCAGATGCTGGGCACGCTCGTGGACTTCAACCTCTACGACGACAAAGCCGATCTGCACTGACGCTTCGAGGGGCCCCGTGACCAAGATCTACGAATCGCTGGCTGAGTTCGCGCAATCGGCGGGCACGGTCTACTTTTTCTTGCTCTTCATCGGAACGCTCGTCTACGCGCTCTGGCCCAAGAATAGCGCGCGCTTTGCGGACGCGGCCCGCATGCCGCTGCGGGAGGATCGAGCGGTGGGCGCGACTCGGCCGTCGATCGCTTCCTCGCGCGATGAACGGCCTCGCGCCGGCGCGGACCTTGAGTCGGAAGCTCTTTTGCCCATGTCGTCGGCATCGATTCGGGAAAGACCTGCCGTTTCCGTCGAACTGACCGGGCGACACGTCGTCGCCATTCTCGGCCCTTTCTTCCTGGCGATGTTCGCGGCCAACATCACGCTGATCTATTTCGCTCTCCACACGCCGCACGGCTCGGAACTGGAAAACTTCTATGACGCCAGCCAGGCGTTCAACGCACAGATCGCCGAAGCGCGCGCGCAAACCGAGCGCGGATGGAAAGTCGACGTCACAACCAGGGCCGAGGGCGAGGGCGAGCGGATCATGGTCGAATTCCGCAATCGCGACGGCGGGTCGATCCCCGACCTCGAGGTGACGGCCCGTTTCGAGCATCCGTTCGACCCCGCGCTCGACCGCGAGGCAATTCTCGCTTCCGACGGCCTCGACTACGAGGGCGTGGCGACGCCGGTCCGGCCGGGCCGCTGGCTATTGGTGATCGAGGCCAGGCGCGGCCTCGAGCGCGTGTTCCGCAGCGAGAATAAAATCGTGGTTGCGGACGCGGAGGCGAACCTCCAACAGTGATGATGGCGTCCCGTCGATGGCGCCGCCTGGCGGGCGATCAGCGACCAGGCTCTGCCGGAGGACGAAGGTCAGGCGCAAACATCGTCGCTTCGGCGCCATGTTTCGGTGTAACGAGAAAGCCGCCCCCGCCCCCCGAGCCCAACGGGCGGGTCCCCCTCTTCCCTTTCCGGTCTCATGCCGGCAACCGAAGGAGCCGACCGTGAGATCCTGGCTTATCGCCGCCGCCTCCGCGATCGTCGTGATCGGACTGATCGTGGCTGGACTGATTTATTTTGTCTTTTGGGACCAATTCGTCCCGATCGCCGCAATGGGCATCAACTACGCTCGCTACATGAACGCGCCCGCCGGGACGATCGCGACGGAGGTCAATGCCGCCTGGACGGCGGCGAAAGCGCCGGCCGCAGCTTCGACCTCGCCCGCCCCGAGCGAGGGCGATTGGCCGAGCTACAACAAGACGCTGACCTCGGATCGCTTTTCGGATCTCAACCAGATCGACAGCAAGAACGCAGACAAGCTCAAGGTTCTCTGCACCTATGACACTGGGCAGTACACCGGATTCAACTCCGGGCTCCTCGAGGTGAACGGCGCGCTGATCTTCGCCACCGAATACGACCTCTTCTCGATCGACCCTGCCACCTGCAAGGAAAACTGGCGGGCGCATGAGGACTACACGCCGGCCTCGCCGCAAGGCGTCAACCGCGGCGCCGCCTATCTCGACGGCATGCTCTTTCGGGGAACGCAGGACGCCCGCGTCCTCGCCTACGACTTCAAGACCGGCAAGCGGCTGTGGGCGACCACGATCGGCGACTACAAAAAGGGCGAGAGCGCGCCGGCCGCTCCAATCGCCTGGAATGGTCTCGTGTTCATCGGCAACGCCGGAGGCGACGTGAAGGGCGTGAAGGGGCGGATGTACGCGCTCGACGCCAAGACCGGCAAGATCGTGTGGGAGTTCTATCTGGTGCCGAAGACCGAGGGCGATCAAACATACGGGCCCGAGGCTCCTTCGCCCCTCAACAACTCAACCTGGGGCAACACCATGAAGGGCGTTCCGATCACCGGGGGCGCGACCTGGACGTCGTATACTTTGGACCCGGACGCCGGCTTGCTCTACGTGCCTGGCGGCAACCCGGCGCCCGATTTTTCCCCAGGCGAGCGTCCGGGCGAGAATCTCTATTCCGGCTCGGTGGTCGTCCTTGACGCCAAGACGGGCGCCTATCGCAACCATTTCAAGATCGTCCCGAAGGACTGGCATGACTGGGATGTCTCCAGCGCTCCCGTCATCATCAAGACCTCGGCGAACAAGACGCTTCTTTCGCTCGCGCCGAAGGATGGCCATCTCTACGGCATCGACCTCGCATCAGGCGACGTCCTCTACCGCCAGCCGATGACACGAATGGAGAACGAGACCGCGCCGTTCGAGGTCGGCAAGCCCGTCCACTTCTGTCCCGGATCGACCGGCGGCGCCGAGTGGAACGGGCCGGGCTACGACCCGCAAAACAATCTCATCTACGTCGGCGAGGTCGACTGGTGCACGACCGTCATACTTGAGCCAGCCGAGAAGATCGCCGACGCCGCGCCAGGCTCGCCCTGGTCGGGTGAAGACTCGCTCAATCCGTTCAACACCTGGGGCAAGGGGGACCCGGTCTTCGACTGGGCGGGCTGGGTCACCGCCGTCGACGCGGACACCGGGATATGGAAATGGCGGGCGAAGACCAACTATCCCGTCCAGAGCGGCGTGACGCCGACGGCCGGAGGGGTCGTCTTCTTCGGCGATATGGGCGGTAATTTCTATGCGCTCGACAGCGAGGATGGGCGCAAATTATGGGGTCAGAAAATCGGCGGCGCGATCGGCGGCGGCGTCATCACTTACGAGGTCGATGGCAAGCAAAAGGTCGCTGCCGCCACCGGCCTCACCGAAATCCTGTGGCCGACGGAGATCACCACCGCGAAAGTGTCGGTGCTTGGGTTGGAGTAGAGGCGCGCCGAACGCCGTGGTGCGGATCGACCGCTGCGCCGTCCTGCCCCCACCACCGCGCTTCGNNGAAGCATGGTGGAGGGGGCGCGGCCGAGTGTCCGAGAGCACCGACTGGCGAATGACCTTCAGGGCGTGATCACCGCCGCGCCTTCGAGCCTGCCCTTGCGCAAATCGTCGAGCGCCTCGTTGGCTTTGTCGAGCGGATAGGGCGTGGTCGTCGTTCGCACCTTCGCCTCAGGCGCGAGCGCCAGAAACTCCCGGCCGTCGGCGCGGGTCAGATTGGCGACCGAGGCGACGCTGCGCTCCTCCCACAACAGCCGATAGGGGAGCGAAGGGATGTCGCTCATGTGAATGCCGCCGCAGACGACCCGCCCGCCCTTGCGCACGGCGGCCAGGGCGCTCGGAACCAGCGCGCCGACCGGCGCGAACAGAATGGCGGCGTCGAGCGGCGCCGGCGGCGTATCGTCCGATCCGCCTGCCCATTCGGCGCCCATCGAGCGGGCGAACGCCTGACCGGCGACGTCGCCGGGCCGGGTGAAAGCGAACACGCGCCGCCCCTGCCAACGGCAGACCTGGGAAATGATGTGCGCCGCGGCGCCGAAGCCATAGATGCCGATGGTCCGCCCGTCCCCGGCCATTTTGAGCGAGCGCCAGCCGATGAGGCCGGCGCAAAGCAAGGGGGCGGTCGCGACCGGATCGAGGTCGTCGGTGAGCGGGAAGACGAAGGCCGCCTCGGCGATCGTATGGGTCGCGTAGCCGCCGTCGCGGGTGTAGCCGGTGAAGAGCGGATGATCGCAAAGGTTCTCGCGCCCGCTTCTGCAATAGGAGCAGGTCCCGTCGGTATGGCCGAGCCAAGCCACACCGACCCGCGCTCCGAGCTTGAAGTCGACGCCTTCGCCCACCGCCTCGACGCGGCCGACAATCTCGTGCCCCGGCACGACCGGCAGCTTGGGATCGGGCAACTCGCCGTCGACGACATGCAGGTCGGTGCGGCATACGCCGCAGGCTTCGATCCGAATCCGAATCTGCGCCGGTCCGGGCGCCGGATCGGGCCGCTCCTCCATCGCCAGCCGTTCGCCGGGCCGCCTGAGGACCATAGCGCGCATGATCAGATACGCCCTTCAGGCGGAGCGCCGCGACCCTGCAACCGATCGCCGCAGAAGCGCGTACAGGCTGCCGCCGCTTAGCGCCCCCAACACGTAGGCGACGAGGACGACAATGGCGAGCGGCAAAGTGACGCCAAGCGCGAGGAAGGACACGTCGACGCTCTGGGTGTTCTGGAACACGAAGATGATCAGCGCGGCGACAAAGACGACCACGATTGCAAGATATATCCAGCGCACGGGAAAGATCTCCTTGTCCCGAGAAGCGGCCGGCCGCGGACCGCCGTTTCGCCTCAGGCCGGGCTACGCCGCATCGAGGCGTCCGCGATCACCGTTCAGGCGAGTTGACGCAGACCCATGCCGAGCCCGATCCAGCTCGCGCCGGCGAATACGAGATCGACGCCGAGAAAGATTCCAAGCGTCCACAGCGAAGAGACCGGCCAATGGACCAGGATGATGACGCCGAGCAACAGCGTGATCAGGCCGGAGACGACGACCCAGATCCAGGGCGACCCGTGTTGCATATTGAACCCGAGGAAGATCCGCACGATGCCGGAGGCGACCAACGCTGCGCCGAGGATAAGCGTCAGCCACACTGCGGTCAGCAGCGGATTGTCGAAAGCGACAAAGCCGGCGATAATATAGAGGACGCCAAGGGCGAGCCAGAACAGGAACCTTCCCCAGGTCTTGATCTGGAACGCGCTGATGACTTCGAAAACGCCGGCGATCAGCATCATGATGCCGACGACATAGACGCTGGCGATGGTCGCCATGACGACGCTGCCAAGCGCAATCACGCCGGCGACGACGTAGACGACCCCCAGCGCGACGATCCAGCCCCACTTGGCCCTGAGCGGCGCGAGCGCCCCGCTCGGCCCCAGCCCTAAAGCCGATGCAGTGTTCGTCATGGCGTTTGTCCCCAATCGATGCGGCGCGCGACGCCGGGAGCCTCGCGGCTGCCCTGACCCGCGCTTCGCGACGCAATCTACCACAATCGGCATTCATGAGAAGCGCGCGTTTTTGCCGCAGCCGAAACGACCGCCGCGGGGCCCGGTCGCCGGGGCCCGACGCCTGCGCACCCGTTCTCAGGCCTTGGCGCCGATCCAGTCTCTCAGCCGGTGCATGAGCATGAACGAGGCGGCTTCGTTCGAATCGGCCAGATAGTCGCGCGCGGCGCGCGAAAGCCGCTCGACCAGCGATTTCTTGTAGCCTTTCTCGCCGGGGTCGAGCGGGATCGTGGTGACGATGACGAGGACACGCTGCTCGCTGCCGTCGTGAGCCTTTGCGGTCCACACTTTGGCGCCCCTGGCCAGGGGATGAGAGAATGCCATTAACGATTGCCCCGTGGATTATACCCCGCGGCCTAGGGGATCAGCGCGGCGCGCGCGCGTCAAGCCCCACCTTGGCTCACCGGTCTGCTGCCGCGGCGATTGGCCGCGGCAGCCCGCGGGTTATCGAGCGCCTAACGTCTGCCGCGGGAGTCGAGCAGCCTCAGCGCCAGCCAGACCGGCACGACGACCATCGCGCCGGTCAAGAGGATTCGGCCGACCTGACGGATGTCGGTAAACCCGAGCTCAACCATGCGTCTCATGGCGCGCACGGCGTCGCCGAACAACGACGTCGGATCGAAACCGAAAGTCTCCAGAACGATTCCAACGACGAAGGAGACGACAATCAGCCGCACGGCGACGATCGCCGGCGATCCGCCGGCGAAGCGGCCGACGACATTGTTGGTCATGACCGATGACCTCGACTGGCAATTGGCCTCACGGACGGCAGCCCTCGCTTGCCGCCGCCCGCCGCGCGTCTATACGTCCGACGACGGTTTAACGCCATCCATCACGTCTTGGGAAACGGCACGACCGACGGCGACTTCGGCTGCGGGGATTCCTCCGATTCGCCGCCGACCTCCTTGCCGTTGATGGTCAGGCGCCCGCGCGAGACGCCGAGCTTGATATGCCCGCCGTCACCAATTTCGCCGGCGAGCAGCATCTGCGCCAGCGGGTCCTGCACCCATTTCTGGATCACCCGCTTGAGCGGGCGCGCGCCGTAGGTCGGATCGTAGCCCTTCTCGGCCAGCCATAGCCGCGCCTTCGCGTCGAGCGCAAGCGTGATCTTGCGGTCCTCCAACAGTCGGTTGAGGCGGCGCAGCTGGATGTCGACGATCTCGCTCATATCCTCGCGCCGCAGCCGATGGAAGAGAATGATCTCGTCGATACGATTGAGGAACTCGGGCCGGAAATGGGCGCGCACGACGCCCATGACTTCCTTCTCGACCGTCTTCGTATCCTCGCCTTCCGGCAGATTGACGAGGTATTCGGAGCCGAGGTTCGAGGTCATCACGATGAGCACGTTGCGGAAATCGACTGTGCGGCCCTGGCCGTCGGTCAGCCGCCCGTCGTCGAGCACCTGCAACAGGACGTTGAACACGTCCGGATGCGCCTTCTCGATCTCGTCGAACAGAACGACCTGATAGGGCCTGCGGCGCACCGCCTCGGTCAGGGCGCCGCCCTCCTCATAGCCGACATAGCCGGGCGGCGCGCCGATGAGCCGGGCGACCGAGTGCTTCTCCATGTATTCCGACATGTCGATGCGCACCAGCGCGTTGTCGTCATCGAACAGGAACGCGGCGAGCGCCTTGGTGAGCTCGGTCTTGCCGACNNGAACGAGCCGATCGGCCGGTTCGGGTCCTGCAGCCCGGCGCGGGCGCGGCGGACCGCGGTCGACACCGCTTGTACCGCCTCGCGCTGGCCGACCACCCGGCGAACGATCTCCTCCTCCATCTTGAGGAGCTTCTCGCGTTCGCCCTCGAGCATCTTGTCGACCGGGATGCCCGTCCAGCGCGACACGACCTGGGCGACGTGGTTGGCGGTGACCTCTTCGTCGACGAGAGCGCTTTCGTTCTTCTTCTCGCTGTCGGCGAGCTTCTTCTCGATTTCCGGTATCGTGCCGTAGGTAAGCTTTCCGGCCTCCGCGAAGTCGCCCTTCCGCTGCGCCTGCGCAAGCGCGTTGCGCGCCGCGTCCAATTCTTCCTTGAGCTTTTGCGCCAGCCCGACCTTGTCCTTCTCCGCCTTCCAGCGGGCGGTCAGCGCGTCGGACTTCTCCTGGAACTCGGCAAGCTCCGAGCCGAGCTTCTTCAGACGTTCTTTCGAGGCCGAATCGGTCTCCTTCTTCAGCGCCTCCTGCTCGATCTTAAGCTGCATGATGCGCCGGTCGAGTTCGTCGAGTTCCTCCGGCTTGGAGTCGACCTGCATCCGCTGTCGCGAGGCCGCTTCGTCGATGAGGTCGATCGCCTTGTCCGGCAGGAACCGATCGGCGATGTAGCGGTCGGAGAGCGTCGCCGCGGCGATGATCGCCGGGTCGGTGATGCGCACGCCGTGGTGGGCCTCGTACTTCTCCTTGAGGCCGCGCAGGATCGAGATCGTGTCCTCGATTGTCGGCTGGGAGACGAACACCGGCTGGAACCGCCGCGCCAGCGCCGCATCCTTCTCGACATGCTTGCGATATTCGTCGAGCGTCGTCGCGCCGACGCAGTGAAGCTCGCCGCGCGCCAGCGCCGGCTTCAAGAGGTTGGAGGCGTCCATCGCCCCCTCGGCCTTGCCCGCCCCGACCAGCGTGTGCATCTCGTCGATGAACAGGATGATGCCGCCGTTGGACGAGGTCACTTCGTTCAGCACCGCCTTGAGGCGCTCCTCGAANNCCGGGCTCGCCGATCAGCACCGGATTGTTCTTGGTCCGGCGCGACAGCACCTGGATGGTGCGGCGGATCTCCTCGTCGCGGCCGATCACCGGATCGAGTTTGCCGGTGCGTGCGGCGTCGGTGAGGTCGCGGGTGTATTTCTTCAACGCCTCATAGGCGTTCTCGGCGCTGGCCGAATCGGCGGTCCGACCCTTGCGGAGGTCATTGATGGCGGCGTTGAGGGTCTGGGCGGAGACGCCTGCGTTGGCCAGGATCTTGGCCGCTTCGGTCCCCTTCTCCATCGCCAGCGCCAGAAGCAGGCGCTCGACGGTGACAAACGAATCGCCCGCCTTCTGGGCGATCTTCTCGGCATTGTCGAACAGCCGGGCCGTCGCCGGCGCCATATAGAGCTGCCCTGCCCCCGATCCCTCGACCTTCGGCAGCTTGGCGAGCCCCTGCTCGACCTGCCTCAGCGCCTCGCGCGAGTTTCCGCCCGCCCTGTCGATCAGGCCGGCGGCGAGGCCCTCCTCGTCGTCCAGCAGCACCTTGAGCAGGTGCTCGGGCGTAAACTGCTGATGGCCCTCGCGAAGCGCCAGCGACTGGGCAGCCTGCACGAAGCCACGCGCCCGCTCGGTGTATTTCTCCAAGTTCATCGTCTATCCCCTTCGGCCCTGCCTCACGCCCCGAAGCGACGTCAGGCAGTCCATACAATCGGATTGCCGCGATTTCGCGGCTTCGACCCAATGTAGGAACCGCCTCGCGCGGGCGAAAGAGCCCCCACGAGCTTAATGCCGGACGAACGTCGGCCGCTTTGACGGATGTCAGGTTTCAGGCGGTCACGAGGTCGAGCGCTTGAGAAACTCCTGCAGCCACTCGGCGTTCATGCCCGCGAGCGGCAGCCAGGCCTTGAACAGCGCCTCCGGAGTGTAGCGCTCGAGTTCGGTCATCATGCGCTTTTCGATCTGCGCCATGGCCGCCTTCTGCATGGGCTCGACGTCCGGCAATCCCATGAACTGACGCGCCTCGAGCGGCGTGCAATCGACATCGACGGTGATCTTCATTGGGCGCTGTCGTCTCCTCGTCTCCGGCTGGCCGCTCGCCAGGACAATCGGCCTACCCCTAGCGGAATATCGTTAATCTTCCGCTGTCGGCTCGTCCGCGCCGGCGCGGGAGAAAAAGGCCGTGGAAAGATCGCTCGCCTCTGGGCGCCGGCGGCCGGGATGACTTGGCGCGGAGCGGCGCGTATCAAAGCGCCCTCGCGCCTTTCCGTCGAGATTATCGCAGGTCTTTGCCCGGTCAGCCAGTCTTGAGCGCCCCTAAAGCCTTTATTCTCCATTTGGAGCGCGCAATTTCGCGCGCGCCCAACGTCCAGCGCTTGAGCGCGCAACTGCCGATCGAGAGCGAGATCATCGCGGCGGTGGACGGAGCGCGCCTTTCTCAGGCAGAGCTCGACCAGGCTTATGCGCGCCGCCGTTTCCGGCCGCGCTATCCGTTCGCGCTGACGGCGACGGAAGTCGGCGTCTTCCTGAGCCATCGTGCGGCGTGGCGGCGGATCGTCGACGAAAAGCTCGACTTCGCCGTCGTCTTCGAAGACGACGCCCAAATCGACGCGGGCCCGTTCGCGGCGCTGATCGAGTTCGTGACCGCCGAACGGGCGGCGTGGGATTACGTGCTGATGCCGGCCGCGCCGGTCCGCAATGGGACGGCGGTCGCGCGCCGCGGCGCGCTCGCGCTCGTGCGTCCCGACGCGCCGCCGTTGCGCGCGATCGGGCAGATCGTCTCGCGCGCCGCCGCCGAGCGCCTCCTCGACCGCACGTTGCCGTTCGACCGCCCGGTCGACACGTTTCTGCAGATGACCTGGGTCACCGGCCAGCCGGTGTTGGTCGCCTCGCCCTCGCCGGTTCGCGACGTTTCGCGCGAGAGCGGGGGCACCACGGTCCAGCGCCGGTCGATGGGGCTGGCCGAGCGCATCCATCACGAAGCGATGCGGCCGATCTACCGGGCGCAAGTGCTGGCCCGTTACCGCAAGCACATGGCGCACGGATCGAACTAGCCGCCAGCCGCCCAGGCCTTGTCAGACGACCGCCGCGCCCATCAGCTTTCGCGCCGCCGCCGCGCTCATCGGCTGGCCGAAGGCCGCCCCTTGCGCGAACTGGCAGCCGAGCTGAGCGAGCTCGACCGCGTCGGATTCCGTCTCCGCGCCCTCGGAGATGACGTCCATCCCGATCTCCTGCGCCATGGCGACGATCGAACGCAGGATCGGCGAGCGCGCGCCGAACGAGTTCGGCCTGACCAGGGAGGCGTCGATCCGCATGGCGTCGAAGTGATACTGCGGCAGATGGCCGAGCGAGGTGTAGCCGGCGCCGAACCTGTCCAACATCAGCGCGGCGCCGATTTCGCGCACTCTCTGCAAAAGAGCCGCGGCGTATTCGGGGTTTTCCATCACCAGGCTCTCCGCCGCCGCGAGCTTGAGCGAGCCGCGCTGCACGTAATGGCGGCCGAGCGCGGCGCGCACGTCGGAAAGCAAATCGTGGCTGAGCATCTGGCGCGATGACGCGGCGACGGTGGCGAAGATCGGCGGATTGACCTCGAGCGCCTTCTGCCACGCCGCCAGCTCCCTCGCCGTCGCCTCGAGCGCATAAGCGCCGATGTCGACGATTGCGCCGGTCGACTCGGCGGCGGAGGAGAACTCATCCTCGTCGAGGACACCGAGCCTCGGATGGCGCCAGCGCAGCAGCGACTGGAACCCGGCGACGGTCCGATCCTCCAGGCGAACGATCGGCCGGAACAGAATCGAGATCTCGCCGCGCTCGAGCGCGCGACGCATGTCGTTCTCGAGCGTCTGCCGGTCGGATCGCTGCGAGCGCATGAGATGGGCAAAAATCTCGACCCGGTCGCCGCCGCCCTTCTTGGCGTTGGCGAGCGCGAGCTGGGCGTCGGCGAGAAGATCGCCGCCCTTGCCATGCAGCTTCGGATCGTAGTGCGCCGCGCCGATCGAAACGGTCAGCGCGATTTCCCGTTCGCCGAAACTGATCGGCGCCGCGAGAGCGGCTCGCAGGGCGTCAATCCTCGCCGGCGCGTCCATCGACCGCGGCTCGGCGAGCACGATCGCGCCGAACGTGTCGCCGCCCAGGCGAGCCAAAGTATCGCCTGGATTCAGGTCGCGCGCCAGGCGGCGGGCCACCGCCAACAGCGCCGAGTCGCCGATCGACAGCCCATAGGAATCGTTGACCGACTGGAATTCGTCGATGTCGATGATCATCACCGTCGGCGCGGCGCCGCCGGGCTTCTGGGCCATCAGGATCGCCGCGCCCAGCCGATCGTTGAACAATTCGCGGTTGGGAAGCCCGGTCAGGTTATCGTGAACGGCGTCATGAAGCATGCGCTCTTCGGCCGACTTGAGCTCGGTCACGTCCGACAGCGAGCCGATCACCCTGACCACCTCGCCGTCGGCGCTGATCACCGGCCGCGCCTTCAGGACGTACCAGAAATAATGTCCGTCCGAGCCGCGCAGTCTCAGATCGTGATTGATCCGGCCCGAGCGCTGATGCAGGAGCCCGTCGAGCGCGAGCGTGTACCGGTCGCGATCGAGGGGATGCAGCACGTCCAGCCAGCCCGCGGCCGGCCCCTCGAGGGCGCCGCGCTTGAGCCCGAGCTGGCTTTCAATCGCCTCGCTGCCGCTGACCTCGTCGGCGAGCACGTTCCAATCGAAGATCCCCTCGCCTGATCCGGTCATGGCGAGCGAGCGGCGCTCGGCGTCGGGGCCGCTGTCCACCGCTCCCCCCGAGCCGGAGAAGGCGAATTGCATCACCGTGAAGCCGATCAGCATCACGATCAGCACCAGGCCGCCGACCAGACCCGGCGCCGCCAGATCGTTGGTCAGATAACCGAGCGCCGCCGCGCCCGCGGCCACCACCCAGACGGCCAGCAAGTACCAGGTCGGGATCAGCATCACCGCACGATCGGAGCCGCGCGCGGCGAGGCTCAGGATGAGCAGGAAGCCGAGGCCGGCGACGGTGGCGATCGAGATTCGCGCCACCCCCGCCGCGACCGGCGCATTGTAGACCGAGAGCCCGACGACGGCCGCCATCAGCGCGAGCCAGGCGAGGGCGAAATGCGTATAGCGCACATGCCATCGGCGCAGATTGAGATAGGCGAAGAGAAAGACGATGAGCGTCGCGCCGATCGTGGCCTCGACGCCGGCGCGCCAGATTCGCTCGGCGGCGTCCTCGAGGCCGAACATCTTCCGCCAGAAGCCGAAGTCGATGCAGACATAGGCGAACACCGCCCAGGCGAGCGCCGCGGCGGCGGGAAAAATCATCGCTCCGCGGACCACGAACACGATGGTAAGGAACAGCGCCAGAAGGCCGGCGATGCCGATCAGGATTCCTTCGTAGAGGGTGAGGCTGGTCGACTTGTCCTTGAACGCATCCGGCTCCCACAGATAAAGCTGCGGCAGGTTCGGCGTCCGCAGCTCGGCGACATAGGTCACGGTCGTTCCCGGATCGAGGGTCAGGCGGAAGACATCCGCCTCCGGATTGTCCTCGCGTTCGGGCGCCGAGCCCTGGCTCGCGGTGATGGTGGCGATTCGCGACGAGCCGAGATCCGGCCAGATGACTCCGGAGCCGACAAAGCGGAAATGCGGCGCGACGATCAGGCGGGTCAATTGCTCGTCGGAATCGTTGGTCAGTGCGAACACGATCCACGCCGGCTGCGCCCCGGGCTCAACCGCGCTGACTTCGATCCGCCGGACGATGCCGTCGGCGCCGGGCGCAGTCGACACCTGGATGCGGTCGCCCTGGGCGCTGTAGCGCTCGACCGCCCGCGTCAGGTCGATGGCGTCGGAGTCGACCGAGACCCTGACCGACTGCACCGCCGACGCCCGCCCCCCGAAGACCGTGAGGGAGGCGACCAGGACGACAATGCCGAAGAGGACGCGCCAGGCGCGCGCCGCGCCTGAGGCGCGCCTCGCCCGCCGGCCCGCGCGATCCGCTCGGGCGCGGGCTCGTCTGCGGTCGTTGATCGGCTGTTCAGTCAAGATTGGTCCACGTCAGTCGCGGACGCGCGTCGCTCTCGACCAGCGCGAACAGGAGGTGGTCGCGCCAGGCGCCGTTGATCCTGAGGAATCCCCGAGCGTAGCCCTCGCGCCGGAAGCCGTTGCGCTCGAGCAAAGCAATGGAGGGCGCGTTCTCGGGGATGCATGCCGCCTCGATGCGATGGAGGCGCAGTCTGGAATCGGCGAATTCGACCGTCGCCGCAACGGCGCGCGTCATCCGCCCCTTGCCGGCGTGGGACGCGCCCATCCAGTAGCCGAGGGTCCCGCTCTGCGACACCCCGCGCCTGACCCCGCCGAGCGTGATCCCGCCCAAGAGTTCGTCGTTGGCGCTGTCGAAAATGAGGAACGTATAGGCCTCGTCGCGAGCCATGTCGTCGTCCTGGCGCCGAAGGCGCCGGCGAAACGCCGCTCGGGTCAGGTCGTCGTCCGGCCAAGTCGGCTCCCACGGCTCGAGAAAGCTGCGGCTCGCGGCCCTGAGTCGGGACCAGGACGAATAGTCGGACGGCGCCGCCGGGCGCAGATAAACCCCGTCGCCGCGCAGCAGCGGCTCCGGGCTTACCGGTCGCGTCAAGCCGAAAAGCGCCATCATACCCCTTTCAAAGCGCTGGCGACCTTCGCCTGGCCTGGAACCTTGCCGACCGCGCCGATCGCCGCCAAGGCGGGTGGCGATCTAAGCATGGCGGCGCCGGTTTTGCGAACCTCTTCGACGGAGATGGCGTCGACGCGGGCAAGCATTTCGTCGAACGAAAGCGGACGCCCATAGACCTGCATCTGGCGCGAGAGCTGATGAACGCGCGCCTGAGGCTGCTCGAGAGCGGTGACCAGCGACACCTTCATCTGCGCCTTGGCGCGGCGGATTTCCGCCTCTCCGAGCCCATGCGCGGCTTCAGCGAGGCAGTCGAGCGAGGCGGCCACCACCTCGGCTGCGTCCCGGTCGGCCGAGCCGGCGTAGAAGCCGAACAATCCGGTGTCGATGAAATCCCAATGGAAGCCGAAGATCGAATAGGCGAGGCCGCGTTTCTCCCGCACCTCCTGGAAGAGCCGCGATGACATGCCTCCGCCCGCCGCGGCGGCGAACACCTGGGCGGCGTCGTGATCCGGCGCGCCGGCCGGCCGGCCCTCGAACCCGACCACGACATGGGTCTGCTCGAGACGTCGGCTGAGCTTGGTCTCGCCGCCGCGATAGACGGCCGGCGCTTCGGCCGGGGCGGACGCGGGAGGCAGCCTTTCAAGCCGGGACTGAACGAGATCGACGATGTGATCGTGTTCGACCGCGCCCGCGGCGGCGACCACGGTGGCGCCGGCGCTGTAGCGCCGGCCGAGATAGCGGTCGATCGCGACCCGGTCGAAAGCGCCGACGCCCTCCCGCGTGCCGAGGATCGGCCGCCCGATCGGCTGGTCCGGCCAGGCGGTCGCGGTGAGGAGATCGAACACCCAGTCGTCGGGCGTATCCTCGACGGCGCCGATTTCCTGAATGATGACATTCTTCTCCCGTTCGAGCTCGTCGGCGTCGAACACGCTCTCGGTGAGAATGTCGCCGATCACGTCCAGCGCCAGACCGGCGTCCATCCCGAGAACGCGGGCGAAATAGCTGGTCCGCTCGACCCCGGTCTCCGCATTGAGGTCGCCGCCGACGTTCTCGATCGCCTCGGCGATGTCGCGGGCGGTTCGCCGCCGCGTGCCCTTGAACGCCATGTGCTCGATGAAATGCGACAACCCGTGCTCGCCGGCGCGCTCGAACCGTGAGCCCGCGGCGACGAAGACGCCGATCGCCGCCGTCTTCAAATGGCGGGACGCCTCGGTGACGACGGCGAGCCCCGAGGGAAGGCTGGTCATTCGAACGCTCACGCCGCGGCCCGCGCAGTCTGCCGCAGATAGTCGGCCACGGCCTGGCGGTCGTTGGGCAAACCGACGATCGTTTCCCTGCGGTCCATCAAATCCGAGAGCGGCTCCGGCAGCGGCGGCCGCACGCCGGTCGCGCGCTCGACGGCGTCGGGAAACTTCGCCGGATGGGCGGTGCCGAGGGCAATCACCGGCGTCGTCGGCGCGGCGGCAAGCGCCTTGCGCCCGGCATGCACGCCGACCGCGCTGTGCGGATCGATGACCATGCCGCTCTCCCGATACACCCGGCCCATCTCCTCGGCGCAGGCGGTCTCGTCGACGCGAAAAGCGTCGAAATCGGCGCGGATGCGCGTGAGCGCGTCCGAGCGGATGGCGAATGCGCCGTCGCTCGCCAGCTCGCTCATCCGCGCGACGAGCGCATCCGGGTTGCGCCCGGACGCCTCGAACAGAAGGCGCTCGAAGTTGGACGACACCTGAATGTCCATCGACGGCGACTGGGTCGCCTTGACGCCCTTGGGCGCGTAATGCCCGCTCGCCAGGGCGCGAACGAGAATATCGTTCTCGTTGGTGGCGATGATGAGGCGATCGACCGGCAGACCCATGCGCTTGGCGTAATAGCCGGCCAGCACGTCGCCGAAATTGCCGGTCGGAACGGCGAAGGACATCGCCCGCTCCGGCGCGCCGAGGGCGACCGCGCCGACGAAATAATAGACGATCTGCGCCAGGATGCGGGCCCAATTGATGGAATTGACGCCCGACAGGCGCATTTCGTCGCGGAAGGCCAGATCGCCAAACAGCTCCTTGACGATACGCTGGCAGTCGTCGAACGCGCCCTCGATCGCCAGCGCATGGACGTTGGGCTTGCCGACCGTGGTCATCTGCCGGCGTTGCACGTCGGACACCCGTCCCCGCGGATAGAGGATGAAGACTTCAACCTGGGACTGGCCGCCGAACGCCTCGATCGCCGCCGCTCCCGTATCGCCCGAGGTCGCGCCGATGATCGTCGCGCGCGCGCCGCGCTGTCGCAGCACCCGGTTCATCGCCTGGCCCAGCCACTGCATGGCGAAATCCTTAAACGCCAGCGTTGGTCCGTGGAAAAGCTCGAGCGCGAACAGATTGTCGTCGATTTGCGCGATCGGCGCGGTCGCCGCGTGGCGGAAGCCGGCGTACGCGGCCGCGGTCAGCGCCTCGGTTTCGGCTGGCCCGAAGTCCCCGCCGACGAAGGGCGTCATCACCCGCACAGCCGCTTCCGCGTAGGGCAGCCCTCTCAGCGCCCGGATGGCGTCCGGCCGCCATTGGGGCAAGGAGAGCGGCAAGTAGAGGCCGCCGTCACGGGCAAGGCCTGCGAGCAGGGCGTCCGCGAAGCCGAGCGTCGGCGCCGCGCCGCGCGTCGAAATATAGCGCACGAATAGGGAATCCTTGGCCGATTTGATCGTCGTCTATCGCAAATTGGGCGAAAGGGGAACGGCGGGGAAATGGTCGCATGAATGGGGCCAAAGCAAGACGCCGCAATGTGGAACTGGCCGGAATGCCCGGCGGCCCAGATTTGCACTTGAAAACGCCTCCAAATTTTCCGTAACCTGCCGCATTGACCGGACGGGGACGACCGAGGCGGTCGGGACCGCCGAGCCCGGCCAACGGGATGGCGAGTGGTGCGTTATGAGTTCGGATTTCAGGGCATATTTGCGGCGACTGGTTCGCAAGGGTCGCCTCGAGGTGGTGTGCGCCGACGGCGTCACTGAGACGTTCGGCGATGGCCAGGGCCCGCTCCTTGGCGTGAAGGTTGCGGATCGCCGTGCGGAGTGGCGGCTGATGGTCAATCCTGCGCTGTCGCTCGGCGAGCTCTACATGGACGGACGATTGGTCGTCACGCGCGGCGACCTTTACAGCTTGCTGGATCTCGGCGCGCGGAACCTCGCCGAAATGCGCGGCCTGCCGTGGGTGCAGGCGCTGCACGAGACTCGCGTCGCCTTTCGCGGCCTGCACCAGCGCAACGACCGGCGGCGCGCGCGGCGCAACATCGCCAGTCACTACGACCTCGACGCGCGCCTCTACGATCTCTTCCTCGATTCGGACCGCCAATACAGCTGCGCTTATTTCGAATATCCCGGTCAATCGCTCGACGACGCGCAGACGGCGAAGAAGCGCCATATCGCCGCCAAGCTGCTGCCGAGGGACGGCGCGACGGCGCTCGACATCGGCTGCGGCTTTGGCGGCCTGGGGCTTTATCTTGCCGGGGTCGCAGGAGCCAACGTCACCGGCGTCACCCTGTCCAGCGAGCAATTCACCGTCGCGACCGATCGCGCCCGCCAGGCGGGCCTGGCCGACCGGGTCGAATTTCGGCTCCAGGACTACCGCGACGTTGAAGAGACCTTCGACCGGATCGTCTCGGTCGGCATGTTCGAGCACGTCGGTGTCGGCCGCTACGACGAATATTTCGCCACAGCCCGCCGGCTGCTGAAGGACGACGGGGTGATGCTGCTCCATTCGATCGGCCGCAACTCCGTTCCCGGCGCGACCAATCCGTGGATCCGCAAATACATCTTCCCTGGCGGCTACATTCCAAGCCTGTCCGAAGTGCTGCCGGCGATCGAGCGCGCCGGCTTGTTCGTCACCGACATCGAAATCCTCAGGCTGCATTACGCCGACACGCTCCGCGCCTGGCGCGAGCGCTTCATGGCGAGACGGGACGAAGCCGCCAAGCTCTACGACGAGCGCTTCTGCCGGATGTGGGAGTTTTATCTCGCGGGTTCGGAGACCTCGTTTCGGGTCGACGGCAACATGGTGTTTCAGATTCAGCTCGCCAAGCGCCAGGAGGTCGTTCCGCTGACCCGCGACTACATCGTGGAGCGGGAAGCGGAGCTTCGCCGCCGCGAGGCGGCGCGACCCGGGGTCCGTCACGCCGCGGAGTGAGGGACGGCGTTAGGCGGCGCGGGCGAAGCGCACCGCAAGGCCGGTCGCCGTCACGCGCTGAAGCGCGACCCCGTCGATGTCGCAGCCCTTGCAGCCGTCAACCTCGAACCGCACGTCGACGACCGCGTCGGCGCCGTATTCCTCGGCTTCGCGGGTCAAGGCCTCGATTGCGGTCTGACGGTCGGCTTCGGCCCCCGGATCGCCCGCGGCGCGCCACTGCGTCGCCGCTCGGATGCGGCCAATCGCGGTCATCGGCCGGCCGCCGTCGAGGTCACTCGAAAAGCTCACGTACATAAGGTTCAAGTCCGTATGCTGAAGCGCAGACTCCATAGCGCATTCGGCCTTTCCAGGCCGTTAACAAGCCGTTACGGCTTGGAAATCCGCTCGGGCTTCCTTAACGGCCCCAAGCATCGCGCCTTTGCGTGACGCAAAACGCGGCGCCGGAGAGGCGCCGCTCCCTTGTGATGGCTCGAAACCGATGCGGCTATTCGGCGGTCGCGGCCGGCTCCGCAGCGGGCGCCTTTTCGAGGTCGGCGCCGGTCTGCTGGTCGACGACGCGCATCGACAGCTTGACCTTGCCGCGATCGTCGTGGCCCAGGACCTTGACCTTGACCCGGTCGCCTTCCTTGACGACGTCGGTCGTCTTGTTGACCCGCGTCTTGGCGAGTTGCGAAATGTGGACGAGGCCGTCCTTCGATCCGAAGAAATTGACGAAGGCGCCGAACTCGACCGTCTTGACCACCGTTCCGTCATAAATCTGGCCGACTTCCGGCTCCGAGGCGATCGACTTGATCCAGTTGACCGCCGCCTTGATCTTCGCGCCGTCGCTCGAGGCGATCTTCACCGTGCCGTCGTCCTCGATGTTGATCTTGGCCCCGGTCTTTTCCACGATCTCGCGGATCACCTTGCCGCCGGTGCCGATCACCTCGCGGATCTTGTCGGTCGGGATCTTCATCGTCTCGATGCGCGGCGCGAACTCTCCAAGCTCCGCTCGCGCTCCGGTGAGCGCCTTGCTCATTTCGCCCAGGATATGCATGCGCCCGTCGCGCGCCTGGGCCAGCGCCTGGCGCATGATCTCCTCGGTGATGCCGGCGATCTTGATGTCCATTTGCAGCGAAGTGACGCCTTCGCTCGTGCCCGCGACCTTGAAGTCCATGTCGCNNCGAGATGATCCTCGTCGCCGAGAATGTCGCTGAGCACCGCGAAGCGCGAGCCCTCGAGAATGAGGCCCATCGCGATGCCCGCGATCGGGCGCTTGAGCGGCACGCCGGCGTCCATCAGCGCCAGCGACGAGCCGCAGACCGTGGCCATCGACGACGACCCGTTCGACTCGGTGATCTCCGAGACGACGCGGATCGTGTAGGGGAATTCGGCCGGAGTCGGCAGCATCGGACGAATGGCCCGCCAGGCGAGCTTGCCGTGCCCGATCTCACGCCGGCCGGGCGCGCCCATGCGGCCGGTTTCGCCGACCGAATAGGGGGGGAAGTTGTAGTGGAGCAGGAACCGCTCCTTATAGGTCCCGTCCAGCGAATCGACATATTGCTCGTCCTCGCCCGTGCCGAGCGTAGCGACGACCATCGCTTGCGTTTCGCCGCGCGTGAACAAAGCCGAGCCATGGGTGCGGGGCAGCACCCCGACCTCGGCCAGGATCGGTCGCACAGTGGTCAAATCCCGGCCGTCGATGCGGCGCTTATGGTCGAGAATGTTCCAGCGCACGACTTTCGCCTGGGCATCGTGAAAAGCCTTCGCAACCTCTGCCAAGGGAAACTTGGCCTCGGCGCCTTCGGGCGCAAGCGCGGAAAACACCTTCGCCTTGGCGGCGTCAACGGCGGCGTAACGCTCTTGCTTCTGGGTGAGCGAATAGGCGGCGCGAAGATCGGCTTCGCCCGCTTCCAACACCGCTTTTTCGACCGCTGAGCTATCTTTCGTTCCCAGTTCGCGCGGCTCCTTGGCGGCCTTTTCGGCGAGCCGGATGATCGCCTGAAGGACCGGCTGGAATGCGGCGTGGCCGGCCATCACCGCCTTCAGCATCGTGTCCTCGGAGAGTTCCTGGGCCTCGGACTCGACCATCAAGACCGCGTCCGCCGTGCCTGCGACGACCAGATCGAGGGTCGAATCTTTCATCTCCTCGACGGTCGGGTTGACCTTGATCTCGCCCTTGATGAGGCCGACCCGCGCGCCGCCGATCGGGCCCATGAAAGGCACGCCGGACAGGGTGAGCGCGGCTGAAGCGGCGACCATCGCCAGAATGTCCGAGTCGTTCTCGAGGTCATAGGAGAATACCGTCGCGATGACTTGCGTGTCGCAGCGGAAATCCTCGGGAAACAGCGGGCGGACCGGCCGGTCGATCAGGCGGGAGGTCAGCGTCTCGCGGTCGGACATGCGCCCTTCGCGCTTGAGATAGCCGCCGGGAATTCGGCCTGCGGCGAACGCCTTCTCCTGATAGTGGACGGTGAGGGGGAAGAAATCCTGGCCGGCCTTTGGCTCCTTGGCGGCGACGACGGTCGCCAGTACGGTAGTCTCGCCCCAGGTCGCCAGCACAGCGCCGTCGGCCTGGCGGGCCACGCGTCCGGTCTCGAGCGTGAGCTTGCGCCCGCACCAGTTGAGTTCTTCGTGTTGTACATCAAACATTTGTCTTCATCCTGCATGTGTTGAGGATGCGACAGCCTGCGGCCCATGCCGCCCGTCTATCGGGTTCGTCATCGGCAAGACGGCGAGAGGCTGGGCGAACGCCAGCCGCTTGCGATCCTGCCATGACGCGAGGCTCTCGCATTGGGTAAAGGGCTTCGGCCGCGCCGTCGCCCGGTCTTAAGAACGGAACGCCTGAACTCAGGCGCTCCGTTTGCGTGGAGCTCGGCCTCAGCGGCGGATGCCCAGACGCTCGATGAGGGTCTTATAGCGCGCCTCATCCTGCTTCTTGACGTAGTCGAGAAGCGTTCGCCGCTGCGACACCATCTTGAGCAGGCCGCGGCGGGAATGATTGTCCTTGACGTGGGTCTTGAAGTGACCAGTCAGATTGGCGATCCGCTCGGTGAGAATCGCTACCTGGACCTCAGGCGACCCGGTGTCGCCGACTTTCAAAGCATATTGATTGATGAGCGCGCTCTTGCGCTCGGCGCTGATCGACATCGGATTTTTCCCTAAATCTGCGGCCGGCCAAAGCCAGCCTCATCATTCCAAAAACGGCCGAACCGGGATGTCGTCCAGGTCGGTCGCGACGCTGCTCCCCGCGCGCTTCGAACGATCGCGGATCGCGCGCTTATACAGATTTCGCGGTGCGGCGCCAGAGTTTTCTGTTCTAGACCGTGCTACGGAGGGCTGTGCGCTGGGGAAGGCGTGGACGGCGCCTTCTCAGTCGAGGCCTTCGGGAGCATCGCCGATGGTAGCGGCCCTCCGTTTGGCGAGGGTTCCAGCGGAGCGCGACCGACGGACACAATAGGTTTCGTTCGCCAGAAAGAATCGTAGATCCACGCGCCAGTATAGACGAGAGTGGAAAGACCACCAACCAGAGCGCCTATCGCAGCCGCGCCGGCCAATCTTGCTTGCCTGTCCGTCAATCGGACGGAAGCCTCAGTCTGAATTTTTTTATCGTCGAGATAAAGAGACTTGCTCTGTCTGCCAACACCCAATCGGCCAAGATTGGGAAAGTCGATCGGGTCTATTTCTTCGGCAGCCATTAAGACGACTTTGGCAGCGATCCGAGGAATTTCAAAATTGTCGCAACAGCTTCCTTCAAGTCTGCCCGTACTGATCTAAACTGCTCGTCCATATCTTTTCTAAGGCCATTAAATTGGGCATCCAACCCGCTAACTCGCTTATCCAAGCTATCAAACCGCGAGTCCATACCATCAAATCGCGGCTTGGTCACTTCCTGAACGACCTCCTTAATCCCCTCGATTAGCTTTTCCTCCCCTGGCGAACGAGGGGGTTGGTCAGGAGATGGGCTCATTACGGGCGTCCTGAAGCGCGCTAGAATTGCAATAGTGGGCAGGACGCCGTAGCACGCTAGATGCGCTCCGTCCAGAAACTATGGCAATAACACGGCGTCTCCCTGGCGGAAACAGGGGATAACACTTCGTATCACACGGACTGCAACTTGACCCTCGAAAAGGGCGCGGTCGTGACAGCACTGTGACCCTTTGAACAGACAACAATCGACGCCACCGAGATGTTCCTAGCCAGTGCGACGATAGCCGGTAGAACGACAGCTTCGCCGACGAACTGCCGGCACGTAACAGCCTTGCAAGCCGCCGCCAATCCCAATCCCCAGCCCCGCCGCGCGCCCATGCCGACCTCGCCCGAAGACCTGCTCGACTACCTCACCTCTCTGTCTATTGCGGTCGAAACCGTCGACCACCCGGCCCTGCACACGGTCGAGGATTCGCGGGCGCTGCGCGGCGACATTCCCGGGGGACACACCAAGAACCTTTTCGTCAAGGACAAGAAGGGCCAGTTGTTCCTGCTCGTCCTCGGCGAGGAGGCGATCGTCGACCTCAAGCGCGTGCATGAAAAAATCGGCGCGCAGGGGCGCGTCTCCTTCGGCTCCGCCGAACTCTTGCAAGAGGTGTGGGGCGTCCGGCCAGGCGCGGTCACGCCGTTCGGCGCCATCAACGATGAAGCCGGCAAGGTTCGGGTCGTCCTGGACGAAGCGATGATGCGCCATCAACGGCTCAACTTTCATCCGCTGGTCAATACCCGCACCACGGGGCTTGCGAGCGCCGACCTGATCAAATTCCTGCGCGCGACCGGGCACGAGCCCCTGGTCGTGGCGCTCGGACAGGAATCGGCCGCCGGTTGAATAAAAAGCGCGGGCGCTCCATCTAGGGCGGCAAAAGTGGGATCGCGCGGGCCTCGCCCGCGCCTCGGGCTGGAGATGAGGGAAATGGCGAATGTCAGCGGCGCGATCGCGCCTCAAACCAAGGCGGCCTCGGCAGTCAAGGAGGTGACGACGGCTTCGTTCCGCGCCGACGTGTTGACGGCGTCGACGCGCCAGCCGGTGCTGGTCGATTTCTGGGCGCCGTGGTGCGGGCCGTGCAAGCAACTCGCGCCGGCGCTCGAGAAAGCAGTCGCCGACGCGGGCGGCAAGGTCGCGCTGGTCAAGATGAACATCGACGACCACCCTCAGATCGCCGGCCAGCTCGGCATCCAGTCGATTCCCGCCGTCATCGCCTTCGACAAAGGCCAGCCGGTCGACGGATTTGTCGGCGCGCTGCCGGAAAGCCAGATCCGCGGCTTCATCGAGCGGCTCGTCGGTCCGCTCGAGGGCGGTTCCGCTGCGCTGGTCGCCGAGGCGGACGAACTGGCCGCCAAGGGTGACGCAGACGGGGCCGCGGCGCTTTATTCCGATATTCTGGCCGAGGACCCTGTCGACCCTAAGGCGATCGGGGGTCTGGCCAAGCTGCACGTCGCCGCCGGGCGGCTCAACGAGGCGAAGGCCTTGCTGGAGACGGCCCCCCTGGCCCCGGCGGGCAAGGAGCAGGATCCGGCGGTCGCCGCCGCCTCGGCGGCGCTGCGGCTCGCCGAACAGGCCTCGAACGTCGGCGAGCTCGCTCCGCTCGAGCAGGCGGTCGCCGCCAATCCTGACGATCACCAGGCGCGGTTCGATCTCGCGGTCGCACTGTCGGCGAAGGGCGACCGGGCGGCCGCGGCCGATCAGTTGCTGGAACTCATCCGGCGCGATCGCAGTTGGAATGATCAGGCGGCGCGCAAACAATTGTTGCAGCTGTTCGAAGCCTGGGGTCTGATGGATCCCGAATCGGTCGCGGCGCGGCGCAAGCTGTCGGCGATCTGGTTTTGACGGCGAGCCGCCGCCAACCGCGCCCCAAGGTCGAGACGAGGGCCATGAAGCTCAACCGCACCTTCGCCGGGCCAGCCGAGATGCCGGCGACGATTCCGCTGTTTCCGCTGGCTGGCGCGCTGCTGCTGCCGCGCCGGCCGATCCAGCTCACGGTGTTCGAGCCGCGCTATCTCGAGATGCTCGACGACGCGCTCTCCGGCGAGCGGCTTATCGGCGTCATTCAGCCATCGGTTGAGGAGGAGACCTCGGACCCGGCGCCGGAGCTTTATCCGCTCGGCTGCGCCGGCCGCATCGTCCAATATGCGGAGATCGGCGATGGGCGCTGTTTCTTGACGCTCATGGGCGTGGCGCGGTTCCGCCTGGCGGCGGAGGCGCCGAGCCATGGCCCCTATCGGGTCGCAATCGCCGACTATTCGCCGTTCGCCGAAGATTTTCTCGAGGGCGCGGGCGAGGCGGCGGTCGATCGCGGCGATTTGCTCGAGACGCTCAAGCGCTTCGCCGAGGTCAATGAGATCAAGGTGGTTTGGAGCGACATCAAGAAGGCCTCGAACGAGGCCCTGGTCAACGGCCTGTCGATGATGAGCCCCTGCGGCCCGAAGGAAAAGCAGGCGCTGCTCGAGGCCAAGGACCTCAAGTCGCGGGCGGAGATGCTGGTCGCGATCACGACCATCGAGCTCGCCCGCGGCCAGGACGCGGCGACCCAGATTCACTAGTCCGCGCCGGCCGGCGCACGCTCGCGGGCGGGTCCTCGAAGCCGACCGCGCGCTCGACGATGTAGAGCGGCCGGCGCTTCACTTCCGCATGAATGCGCCCGACGTAGAGCCCGATGACCCCTGTCATCAGCATGTTCGCGCCGCCGAGACCGGCGACGACGACGATGGTCGAGCTCCAGCCGCGCGCAAGGCTCGGGTCGCCGGACGCCCACCGCCCGACTACGACGAGCCCGTAGCCGAGCGCGAGCACGGAAACCACCGCGCCGCCCCATAGAGCCAGGCGAAGCGGCGCGTCGGAGAACGAGACGAGGCCGTTCGCCGCGAGACCGATCATCCGGCGCAGCGAATATTTGCTTTTCCCTGCGGCGCGCGGGGGGCGGTCGAAGGGCACGGTTCCCTGCCGGAACCCGATCCAGGCGAACATGCCGCGCACGAACCGGTCGCGCTCGGGCATGGCGAGGAAGCAATCGAGCGCCTTGCGGTCGATCAAGCGGAAGTCGCCGGCGTTG
>PLUH01000031.1:0-4493 GCA_003164825.1 Hyphomicrobiales bacterium
CGCGGCGGAAGCGGAAGCCGCCCAGGCTACGGGCTGACCTCCCGAGTTTGGATCCGGAATAGAAAAGCCTCGCGGGACTGCAAGTTAGGATGCCCAAATGAGAAGCGCCGTATCGTCCGAGTCCCTCGACCAAATATTCCGGTCTGCACCTACAACGGATGGACCGATACCCCCGTAGAGGAGCGCGTGGTGCACGACCTCTATGACCTCTTGAAATGGGGCCCCACCTCGGCCAACAGCAGCCCGGCGCGGTTTGTCTGGGTGCGCAGTGCGGAGGGCAAGGCGAAGCTCGCCGGGCTAGCGTCGCAAAAGAACCAGCCCAAGATTTTGGAAGCGCCTCTGACAGTCATTATCGGCAACGATATCGGGTTCGCCGATGCCTTGCCAAAGCTTATGCCCCACAATACTCAAGCAACGCAGAAGGCCTTCGCAGCACCGGGCGTGTCCGAAGTGACGGCGATGCGCAATGGCAGTCTGCAGGGTGCATATCTTATCATCGCGGCGCGCGCACTGGGGCTGGATTGCGGACCGATGTCAGGGTTCGACAACGCCAGCGTCGACAGGGCTTTTTTTACCGGCACGCGGATCCAGTCGAACTTCATCTGCAGCATCGGTTACGGAAACCCCGACTCAGTATTTCTGCGCAATCCGCGGCTCATCTTCGAGGAAGCCGGGCATTTCGCGTAGCGACGGAGAGTGACAATGTCGACGAGCGAGATCGAAAAAGCGTTCTCGGTATTTCGAGGCATCGATGCCAGGGACGCATACCTTGCAACCACCAAGTATATCAACCCGAAGAAATACATAGAACACAACCCGCATGTGGCCGGCGGCGTTGTCGGATTGAAGGAGTATATCAGTCATATCTCCAAGGAAAACCGTCGTCGGAAGGTGGTGCGAGCCTTCCAGGACGGCCCCTACGTTTTTACCCATGGGGAGGAGCTGGTACTCGGTCAGAGTGTCTTCTTCGACATCTTCAGATTTGAGGACGGTCTGATAGTCGAGCACTGGCTGTTTTCTGCAAAAGGAGCGCCTTCCAATCAAAGCGGGCACACGCAGACTGACGGACCAACTCAGGCAAAACTCTCCGAGGAAACAGAGAAGAACAAGTCGATGGTCCGGGAATACTACGAGGCCATTCACATCGCCGGGGATCACACCAAGATCCCGCAATACTTTTCTGGAGATCACTGCATCCGCCACGAGCCTGGCGTACGCGATGGAGTCGCAGCATTTAAACGTGACCTCGCAGAACTAACTAAACACAGAAGCATTGATGAGATCAAGTTCCTGCTTGGACAGGGAGACTTCGTTTTTATAGCTGCCAAGGGATCGCATGAGGGCGATCCTTGCGTCTACCTCGACCTGTACCGAGCTGAACAAGGGAAGATCGCTGAGCGCTGGGGATTCTCCGAAGAGAGGTCGCCTCAAGAGGAAAGGAAGAATAACAACGGCATGCTTTAGGTCATCTGTTGCGGCGCATGCAGGTTTGCACAAGGGAGCGCCCCATGTGTTCGCCGCCAGGGGCACTCGACAAGGCGGCGCAAGTCATCCGCTCCACGCCGCTGCCATCCAGGCGGACGCGTCCAAGCTTGACCACCTCGACCGCGTCGCTGACTTCGTCCGGAAAACGGAGGAAAAGGTGGACGTGGTTGTCCAGCGCCAGCCGAGCCGAGAGGGCGCCGTCGCGTTAAATCACGCCGAAACGCTCAGACTACATTTCGACCTGAATGCCAGGGGTCCGCCTTCCCTTGTGCAGTAGATGCTGCGGATGATGGGTAGGGTTGGATCGATCATCCTCGTGTCCTCGGCCACGCACTACATGGGCTTGGAAGTACGCCAATATTGGTTCGGCAGATCGGTACTGCACTCGCACGCGCCTAACGGCGTCGGCGGGAACACGATGGTATCGGCTCGATCGCGGGTAGCGAATAGCTAGACTTCATCGGAGGAACATCATGGGTCGATTCAAAGGTCAAGTCGCGATCGTTACGGGGGCAGGTTCGGGCATCGGGGCCGCCACGGCGCGTCGGTTTCTGAAAGAAGGCGCGTTCGTCACGCTCAACGGACGACGTGAACACAAACTGCGGGAGACGATCGCGGGATTCGATGCAGCCAAGTCACTCGTGCACCCTGGAGATGTGACTGACGAGGAGTATATGAAGCGCCTCGTGGAAGACACGGTCACGCGATTCGGGAGGGTCGACGTGCTTGTCAACAACGCTGGGATGGCGATCTTTGGTCCTTTTGAGCAGACCACCACACAGGACTGGCGGAAGGTAATGGCGACTGACCTCGACAGTGTGTACTTCGCGTCCCGCGAAGCATTGCCTCATCTACTGAAAACGAGGGGCTCCATCATCAATCTCTCGTCCGCCTCGGGTCTAGGCGGAGATTGGGGGATGAGTTCCTACAATGCGGCAAAGGGCGCCATCACGAACTTCACGCGCGCCTTGGCGCTCGAGTACGGGTCGCGTGGTGTGCGCATCAACGCCGTGGCGCCTAGTCTCACCTCCAGCGAGGCCACTGCCGATCTCGAGAAAAGTGAAGCGGTGATGGCAGCTTTTTTTGAACGCCTCCCAATCGGCAGGGCCGCCACACCAGATGATATCGCGGGAGTGATTGCATTTCTCGCGAGTGAGGACGCCGTCTTCATCAATGGAGTGATTCTGCCGGTTGACGGTGGTCTCCATGCGTCCAATGGGCAACCGAACTTCCTCAAGCTCCTCGGGTAGGCCAAAAGCGAGAAAGAACAGCCTTGTCTTTCGCCAATCCAGGCGTGCGAGTACTGATATGCGAAGAGCGGACTGGAATGGAGCAACGTCTGCCCGTAAAGGGTCTTCCATTGGTAGATCTCCGTCCACGCAGCGAAGCTTTCGGCAGGCAATGGATGGGTAGGGCTGCCGATGCCAAGGAGAAAGAGCATCGCCGCTTCGGAATATCCATCCCNNTCCCTGCTGGACTTTCGGCCCGTTATTGCAACACCAGAGCCAATCGATCCGGATGAATATGGCCTCGGCGAACTCGCGGATTTCACCCTCTTCGGGCGTGTCGGAAATGAAATAGCCGCGGCTGCGTTCTTTGCAAATCGTCTATGAGTATTTTCCGATCCTTTCGCGTGACCATCAGCCGTGGGCACGTTGCGCAATGCAATCTGGCCGAAACTCCAAATCCCTACAATAGCTTCGAGGCCCGCGGCGCCGATTGGGGTGCGCGCCGGTGCGCCGCTGCGGGCACGAAGAACTGAGCAGTCGTTGGCGTTCGACTTGAATGATGCGTAGCCGACCACACCGACTTTGGAGCCTTCCCATGAGCGCCGCTTCTCCCGCCCTTGCCTTCTTTGCCGAGCCCTGGTGCGCCACTCACCCGCTAACGGCGCATGACCGGGCCGTGATGACCCAGGTGCGGGCCATGGCCGAACCCCAAAAGGGCCAGATGCGGGGCGTGGCGGCCCGGCCGACCTTCGACGCGCTGATCCAGCACACGACCGCGCCGGACGGCGTGACCTGGCGCGCGGACCGTGTCGGCGGCGTGCATGGCTGGTGGTGCGAGCCAGTCAGCGCGCCGGCTGACGTCGCCATCCTTCACCTGCACGGCGGCTGGTTCAACTGGGGCTCGGCCGAAGCTTATCATCACATCGTCGGGCAGATCGCCCGCAGCGCGGGTGCGAAGGCCTTCGTCCCGGATTATCGGCTGGCGCCCGAGCATCCCTTCCCTGCGGGGGCGGACGACGCCCGGGCCTGCCTTGATGGGCTCCTGGACCTCGGCCTTCGGGCGGTCGCGGTGACGGGCGATTCCGCCGGCGGGAATCTCGCCCTGGGCCTCCTGGCTTCGGCACAGGCGGGGCGTCTTGTCGGTGCGGCGGTCCTGTCGCCCGTAACCGATCTCACCCTTTCGGGCGAGAGCTGGACAGGCCGGGCGGAGGCAGATCCCTTCTTCGTTCGCGATCAAGCAGAAGGACTAATTAACGCCTATCTCGCTGGACACGATCCTGCGGATCCGGCCGCCTCGCCGCTGTTCAGCGGTCTCGCAGGCCTGCCGCCCGTTCGCGTGCATGTGGGCGATGACGAGGTGCTGCGCGACGACTCCCTCAACTATGTACAGCGGGCCGTCGCCGCCGGAGTTGATGCGCAGGTGGACGTCTGGGCGGGCATGCCCCATGGCTTTCTGGGCAGTGTCGGGCAGTTGGACGCGGCGGACGCCGAGTTGGCCCTTCTCGGCGCCTTCCTCGCCCAGCGGCTTTCCACAGTACGCGCCGGCTGAGGGAGAACGGGCGCCTATTATGGCGATCACCGACGGCAACAATATCGAACTCGATGGACGGGATGGCCGCGGCAAACGGGACCCCCAGCAATTGTCACCGCGGGCGCGATGCCTGGATGCGTGAGGACGGGGCGGCGATCCCGAAGCCGTCGAGTCGGGCGGAGTATGTCGAAGTCGGCGAGCAGGCCGAGTGAGGTAGAAAGTCCCCACCCGTCATGGCCGGGCTTGTC
>PLUH01000031.1:4506-5081 GCA_003164825.1 Hyphomicrobiales bacterium
CGGATGGCCGGGATAAGCCCGGCCATGACGCTGTAAATCCGGCCCAAGCTGTCATCGAGAACGCCGATGCGAGGAGGTTGGGTTTACATGATGACGAACCGGCCGAACGGCACGCTCTACACGGGTGTGACGTCCGACATTGGCCGGCGCGCCTACGAGCACCGGGAAGGCCTCGCGCCGGGGTTCACGAAACGATACGGATTGAAGCGACTTGTGTACATGGAGTTTCATGACACGATTGGCGCCGCCATTCAGCGCGAATCGAACATCAAGCANNGGCCATGACGGGTAGGTGGGTATCGGGGATACCCGCTGCGATTGGGCCCCGTCGCCCGAGTCGTTCCTCAAGTTCCGAGCATCGCGCGTATCTTCGCGGTGTCCGTGCTTTGCCGGAAGTAGACGATCTTCCCATCCCGGAAAGTGAGCAAATCGAAAACGTCAAACTTTTCCGATCTGCCATTCTGGGTGAACGTCACCGTCCCGCGCCAATGGAGCGCGGCCTTGTCGCCTTCGACGACAAGCGAAACTTCCTCCCAGTCGCTCATGCGGAACGAGTCGATGAACTCGGTCATGAG
>PLUH01000331.1 GCA_003164825.1 Hyphomicrobiales bacterium
GCGGCGACCGAGCGCGTGCGCTCCTCTTCGCCCGAGGTGGCGCTGGTGACGGTGAGGCGGCCCCGGTTGCGCTGCTCGCCGCCGCGCGGCGGACGCGGCGTCGGGACGATGACCTTTTGTCCCGGCAGGACCAGCGCCGGGCGCCGTATGACGCGCTTGGCTTCGTCCTCCTCGCCGGCTGCGCGCGCGAGCGCTCCGGGGAGGGCGGCGCCGGGTGCGGTCGGAGCCACCCGCGGGATCGACGGGGACGGCGCCGGTTCGCCGCCGGACAGGCGCCTTCGCGCCTCGTCCTCCGACTGACGCTTGAAATTGGCTTCCTGGGCGCGGCGAAGCTCCTCGTCGCGCTTGCGCGCCTCGGCGGCCTCNNCCCGGGCGCGCGCCTCGCGCTGCTCGGCCGTGAGAGTGGGCAACACGACCCCGGTCTTGGGCGGGGGCGGCGCGGCGGGTTTCGCCGGCGCAACGGGGGCCGACCTCGCTGCGGCGGCGAGAATGGGCTTGGCCGGCGCAACGGCGACCTGGGCCGGAGCGGCAGTCGGCGGCGCCTCGCCCGGCGTCAAAATGCGGCGCTTTACTTTCTCGACGACGACTGTCTTGCTGCGCCCGTGCGAAAAGCTCTGCCGCACCGAGCCCTGCTCAACCGGGCGCTTCAGGTGCAGCGTCGCCTTCGGCGGCGGGGCGCCCACAGACTTGTCGCTATTGTTCGTTTCACTCATGCCTATTCCTAACCGCTTGGCTTCTCAGCCAATTTTGGGGGCCTGCCAAGCGTTCCGGCCTCATCGGCCGGCGCGCCGCCGCGCTCTGTCCGTGTTGTCGCGTCCGCTTCGCTGACGCGATAGCGGCGCAAACGATCCGCCCTTGCGAGAAAGGCCGAACTCGCTGCGCCTTGTTTGAGGGCAGCATGTATCACATTTGCCCTCCCCAATGCCAAATCCAATTGCCGCGACGTGAACAAATCGACGCGCGCGACGGCTTTTGCCTCAAGGCCGAGTTTGGCGGTCAAGACTTGGGCTCGCTTGGCCGCTCCGTCGGGCGCGCCGTCGCTCGCCTGAATCAGCGCCGCGACGCCGCCGGACTCGATCGCCGCATCGACTTTGAACGCGCCGGCGACGACGAGGCCGGCTTTGTTGGCGATCGACAGCGACTGGAGCGCGTCGCGCTCCAGGAGCGCGTCGACCGCCTCGGCGAGCGAAGCGGGCGCCTCCGCCTTGGCGCGAAACGCGCGCGAGAACGCCTGCTTCGAGGCCGCCCGGTTCACCGTCGCGAAGCTCAACCGCGTCCATACCCCGCGGCCGGGCAGCTTGCGGCGGATATCGGGAACAACCGACCCATCGGGGCCAAGGGCGAAGCGCAGCATCGCCTCGGGGACGTCCTTCATCCCCGTCACAATACAGGTCCGCTCCGATCCCGCTTCGTCGCTCAAGCTCCCGGTCCGCAATCGAACAATCCCAGCGCTGTTCAGGCGCCTCCGCCTTCCTCCGCTTGCGATTCAGCCTGGGGCGCGGGCGCCTCGATCCAGCCCGCGCGCACGCGCGCGTCCAGGATCATGGCGTCGGCCTGCGCCCGCGACACGTCGAAGCCGTTGAGGAAGCCAGGCTTCGCCGTCTCGCCGCTTTCGCCCCGTTCGGTCCAGCCGACGAGGTCGTCGCTGGCGCAATCGGCGAGATCCTCGAGCGTCTTGACGCCGTTTTCGCCGAGCTTGACCAGCATCGGCGTGGTGAGGCCCTCGATCTGCTTGAGATCGTCCGACACTCCCAGCGCCTTACGCTGATCGTCGAACTCGGCTTCGATCCGGGCCAGATGCCCCTGCGCGCGCGCCTGGATCTCGGCCGCGGTGTCGGCGTCGAAGCCTTCGATCGATGCGAGCTCGCGCGGCTCGACATAGGCGATTTCCTCGACCGCGCGGAAGCCTTCCGAAGCCAGGAGCTGGGCGACCGTCTCGTCGACGTCGAGCGCATCCATGAAGTTCTGCGTGCGCTCGGCGAATTCCTTCTGCCGGCGCTCGGATTCTTCGGCTTCGGTCAGGATGTCGATGTCCCAGCCGGTGAGCTGCGAGGCGAGGCGCACATTCTGGCCGCGCCGGCCGATCGCCAGCGACAGCTGATCGTCGGGAACGACCACCTCGATGCGGGTCGAATCTTCGTCGAGCACGACCTTCATCACCTCGGCCGGCTGGAGCGCGTTGACGATGAAGGTCGCGGCGTCCGGCGACCAGGGAATAATGTCGATTTTCTCGCCCTGCAATTCATTGACGACCGCCTGCACGCGCGAGCCGCGCATTCCGACGCAGGCGCCTACGGGATCGATCGAAGAATCGTTCGACATGACCGCGATCTTGGCCCGCGAGCCGGGATCGCGAGCCACCGACTTCACCTCGACGATGCCATCGTAGATTTCCGGCACTTCCTGGGCGAACAGCTTGGAGGTGAATTGAGGATGGGTGCGGGAAAGGAAGATCTGCGGGCCGCGGGCCTCGCGCCGGACGTCATAGACATAGGCGCGGATCCGGTCGCCGGGCCGGAACATCTCGCGCGGGATCAATTCGTCGCGCCGCACAACCGCTTCGCCTGCGCCGGAACCGCCGAGATCGACCACGACGTTGCCATATTCGACCCGCTTGACCGCGCCGTTGATGATATCGCCGATGCGGTCTTTGTAGACGTCATATTGCTTGT
>PLUH01000205.1:0-158 GCA_003164825.1 Hyphomicrobiales bacterium
AACATCATCGGCGACGTCGCCGGCCGCAATTGCGTGCTGCTCGACGATATCGTCGATTCGGGCGGCACGCTCTGCAACGCCGCCGACGCCCTGCTGGAGAAGGGAGCGGCGAGCGTCTCCGCCTATATCACCCACGGCGTGCTGTCCGGCGGCGCGGT
>PLUH01000205.1:194-352 GCA_003164825.1 Hyphomicrobiales bacterium
AACATCCGGGTGATCTCGGTTGGACCTCTGATCGGCGAGGCGATCGCGCGGATCGCCAAAGAGGAAAGCGTCTCCTCGCTGTTCAACTGAAGGCGGACGCGCGCCTCCGCGCCGCTGTTCACGACTGCTTGATCCCCCATTTGGCGAGTTGACACGGC
>PLUH01000205.1:374-9077 GCA_003164825.1 Hyphomicrobiales bacterium
TGCGGCTCTTGAGCGCGACGGCGCTTGGCGCGGTCGCCGGGGCGCTCATTTGGGCGGGGGCCGCCGACGCGACCGTCTACGCCATCGAGGGGCAGGACATTCCGCCCGCGACCATATCGGGCACGATCACGACCGACGGGACTCTGGGCGCGCTCACGCTCGCGAACATCATCGGTATCGACCTCACGGTCAGCGACGGCTCAAATACTGTCGTTCTGACCATCCCCTATGCGCTCGTCGGGTCGAGCCTGGCCGCCACGAGCGCCGGTCTGTTCTTCGATTACACGGGGGGGGCCACCGCGAGCTATTTTATTGCGATCGACACCGGCCCGCCGGCCACCAGCGCCTACTGCATCGCCACCGGTCCGCAGGCGTGTGAGAACACAGCAAACGCCGAAGCGATCGTCGTCGCGGACGTTCTGTACGAAGGCGCGGCCCAATCGGGTGAGGTGCAGATCGGCGTCGTCGTCGCGCCCGAGGCTTCGACCTGGGCCATGCTGCTGATCGGCTTCGCGGGGCTTGGCGGCTACACGCGCTATCGGGCGTCGCGGCGGGCGGGGCTCCTTAAGGTCCGTCCGATCATACGCGCGTTCGGACGCTGACGCGCCGCGCCGCTTTGAGGCGCGGCGCTTATTTTCCATTCCCGGCTTGCCGTCCCCGCGCGCCCCGAATAGTCTCGATCCGGCCGTAGGCAAGCGGTCGAAATTCGGACGACGGGGTCGAGCGGCCCTGCCGGAGTCATTCGGCTTCGGCCTCTTCGGTTGACTGCCCGGCGCCGGCTGGACTTATGCTGACCATCTGGTCAGTTTCTTTGCGCTTCTCGGCGCAGGGGCCGACTCGGCCCTCGCCTTAACCCGGAGAGTTGAAATGTTCGTGCGCGCTCACTGTCTCCTGACCACCGCCATTTGCGCGGGCGTCCTCCTCGCCTCCGCCGCGGCTTACGCCGCCGACATCAAGCCTGCCGTGATCTATGATCTCGGCGGCAAGTTCGACAAATCCTTTAACGAGGGCGTGTTCAACGGCGCGACCAAGTTCAGCAAGGATTTCAACATCCCCTTCCGCGACCTCGAGATCCAGAACGACGCCCAGCGCGAGCAGGTCCTGCGCAAGTTCGCCAAGGACGGCTTCAGCCCGATCATCATGCCCGGATTCGCCTGGGCGACCGCGCTCGGCAAGGTCGCCGATGAGTTCCCCAACACTAAGTTCGCGATCATCGACATGGTCGTCGACAAGCCCAACGTGCAGTCGATGGTGTTCAAGGCCGAAGAAGCCTCGTTCCTGGTCGGCGTGATCGCGGCCGAAACGTCGAAGAGCGGCAAGGTTGGCTTCGTCGGCGGCATGGATATCCCGCTCATCTCGGCCTTCGAATGCGGCTACGCCCAGGGGGTCAAATACGCTTCTGCCGGCAAGGACGAAGTGATCGCCAACATGACCGGCACGACGCCGGCTGCCTGGAACGATCCGGTCAAGGGCGGCGAGCTCGCCAAGTCGCAGATCGACCGCGGGGCGGACATCGTCTACGCGGCGGCGGGCGCAACAGGCCAGGGCGTGCTCAAGGCTGCGGCTGACGCGGGCAAGTATGGCATCGGCGTCGACTCCGATCAGGACAACCTGTTTCCCGGCCACGTGCTGACCTCGGCGCTAAAGCGCGTCGACATCGCGACCTACGAGTCGTTCAAAGCGGCCAAGGATGGGGACTGGAAGGCCGGCGTTCAGGTGTTCGGCCTCAAGAACGGCGGCGTCGGCTTCGCGCAGGATGAATGGAACAAGTCGATCCTGTCGCCGGAAGCCCTGAAGGCCGCCGACGCCGCCAAGGCAGACATCATTTCCGGCAAGATCGACGTGCACAACTACATGACCGACAACAAGTGCCCGGTGTGATCCCTTCCCCCTCTGTGGGAAGGTGGCCGCGCGAAACGCGGCCGGATGAGGGTTCGCATCGCACGGCGCGCCGCCAGGGACTCGCCTCGCGTCCAAGGAGGCGCTTGCGCACCCAAACCCTCATCCGGCCGCTTCGCGGCCACCTTCTCCCAAAGGAGAAGGGGCCCCGGGGCCAAGGCTGGTCGCTGTTCCGAAGCGCGCGGCGGCCAGCAATCGTGCGTGATCGGTGACCGCTTTGCCGACCGCCGAGGCCGACAAAGCCCCTCCCGCCATCGAACTGATCGGCATCGACAAGAGNNGTCATTCACGGCATCGTCGGCGAGAACGGCGCCGGAAAATCGACGCTGATGTCGATTCTCTACGGCTTCTACGAGGCCGACTCGGGCGAAATCCGCATCAACGGCGAGCCGGTCAGGATCCGCTCGTCGCGCGAGGCGATCAGCCACGGCATCGGCATGGTGCATCAGCACTTCATGCTGGTGCCGCCGCTCAGCGTGCTCGAGAACGTCATGCTCGGCGCCGAGGGCGGCCCGCTGCTCGCCGAGGGCGCGGGCTTAATCCGCAAGCGGCTCGCCGAGCTCGGGCGCGAATACGGCCTCGAGGTCAATCCGAACGCCATCGTCGGCGAATTGTCGGTCGGCCTGCAGCAGCGGGTCGAGATCCTGAAAGCGCTGGTGCGCGGCGCGGACATCCTGGTGCTCGACGAGCCGACCGCGGTGCTGACGCCGGCCGAGGCCGACCAGTTGTTCGAGATGCTCAGGGTGCTCAAGGGCGAGCGCAAGACGATCATCTTCATCACCCACAAGCTGCGCGAGATCATGAGCCTGACCGACCGCGTGTCGGTGATGCGGCGCGGCGAGATGGTCGCGACCTTCGATACCGACAAGACCTCGCCGCCGGAGCTCGCCGACGCGATGGTCGGGCGCAAGGTGATCCTGAAGATCGACAAGGGCCCCGCCCATCCGGGGAGGATCGCGCTCGAGGCGCGAAACCTCGTGGTGCGCGACGACCGGGGGGTCGTTCGCGTCGACGGCGTCTCCTTCATCTTGCGGGAAGGCGAGATCCTCGGCGTCGCCGGCGTCGCAGGCAACGGCCAATCGGAGCTCCTCGAAGCGCTCGCTGGCATGCGCCCGCCCAGCGCCGGCGAGATCCTCGTCGACGGCGAGCTGTTGACGCACGTGCAAAGCAACCCGCGCGCGGAGCGTCTCATCGGCATCGGCCATGTGCCGGAGGATCGCCACCGCGTCGGCCTCATCATGCCGTTCGAGGCCTGCGAAAGCGCGATGCTCGGCTTTCATCAAGAGCGGGTCTACGGTAGAGGCATGCTGTTCGACCGCCGGGCGATCATCGCCGACGCTCAGAGCAAGATGAAAGCCTTCGACGTCAGGCCGCCGTCGCCGCTGTTGAAGACCGCCAACTTCTCCGGCGGCAATCAGCAGAAGATCGTGCTGGCGCGCGAGATCGAGCGCAATCCGAAGATCCTGCTGGTCGGGCAGCCGACCCGAGGCGTCGACATCGGCGCGATCGAATTCATCCACAAGCGCATTGTCGCCCAGCGCGACGCCGGCAAGGCGCTGCTCCTGGTTTCGGTCGAGCTCGACGAGATCTTCGCCCTTTCCGACCGCATCATCGTGCTCTGCGCCGGGCGCATCACCGGCGAGCGGCGGCCCGAAGACACCAACGCCCAGGACCTCGGCCTCCTGATGGCGGGCGTCAGCGAGCGCGCGGCATGAGCGCCGCTGGGGAGTCTTCGCTCTCCGTCCCCACAAGGGGGGCGGGGGTCCGCCGAGCGCCTGCGCGTGAAGACAGACAGGGCGCCCGTCCCGGAAGGCGCGCGGCATGAGCTCGCCGTTGAGGCCTCTGCCCATCTGGGCCGACGTCGCGCTGATCCCGCTCATCAATGTCGCCGCGGCCTTCGTCATTTCCGGTTTCGTCGTGCTGGCGATCGGCGAGAATCCGCTCGAGGCGGTGCAGATTCTCATCACCGGCGCCCTCGGCGATCTCGAAGGCATCGGATTCACGCTCTATTACGCCACCAGTTTCATCTTCACCGGCCTTGCGGTCGCCATCTGCTTCCACGCCGGGCTGTTCAACATCGGCGTCGAGGGCCAAGCCTATGTCGCGGGCCTTGGCGCGGCGCTGGCGGCGCTCCATCTCGGCTTCCTGCCCGGCTATTCGCTGGTCATCGTCGCGATCATCGGCGCCGCCCTGTTCGGCGCGGCGTTCGCGTTCATTCCCGGCTACCTTCAGGCCAAGCGCGACAGCCACATCGTCATCACGACGATCATGTTCAATTACATCGCCTCGGCCTTGATGGGCTATCTCCTGGTCAATGTTCTGCGCGAGCCCAGCCAGATGAATCCGGAGACGCCGACCTTCTCTGTCTACGGCCAGGTCCCCCAGTTCCACGAGCTCTTGACGCCGCTTGGAATCCACTGGCCGGTCACGCCGTTCAACCTGTCGTTCCTGCTCGCGCTCGCCGCCGCGTTCGCGGTCTGGGTGGTGATCTGGCGCACCCGGCTCGGCTACGAAATCCGCACCGTCGGGGCCAATGCGACCGCCGCCGTCTACGGCGGCATTTCGCCGGCGCGGGTGACGATCGTCACCACGCTCTTGTCGGGAGCGCTCGCCGGCGGCATGGCGGTCAACGTGATCCTCGGCGAGGAGCACCGGCTCATTCTCGAATATACCGCCGGCTTCGGCTTCGTCGGCATTGCGGTCGCGCTGATGGGGCGCGCTCATCCGGTCGGCATCATTCTCGCCGCGATCCTGTTCGGCATCCTCTACCAGGGCGGCGCCGAGCTCGCGTTCGAGAAGCCGAAGATCAGCCGCGACATGATCGTCGTTATCCAGGGCCTGGTGGTCCTGTTCGCGGGCGCGCTCGAGCACATGTTCCGCCGTCCGGTCGCCGTGCTGCTGGCGCGCCGCACGACCTCCCCGCCGATCTGACGGGGCGAAGCACGATGGACCTCTTCAATGCGTTCATCGTCGTCTTCGCTTCCGGCATCCGGCTTGGCACGCCGTTGATCCTGGCCTGTCTCGCGGGCCTGTGGTCGGAGCGCTCCGGCGTGGTCGACATCGGCCTCGAAGGCAAGATCCTGGTCGGCGCCTTCGGCTCGGCGGCGGTGGCGACCTTTACCGGCAGCGTCTGGCTCGGACTGCTTGGCGGCGTCGCCGCGACGATCGCGGTTTCGCTGATCCACGGCTACGCCTCGATCGACCAGCGCGCCAACCAGATCGTCTCCGGCACCGCGATCAACATGGTCGCTGACGGCATGACGGCGTTGATCGGCAATGCGATCTGGTCGCAGGGCGGACGGACGCCGGAATTGCCGGCCTACGCCCAGTTCCAGACGATCGAATTGCCGTTCGCCCGCGCTTTCGGGAGCGTCCCGATCGTCGGACCGATCTACGAGCGTCTGATCTCCGGCCACGACCTCATCACCTATGCCGCCTTCCTGCTCGTGCCGCTCACCTATTGGGCGCTCTACAGCACCCGGTTCGGACTGCGCTTGCGCGCCGTCGGCGAGAACCCGGCCGCGGTCGACACTGCCGGCATATCGGTCAGGGCGCTGCGCTACGGCGCGGTGATGATCTGTGGCGTTCTCGTCGGCCTCGCCGGCGTCTATCTGGTGCTGTCGCAGGAGGCCTATTTCCAGCCGCACATGAGCGCCGGGCGAGGCTTCATCGCCCTCGCCGCGCTGGTGTTCGCGAAATGGCGTCCGTGGCCGGCGCTGGCGACCTGCCTCCTGTTCGGCTTTCTCGATGCGGTTGCGATCCGGATGCAGGGCGTCGAGCTGCCGGTGATCGGGCCGGTGCCGGTGCAGGCGATCGAGGCCCTGCCCTATATCCTCACCGTCGTATTGCTGGCGGGCTTCATCGGCAAGGCGATCCCGCCCAAGGCGTCGGGGATTCCTTATGTCAAGGAGCGCTGAGGCGGCGCTGCAAGAATTGTTCGCGGCCGCCAAGGCAGCGCAGGCCAACGCCTACGCTCCCTATTCGCGCTTCAAGGTCGGCGCCGCGCTGCGTTCGGAAAGCGGCGCGGTCCATAGCGGCTGCAATGTCGAGAACGCCGCCTATCCGCAGGGCGCCTGCGCCGAAGCGAGCGCCATTTCGGCGATGGCGCTCGCCGGCGACCGGCGGATCGCCGAGATCCTCGTCATCGGCGACGGCGAAGCCCTATGCACGCCATGCGGCGGCTGCCGCCAGCGCATCCGCGAATTCGCCGCTCCCACGACGCCGATCCATATCGCCGGCCCGGAAGGCGTCCGCGCGTCGTTCACCTTGGCCGAGCTCCTGCCGGAGTCGTTCGGGCCCGAGCACTTGTCGGTTTGAGAAAGTGGGTGGAGAGGCACGGTACGCGCCCTCGTCAATTGCGAGCGTGAGCCGAAGCAATCCACTGCGACCGCCGCCGGCCTAGGATCACTGGACGCTTCGCTCGGCCTGACGAAAGGCGGAGCGCTCACACCTCTCGCCAGGGCGGCTTCGAGGGGTCGCTCAGGGTGAAATTGACCGGTCCGATGCCGCAGATCGCGATCACGACCGGCTCGTTGTGGCTCTTGATCACGCCGTCGTAGTGCGGCGTCAGCGCGACGCGCCGCACATAGCTGCCGGCGGGAACCGGCACGCACGCGGCGGGGTCGAAATCGGCGCCGCTGTTGCACCACCAGACGCCCGACAGCACCATGCAGTAGCGGTCGGTCGAGTAGAAGTGCGGCGCGCTCATATATCCAGGATGCCAGCGGACGAGCGTGTAGTAGAGGCCCGGCGCCGTGGTTTGCCCGGCAAGCGCAACGTTGTCGACGCTTCCCGGCGGAAAGGGCGGCAGAGTTTGCCATTGCAACGCCTCCGGCGGCTTGATGATCGTCTGCTCCGGATTGAGCGGACTCGCGGCCGCGCCCGAGATCCCGAGCGGCAGCGCCGCCATGAGCGAGGTCAGCAACAAATCGCGACGGCTGGCATGTTGGTCCATGGATGACCTCCCTTGTTTGCAATCTTTCGGCAAGCCGAATGCCGCCCTATTATGCCGGGAGACGAGGGCCGGGTCGAACGCCCGCCAGCGATTGTGCGTGAACTTCAGCGGAGCGAGCGATGGACCCTACCCCGGACGCCGCGATCGGCGCGCTCAAGGCCCATGGCCTCGATTCGCTGCCGCCGCTCGCGATCGTGCTCGGCTCGGGCCTCGGCGCCTTCGCCGACGAAGCGCGCGACGCAATCGCCGTCTCCTACCTCGACATTCCCGGCTTTCCGGTCCCGACCGTCGAGGGCCATGCCGGCCGGCTGGTGGTGGGCGCGATCGAAGGCCGGCGGGTGGCTTTGTTTCAGGGCCGCGGCCATTACTACGAGCGCGGCGACCCCGGGGCGATGCGGCTCGCGATCGACGCGTTCCGCGAGCTCGGCGGCGAAGCGCTGCTACTCACCAACGCCGCCGGCGGCCTCAACACCGATTGGGCGCCGCCGTCGCTGGTCGCGATCACCGATCACATCAATTTTTCCGGGACCAATCCGCTGATCGGCCATATCGGCCATGACCGTTTCGTGCCGCTCACCAAAGCCTATGACGGAGCGCTGCGGGCGAGCCTGCACGAAGCAGCGCGAGCGACCGGCGTCGAGCTCAATGATGGCGTCTACATGTGGTTCTCCGGCCCGAGCTTCGAGACGCCGGCCGAGATTCGCGCCGCCCGCATCCTGGGCGCCGATCTCGTCGGCATGTCGACCGTTCCGGAGGTGATCCTGGCGCGGCGCGCGGGCTTGCGCTGCGCCGCCGTCTCGGTCGTCACCAACTATGCCGCCGGTCTCGCCGGCGGCGACCCGAGCCACGAGGAGACGCAGGCCGTCGCCAGCCAGGCCGCCCACCGGTTCAAGCGCCTGCTGCGCGCCTTCATCCGAGGCTTCGCGTGAACGCCAGCCGGCCGTGTAGGGCCGGGTCGATGACCCGGCCTCGGCGGGGTCGCCGACCCCGCCCTACAGGCGCGCCATGATCCTTCCCCAGGAGATCATCCGGCTGAAGCGCGACGGCGAGCTGTTGAGCGCGGGCGAGATCGGCGACTTCATCGCTGGCCTGACCAGCGGCGCGGTCACCGAAGGCCAGGCCGCCGCCTTCGCCATGGCGATCTTCTTTCGCGGCATGACGCTCGAGGAGCGCGTGGCGCTGACCCGCGCCATGACACGCTCGGGCGCAAGCCTCGATTGGCGCGAAGAAGACCTGCCGGGCCCGATTCTCGACAAGCACTCGACCGGCGGCGTCGGCGACAATGTCTCGCTGATGCTGGCGCCGATGCTCGCCGCCTGCGGCGCGTACGTGCCGATGATCTCGGGCCGCAGCCTCGGGCATACCGGCGGCACGCTCGACAAGCTCGATTCGATCCCGGGCTACGTCTCGCAACCGGACCTCGCGCTGTTCAAGCGCGTGGTCAAGGAGGCCGGCTGCGCGATCATCGGCCAGACGGCGGAACTGGCGCCGGCCGACCGGCGCCTTTACGCCATCCGCGACGTCACCGCGACGGTCGAGTCGGTCGCGCTCATCACCGCTTCGATCCTGTCGAAGAAGCTCGCCGCCGGACTGCAAGGGCTGGTTATGGACGTGAAGACCGGATCGGGCGCCTTCATGCCGACGCTGAACGGCGCCCGCGAGCTCGCCGAGAGCATCGCCGCCGTCGCCACCGACGCCGGCCTGCCGACGATCTCGCTCATCACCGACATGAACGAGCCGCTGGCCAGCGCCGCCGGCAATGCGGTCGAAGTGCGCAACGCCGTCGACTATCTGACTGGCGCGAAGCGCGATCCGCGCCTCGATCGGGTGACGATGGCGCTCGGCGCCGA
>PLUH01000205.1:9087-9477 GCA_003164825.1 Hyphomicrobiales bacterium
GAGATCGACGTGCGCGCGGTCGGGCTCGCGGTGGTCGAGCTCGGCGGCGGCAGGGCGCGCGCCGCCGATGCGATCGACCCCGCCGTCGGCCTGACCGAGCTCGCCCCGATCGGCGCCGAGGTCGGCCCCGATCGCCCGCTCGCCCGCGTCCATGCGCGCGACGTCGCTGAAGCCGAAGCGGCGGCGAACCGCCTTCGTGCCGCCTATCGCCTCGGCGCAGCGCCACTCTCTGCCGCCGACCCGGTGATCGAGCGCATCGCCGGGGAGCCATGAGACACCGAGCGCCGCCGCCCCCTCCACCACGCCTAACGGCGCGGTCCCCCTATTTCATGGGGGAGGATGAAGCCGCCGTGTCTTCCTCCCACGCAAAGCGGGGGAGGGGGACCATGC
>PLUH01000086.1 GCA_003164825.1 Hyphomicrobiales bacterium
AGCCACCCGGCGGCTGGACAAGCTTGGGGTCACTGCTGGCGCACGGCCGGTAATCAAGCATCCCCGCATCCGTTGCGCGCGAGCAACGGCTGACTTGAGCGCCGCGGCGGAGGGGCGCTCGGGCGTTAGCGCGCGATTTGCGACCCTTCGCCCGGCGCCACTGGACTTCGCGCCGGGTTCGTCAGTGCGGGCCGCCGACCCTTCGATCATTCCAGAGACGCCAGTGCGGGATTTGCGCCCGCTGCACCGACGCCCCGATGGAGGTCTCCGGGACACCGAGCCATGGAGATAGCGAATGCTCCAAGTGGGCTGCGCAAGGCGCGCTCCGCTGCGGCATTCCCGAGATGGACTTGACAATAAGAAGCAACCTAATGATTGTCGGTTTGGGATCGGTATTCTGACCGCTGCGGCGAATACTCGGTCGAGGGCCCAGGCTTGGCTCTGAACGCGAGCCGTTTCGCGGGGGCGCGCTCGATGATTTGGAGAATCAGAGGTGGCAAAACTTCGGTGTTTCGCTTTGTCTGGGTTCGGCTTGGCCGCCCTTGTCTGCACGCCCGCGCTCGCCGGGGTTGCATCGGTCGACGACGGGAGCTTCGAATCGGACCCGCTCGGCCAGATCAAAACCGAAACACCCACTTCGACCGGTTGGTACATGGGCAACGGAATCTACGCGTATGGCTACACGTGGATTATGGACAACACGAACTCAAACTCGGCTACTATCCATCTCACGCCCGGCACCTTCGTGCCGAGCCCGGAAGGCCCCCAGTTCCTCGGCCAGGATAGTTTTTACTATACGGACTCCGTAAATCAGGACATTACCGGGCTAGCGATCGGGCAAACCTATGTCGTCAGCTTTGAATGGGCCGCCGGGCAACAGAGCGGCTTCACCGGCGCGACCACCGACTATTGGGCCGTGAGTCTCGGAGGCCAGACACATGACACCAGCACGGTCACCGTCCCGAGCGGAGGGTTTATGGGATGGTACGACGTGACCATGCAATTCACAGCGACCGCCGCCGATGAAACGCTTTCGTTCTTATCCGTCGGGACGTGCCTCGCCCCAAACAACACCTGCGGCCCGACCTCGCCGGGGTCGCCGCCATTCGCGCTACTGGACAGCGTCACTCTGACGGCGGTCCCGGAACCGTCGACTTGGGCGATGATGATCCTGGGCTTCGCGGGCCTCGGCTTCGCGGCCCAGCGCCGGCGTGCGGCGCTGTCGCGTAGCGCCTAGCCATAGAGCCAAAAAAATTCCCGGAAAAGCCGCTTTCGGGCGGCTTTTTCTTTGGCGCCCGTGATCGGGGCGGCAACACCCGAATGCCGCACCTGAACGCCGCGCAGGGCGAGACGCCGTCACAGCGGAATGTTGTCGTGCTTCTTCCAAGGGTTCTCGAGCTTCTTGTTGCGTAGCATCGCCAGGACTCGCGACAGCCGCTTGCGGGTCGCGTGCGGCATGATGACTTCGTCGATATAGCCGCGCTCGGCGGCGACGAAGGGGGAGAGGAACGCATCCTCGTATTCCTTCGTGCGCTCGGCGATCTTTGCCGGATTGTTGATGTCGGCGCGGAAGATGATCTCGACCGCCCCCTTCGCGCCCATCACCGCGATCTGCGCCGTCGGCCAGGCGAGGTTGATGTCGCCGCGCAGATGCTTGGACGCCATCACGTCGTAAGCGCCGCCGAACGCCTTGCGGGTGATGACCGTAACCTTGGGGACCGTCGCTTCGGCATAGGCGAACAGGAGCTTGGCGCCGTGCTTGATGAGGCCGCCATATTCCTGCGCCGTGCCGGGCAGAAAGCCGGGCACGTCGACGAAAGTGACGATCGGAATGTTGAAGCAGTCGCAGAAGCGCACGAAGCGCGCAGCCTTGCGCGACGCATCGCTGTCGAGGACGCCGGCGAGCGCCAGCGGCTGATTGGCGACGACGCCGACCGTCGATCCGTCGATGCGGGCAAAGCCGGTGACCATGTTCTTGGCGTGCGCCTCCTGGATCTCGAAGAAGTCGCCCTCGTCGGCGACCTTGATGATCAATTCCTTGATGTCATAGGGCTTGTTGGGATTCTCTGGGATCAGCGTGTCGAGCGACATGTCGATCCGGTCAGGATCGTCGAAGCTCGGCAGCTTGGGCGGCTGCTCGAGATTGGAGGCCGGCAGGAAGTCGATCAGGCGGCGCATCTGCAACAGCGCCTCGACGTCGTTGTCGTAGGCGCGGTCGGCGATCGAGGAGCGCGTGGTGTGGACCTGCGCCCCGCCCAATTCTTCCGCGGTCACGGTCTCGTTGGTCACCGTCTTCACGACGTCCGGGCCGGTGACGAACATATAACTCGTGTCGCGCACCATGAAGATGAAGTCGGTCATCGCCGGCGAATAGACGTCGCCGCCGGCGCAGGGACCCATGATCACCGAGATCTGCGGGATGACGCCGGAAGAGAGCACGTTGCGCTGAAACACTTCGCCGTAGCCGCCGAGCGCCGCGACGCCCTCCTGGATGCGGGCGCCGCCGGCGTCGAAGAGGCCCACGATCGGCGCGCGGTTCTTAACCGCCATATCCTGGATCTTGGTCATCTTCTGCGCGTGGGTCTCGCTCAGCGAGCCGCCGAACACGGTGAAGTCCTTGGCGAAAACATATACCGTCCGGCCGTTGACGGTGCCCCAGCCGGTGACCACGCCATCGCCTGGAATCTTCGTCTTCTCCATGCCGAAGTCGTCGCAGCGATGCTGGACGAACATGTCGAACTCCTCGAACGAGTCGTGATCGAGCAGAAGCTCGATGCGCTCGCGCGCGGTCAGCTTGCCCTTGGCGTGCTGGGCCGAGATGCGCTGCTGGCCGCCGCCCAACCGGGCGCGGTCGCGGCGGGCGTCAAGGCGGGCGAGGATGTCTTTCATGGTCTTTCCGGCTTCGTACGAAAAAACGTCTCGATCCCGCATAGCATGGCGCCGGCGGCCCCGTAACGGCGAGACACAACCTTTAGACATCCTATATCTTGCGTCCGCGAACGGACGGAATCTGTCCGACGCCGCGGACAATGAGGCCCGCCATGCTGACGCGCGTCGATCGGCTACCATCGCGACGGATGCGGCTGCTCTCCTGCGTCATCGTGGCGCTGTCGGTGTCTGGCGCGCCTGCGCAGGCCGCGGACCCGGACGACTCATCGGCGGCCAAGGCCGCAATCACCGAACGCCTTGTTCACTGGACGGGCGCCTTCAACGCCAAAGACCTCTCGGCCGTCTGCGCCCTGTTTGCTCCCGACCTCAGCTATACGGTCGATGAAATCGTCGACGGTTCGCGAGATCAGCTCTGTGCGAACATCGGCGCGGCGCTGGCGAGACCCGGCCTAAAGTTGCGCTATGATGAGCCGACCATCCACGAGATGCTCGTCTCGGGCGATCTGGCGGTGGTGCGGCTGACCTGGACCCTGACCGCAGAAAACAACGGGGCGCGCGACGTGACGACAGACGAGGGAATGGACGTCTTCCGTCGCGCGCCGGACGGCGTCTGGTCGATCGCTCGCTACATCGCCTTCTCAACGCGGCCGAACGCGGCGCTGAAAGCAGTGGTCCCGACGCCCTGAACAGCATTCAGCCCGACGCGCTCGCCGCCAGCGCTGCGGCCTCGAACTCCCTCCAGCGCGCCTCGCGGCGCGCCCTCGCCTCTCCGTCCGCGCCCCACCGCTCGGCCTGAAAATCCTCATCAACATGCGCGGCCCGCCAGGCCTCCTCAGGCGAGAGCCGACCGCGCGCGACCGCAAGCGCAAGCAGCGCCGAGCCGGAAAGCGTCGTCATGACGCTGAGCGCGGCGAGCCCAACCGGATCATCGAAATCCTCGATCGCCGTGCGGATCGCCTCGATCGACTCCGGCGGCTGCTCGACATGCGTGACGCCGGAGCCGAGACGAAATTGCGCGCCGAGCCTCTCCGCGGCCCAGCGCAACACTGCATCGAACGCCTCGGCTTGGCGCTCGGCCAGCGCTTCCGGCTCCTCGGCGCGGTAGCAGAGGAGATCGGAGCCCGCATATTTGAGCACGTCCGCGCGCGTCTCGGCCATCGTGCGCGACACGCCGTCCACCGCCGAGTTGAGGAGCCGGGTCAGCGGCATGTCGGCCGGTTCGATCGTCTCGCGCTGCCGTTCCCATTCGGCCGCGACCTTCAGCATGAGCGCCCGGCTCTTCGCTGCAAGCAGGTTGCGCCCAGGTGTCCGCGCGCCGCGGCCGTCGAGCGTCAAGGCGTGCTGGCCGCCCGTGGCCTCGCCGACGTCGACCGTCCGATAGAAGCGTTTGATTGTTGCGGGGCGCATGTTGGCCTGCGCGGCGCGCATCGGATCGCGCGGCGCCTCACTCATCGGGCGCATCCTCGATCGGATCGCGCTCGCTCTCGTCGAAGCCGAACATGGCGAAGCTGTGTCTCATGTGCTCCGGCAGCGGCGCCGTCACGTCGATGATCCCGCCGCGCGGATGGGGCAGGATCAGGCGGCGCGCCAGGAGATGCAGCTTGGGTTCGAGCCCGGGCGGAACCGCGCGCAACGGATCATTGCGCGCCGGATCGTTGGCGGGCCGGCGATTGTATTTCGGATCGCCAATGATCGGATGGCCGATCGCCTCGCAATGGGCGCGCAGCTGATGGGTCCGGCCGGTGACCGGGCGCATGGACAGCCACGCCAGCCGCGGCGCGACCTTGTCGACGACCGCATAGAGGGTCAAGGAATGCTGGGCGTCCTTATCGCCGTGACTGGCGACCCGCATCCGCTCGAGATCCGCCCTGCCCGGCCCGGCGCCGCGCGCTTCGCCCATGCCCTCGCCCTTGGCGAGAAACATCGAGATGCGCCCCTGCGCCGGCTTCGGCACGCCCTCGACCAGCGCCCAGTAAATCTTTTTTGCGCCGCGCGAACGGAAGGTCGCGCCGAGCTCGGCCGCGATCTTGCGCGACTTGGCGATCAGCAGCACACCCGAAGTGTCGCGATCGAGCCGATGAACGAGAACGGGCCGCTCGCCGTTCTTGTCTGCGAGCGCCTCCAGCATGCCGTCGACGTGGCGCTTCGTTCCCGAGCCGCCCTGGACCGCGAGGCCGTAGGGCTTATCGAGCACGATCACGTCGCGGTCCTCGAACAGCGTCATCGCCCGGATCGCCTCGCGGTCGCCGGGACTGGCGCGCCTAACCGCCGGCCCCTGCCCCGCCGGCATACGGAGCGGCGGCACGCGAACGTTTTCGCCGGCCGCAAGCCGGGTCGAAACGTCCGCCCGCCGGCCGGAAACGCGCACCTCGCCCTTGCGCACGATCTTCATCAGGTGAGACTGAGGCAGATCGGGGAAGCGGCGACGAAACCAACGGTCGAGCCGCATGCCCGATTCGTCGTCGCCGATCTCATAGACGGCGGCCTTGTCGGGCTCGGCCGCCGCGACGGCGGCGATCACATCGCCATTTTTCCGCATGAAGCGGGTCATAGCGCAGGCCAGGCGGGCGCGATAGGCTGCCGCGCCAAGGTTCGTTCGCGGATGACGGAGAGGATCGCGATGCCCCATCATTTTCATGCGGTCGTATGGATCGACCACAAACAGGCGCGGATCTTCCACTTCAACGTCGAGGAGGCGGACAAGACGGTGATCCGGGATCACATCGTTCGCGATATTCATCCCCGGGAGAAGCGCACGGGTCACAGGATCGAGGAGAACAAGCCGTTCTTCGAGGATGTCGCCAAGGCGATCGCGGACGCCGGCGCCATCCTCATCGTCGGCCCGGCGCAGGAGAAGGATTTCTTCGCCAAATTCCTCGCCGACAGGCATCCGGCGATCCGGACGCATGTGGAGGGGGTGGAGAAAGCGGACCACCCGACCGACGGCGAACTCGTCGACCATGCGCGCCGCTTCGTCAAGGCCGCCGACCGCATGCGGCCGCAGACGTGATGCGCGCCGGACCCCTGGAGGCGCCCGATGGCGTATGAGCTCTTCTATTGGCCGAGCATCCAGGGGCGCGGCGAGTTCGTCCGGCTCGCGCTCGAGGCGGCGGGGGCGCCTTACGTCGACGTCGCCCGCGAGCGCGGGGCCGGGCGAGGCGTCGCTGCTCTGACCGCGATCCTCGAAGGGCGGGCCGCGCCGTTCACGCCGTTCGCGCCGCCGTTCCTGCGCGACGGCGAGATCATCGTCTCGCATGTGGCGAACATCCTCGACTATCTCGCTCCCAAGCTCGGCCTCGGGCCGCGGCAAGAGGCGCGACGCGTCTTCGCCCACGGACTGCAGCTCACCATCACCGACCTCGTCTCCGAGGTTCACGACACCCATCACCCGATCGCGACCGACCTCTATTACGAGGACCAGAAGAAGGAGGCCAAGGCGCGCGCTGCAGCGTTCCTGAGCGAGCGGGCGCCGAAATATCTCGGCTATTTCGAGCGCGTGCTGGCCGATAATCCAGCCGGAAAAGCGCACGCCGTCGGCGACAAGCTCACCACCGTCGACCTGTCGCTGTTCCAGGTCTGGGTCGGCCTCGCCTACGCCTTTCCGCGGGCTTTTGCCGGCGCGGACAAGCTTTATCCNNTATCTCGCGTCTGAGCGCCGTATTCCCTTCAACGAGTCGGGAATATTCCGCCACTACCCCGAGCTCGACCAGGCGGCGGCGAAGGCGGGACGGCGCAAGAGCTAGGCGGCGCTGAAGCTCGCCCAAGCCGGAGCAAAATTTAGCCAAATCCAGCAAAGCCCAGCCAAGCCGGGCCAAGGAAGCTCCAAGAAAAAGGCTTGGATTTCNNGAGCCTTTTCAAAGGCTTGCGCTGACCCCCTGGGCACTTTTTTTGTTTTTCGCCGCTCGCATCCGTTCGTCGCGCCAAATTCCGGACTCCTGGCCGCCTGCGGCGAGTCGCCGCCTGGGAACACCGGAGCCGTCTC
>PLUH01000435.1:0-7616 GCA_003164825.1 Hyphomicrobiales bacterium
GGATGGTGCCCGGCAAGATGGTTCCCGGCATGGGCGGGGCGATGGACCTCGTCTCGGGCGCGAGGAAGGTCGTCGTGGCGATGGTGCATACGGCGAAGGGCGGCCACAAGATCGTCCCGCGCTGCCCCCTGCCGCTCACCGCGACCCGCCGCGTGAGCCTCATCGTCACCGAAATGGCGGTCATCGAGCCGACCGAGGCCGGGCTTGCCTTGCGCGAGCGCGGGCCGGGCGTGTCCCTGCGCGAGATCGAGGAAGCCACCGGCGCGCGCCTGATCATTAAAGGCGAGACCCCGGAGATGCGCCTGCAATAGGGCATGTCGCGTTCAGGCGGAATTGGGCGCCGACAACAAAGGCTTGTTTGAGCCATCGGACGGCTCGGCGCCGGGCATTGCGGGCAAGGACATCGCCAATCCGATCGCAGGATGATGTGGGCGGCAATGATGCTGCGCTGTTCGCCTGGCCGCCGCTCCTTGACCTGTAGCGCGTCGGAGGTCGCGCTCGCCAAGACGGCGATCCTCAGGCATATCGACTTCAATCAGGAAGCTCGGCCAATCGTGAATCGGATTGGCGTTTTAAATGATGGGGATGGTCGTAGTCATGACGTTCACGCTCGCCAGCAACAGCTTCAAAGATGGCGACTATCTGCCCAGCGATTTCATTCTGTCGGCCGATTACGGATTTGGCTGCGCAGGCGGAAACAAGTCGCCGCATCTGAGGTGGTCGGGGGCGCCGGCGGGAACCCGGAGCTTTGCCGTCACGCTCTACGATCCGGACGCGCCCACTGGCTCGGGGTTCTGGCACTGGCTCGTGGTGAACATTTCCGGCGATGTTACGGAGCTCGCGGTGGGGGCGGGAAGCCGCGGCGGCGACTTGCCGGCCGGCGCGCTGCAGACACGCACCGACTTCGGGGCGCCGGGCTACGGCGGGCCCTGTCCGCCCGCGGGAGACCATCCGCACCGCTATCTGTTCTCGGTCTTCGCCGTGAAGGCCGAGAGGCTCGACGTGAATCCGGACAGCTCGGGCGCGGTGGTCGGGTTCAACTTGCATTTCAACATGCTGGCCAAGGCGGCGATCATGGGACTTTACAAGCGGGTGATATGAGCCGGCTCGCCCGGGAGACCCCGGAGACGCGGTTGCACCGAGGAGCGGCGCGGCTATCTCGCCAACCGGATGGCGCCGGGCTGGGTCCCAAAAGAATAAACTCACTTCTTTCTTCCCATTTTCCGTATTCCGTGTCATACTCCGGCTTGTCAGAACCAGCGCCGCGGGTCGCGGGGGAAAGGAAAATGGACAGGGATACGGAAACGACCTCCCCGGTCGGCTCCGCCGAAGCTCGACCCCTGCGCCAGGCAGAGCGGCGNNGTGTCAAATTTGGATTTTGTTTCGGCTGATTTGGAAATCGTTGCGCCTGATTTGGAAATCGTTGCGGCTGGCTTGGATTTTGTTAGCGCCGATTTGGAAATGCGGCCACGGCAGCCGATCGCGTCAGGCCAAGATTCCGCTTGCCGAACAAGGCGTGAACAACTAGGGTTTGTTCGTGATTTGTTTACGCCGAGTCGCGATTGTCCGCCGGAACCGCCTATTGACGGCGAATCGCGGCGGGCGGGCTGGAGAAAGACGATGCTGACAAAAAAGCAGAGCGAGCTGTTGCGTTTCATCCATGAGCGCCTCCAGGACGCGGGGGTGCCGCCGTCCTTCGACGAAATGAAGGAGGCGCTGGATCTGCGCTCGAAGTCCGGAATTCATCGACTGATCATGGCGCTCGAGGAGCGGGGTTTCATCCGCCGGCTCCCCAATCGCGCCCGGGCGATCGAAGTCCTGCGGCTCCCCGAGTCGGCGACGGTCTCCGCCCCGAGGGCGCAGCGGTTTTCGCCGAGCGTCATCCCCGGCAATCTCGGCCGCATCCGGCCTCAGGCGCCGTCGCGTGACCCCGACGAGCAGCGCGCGGTCATGGTGCCGCTCATGGGCCGCATCGCCGCCGGCACCCCGATCTCCGCCATCCAGACGCGGCTCGAGACCTTCGCCATGCCGCCGGAATTTCTCGGCGGCGGCGAGCACTTCGCCCTCGAGGTGCGCGGCGACTCGATGATCGAGGCCGGAATATTCGAGAACGATACGGTCTTCATCCGCAAGCAGGAGACGGCCGAAACCGGCGATATCGTCGTCGCGCTGATCGATGACGAGGAGGCGACGCTCAAGCGGTTGCGCAAGCGCGGCGCCTCGATCGCGCTCGAGGCCGCCAATCCGGCTTACGAAACCCGGATATTCGGCCCCGACCGGGTCCGGGTCCAGGGGAAGATGGTCAGTCTCTTGCGCCGCTACTGACTTGGGGCGGCCGACGGCGAAAGAAGGAGGCCGGCAGAACGCGTCATGCGGAGACCGCAGCGAGATCGCGTTCTGGCCGGCCAGCCCTGCAGGTTCCGGGAGATGCGGCGGGACCCGGCGCCTGCGGGGCGTCTCTTTGAGCACTGTCTTGAAGGACAGAAGAAACAATATCTCCGCGCGCCAGCGACGCAACAACAAATAGAGCATTCAAATCAATCTTATGGTATTTACCTCAACAATCTCAGTTAATCTTTACGTTACGTAATCGATTCCGTCCAAGGTGTTTTGATTTATACATACGAATATCTTCAACAGGTGAACCATATATTTTAACCGAAGCGAACGCGTAGCGATTGTGTCGCGACCGACCCCCTTGTTGACGCGCTCTCGACGCCCCTTGCCTGCCCCTCGCCGGTGCGTCAGCATGCGGGGCGGAGGTGATTCGTGGCCGGAGCGGACGCGTTTGGAGTCGACTTCGACCTTGTCCAGGCCGCGGGCGAACCTGCTTTCACTGTCGATCTCGACGGTTTCGAAGGCCCGCTCGACCTGTTGCTGGAGCTTGCCCGACGGCAGCGGGTCGACTTGGCGCGCATCTCGATCCTGGCGCTCGCCGAGCAGTACCTCGAGTTCGTCGAGGCGGCGCGCAAACTGCGGCTCGAGCTCGCCGCCGACTATCTGGTCATGGCCGCTTGGCTCGCCTTCCTGAAGTCTCGTCTCCTTCTTCCCGCCCCCCCGCAGCCAACCGATCAAGACGCCTCGACGCTGGCCGAAGCTCTGGCGCGGCGCCTGCGGGCGCTGGCGGCGATTCGCAAGGCGGGTGAGTTTTTACTCGACCGGCCGCGCCTGGGCCGCGACTTCTTCGCCAGAGGAGATCCTGAGCCGATCGAGACGTCGCGCCGAATGTCATACGAGGCCAGCCTCTATGACCTGCTGGCGGCTTATGCGCGGCAGGCTCAGCGGCATGCGCTGGCGCGCGTACGCTTCAAAACGCGCGATGTCTGGTCGCTCGCCGAAGCGCGCGAGGCCTTGAGCCGTCTCATCGGCGGACAATCCGACTGGACGGCTTTCGACGATTTCCTGCTTCAGGCCTGCGCCGATTCCGAGATGCGCCGAAGCGCTCGCGCCTCCGCTTTTTCCGCCTCGCTCGAGCTGGCGCGGGAGGGCAGGCTTGAGATCCGCCAGGAGCGGGCGTTCGCGCCTCTCTGGCTGCGCCCGACAGATCCCGAGCCTGCCGGGGAGCGCGCCGCTTGACCGTCCCTCATGCCTCCCTCTATCGAGGGCCGCACCGTTCCCGCCGACCGCGGGCGGGCGCGATCGCCGAGCATTCAGGGCGCCCGCAGCCAGGCGTCCGCGGCCCAGCTCGGTTGCTCCGATTCAAGAGAGGCGCTTCATGAGCCGCACGACCGCCACGGATAATATCGCCCAATTGTTTGGTCCGGTCGCCGCGCCCGGCGTATCGCCTGAGGACGTGCGGATCGCCGAAGCAATGGTGTTTGCTTCGGCTGAACCGCTCGAGGAATCGACGATCGCGGCCCAGCTTTCGGAAGGCGCGGATGTCGCGGCGGTGATGGATGAACTGCGCCGGCTCTATGATGGACGCGGCGTCAATCTCATGCGGGTCGCGCGGAAATGGATGTTCCGCACCGCCGGCGATCTCGCTTGGCTGCGGGCTCGCGACCGCGAGGAAAAGCGCAAGCTCTCGCGCGCCGCGCTCGAGACGCTCGCCATCGTCGCCTATCATCAACCTGTCACCCGCGCCGACATTGAAGAAATCCGCGGCGTCGCGGTGTCGAAGGGCGCGCTCGACGTTCTGATGGAGGTTGGCTGGGTGCGCATGCGAGGGCGCCGAAAGGCGCCGGGTCGGCCTATCACTTACGGCACGACGACCGAGTTTCTGGTCCAATTCGGCCTTGATGCGGTCGCGGACCTGCCCGGGCTCGACGAGCTCAAAGGCGCGGGATTGTTCGACGGAAAATTACCGGTGGGTTATGACGTTCCGCATCCGAACGACGCGCCGGCGCTGAGAGCGGACGAGGACCCGCTCGAGGACTCTTCCGCGCTTGAACGGGCCTGGGCGCCCGTTACGGCCGAAGAGAGCCGTTGAGTGTGATGTTGGCGGCCGATATCGGCAGGTGCGCGGAATTTGGCGGCGTCACGAAAGCGCCGAAAATGCGGCGGACTCTGCGGATTGCGGTCAGCCCGTGGAGTGACCATGGTTCCCCGATTAGCCGTTAGCGTAGCCGCCATCCTCTGCTCTTGCGTCGCTGCGCTTGCCGAGACTTCGCCGGTTCTGCCGCTCGCCTCGCATCGAGCGGCCTACGACATTTCACTGATCGACCCCTCGGCTCCCCCGCCGACTTCCGCCCAGACCCCGATATCGGCGACGGGTCTGATCGCGTACGAATTTCGCGGCTCAGCTTGCGAAGGCTACACCTCCAATTTCCGCCAGATGACAGAGATGGACCGCAGCGAGGGCGACCCGCTCTCGATGCAGGTGAACGCCATGTCCTTTGAGGAGGCTGACGGGAAGTCGATGCGCTTCCAAATCGATTCCCAGGGATTGCAGGAGACTCAGCCCGTCGCCGGCACCGCCACGCGGGGCGTGGACGACGACTTGCGCGTCCAGTTGACCAAACCACAGGCTAAATCGCTCGATTTCGGCCGTGACGTTCTCTTTCCCACCCAGCATATCGAACGTCTGATCGACGCCGCCAAGCACGGCGGCGGCGCCATCCAGGCGCGGGTCTACGACGGCTCGGATACCGGCGCGAAGATCTTCGCGACCTTGTCGGTGATTGGAAAGGAACAGACGAAGCCCGGGGAAGACGCCGAGACTGCTACAGCGCTCGGCGGGATACGCCGTTGGCCGGTGGTGATCTCGTATTTCGACGAAGCGGCGACCGATTCCGCGCCCGAATACACGCTTTCCTTCGACCTTTACGAGAACGGCGTCTCAGGCAGCCTCAAGCTCGACTACGGCTCCTTCGCCCTTCATGCGCACTTGCGGAAACTTGAGCTTCTGCCGGCTTCAGCCTGCGCCAAATAGCGTCGACGGTTACTTTGTTCTTGGCCCCGGTCGAAAAGTAAGGCCTCGCTGCACGGCGGCGGGGCCATATCTGTCGCGCAGACTGGCGATCGCCGCCTCGCGAAATTTCTCGCGATCGCCGTCGCCCCCGACCAAATCGTCTTCGTCGGCGTGCTCAGCAAGCGCGAGTTCGGTCGCGGCGATCCCCAACAGGCGATAGGCCGTCCGGTCGGGTTGAGCGTCGAGCAATGGGCGCGCCGCCTCGAACAGTCGCGGCGCAAGCTGCGTCGCCTTCATGCCGGCGCGGCTGCGGGTGCGCAGAGTGAAATCGGGCAGGCGCAATTTCAACGTCAGGCCACAGGCCGAGAGGCCCTCCTTGCGCAGGCGCGCGGCGACGCGATCGCAATGGACAAGCAAGATGCGCGTGAGCTCAGCCTTGTCGCTGATGTCGCAATCGAAGGTCGTCTCGCTCGAGATGCTTTTTGGCTCGCGCTCCGCAACTACAGGCCGATCGTCGCAGCCCTGCCCCAGACGCCATAGCCGGAGACCGTCGTCGCCGAGGCGGGAGACGGCCGCCCATTCGTCGATCCGCTGCAAATCGCCGATCACGCGAAAGCCCGATCGCTCCAGTCGCTCCCGTCCAATCCTGCCCACTCCCCATAGGCGTCCAACGCTTTGCGGAGCGAGCCAAGCCTTCGCTTCTTCCCGCGTGATCACGGCGAAACCGCGCGGTTTGTCGAGATCCGAGGCGAGTTTCGCCAGAAACTTGCAGTAGCTGAGGCCGACCGAAACCGTCACGCCGATCCTAACTTCGACTTGGCGGGCGAGGCGCGCGAGCGTTTCGGCGGCGCTTGCGCCGTTGGATCCGTCGCAGCCGGTCAGATCGAGAAACGCCTCGTCGATAGACAGCGGCTCGACTAATGGCGTTAGCTCAAGCATTCGGGCGCGAATCTCGCGGCCAACCCGCGCATATCTGGCCATGTCGGGCGGCAAAACGACAGCATTGGGGCATAGCGCCCGGGCGCGCGACATCGGCATCGCCGATCGGACCCCGAACGTGCGAGCGATATAACAGCAGGTGGCGACAACCGCGCGCGGCCCCGAACCGCCGACGATCACCGGCTTGTCCCTGAGGTTGACGTCGTCGCGCTTTTCGACCGCGGCGTAGAACGCGTCGCAGTCGACATGCGCGATCGCCAGCCCGTCGGCGGCTTCGAGATCGATCGTCCGCGGCGAGCCGCAATCGAAGCAGCGCGTCGAGTCGCTGGAGCAGTGTTTCATGCAATCGCGGCACAGCCGGGGCATCTAAGCATCCATCAAGGGTCGCCCACATGGACCGGCCCGCACAGCGCCTGGTGCGCCAACGCGACCGTCTCAGGCTCCAGGTCGGAGTCGGCGGCGAAGCGGAGGAGAAGCTCCTCGTCGGCCAGCATGTACTCGAGCACCGAGCCGTGGAATGCCGGACCCTCCGCCGCATCTCGCAGATTGTGGGGACCAAGTCCGGTGAGATTGAGGAATCGCTGGAGCCGCTCCGCGTCAGCCGCGAGGAAGGCCAACGCTGAGGCGGCCAATGACCGGCCGAATTCGGGGCTGATGGATTGCCGCTCTTTCGAGGAATGGCGCATACTCCGATTCTCCTTTCGTAAATCTCTCGCCGTTAGCATTTGCGGCCTGACCGGGCGACTTTGCGCCGAATGGAACCCCAATGCCCAAGACTGTGCTCATCGTTGAGGACAATGAACTCAACATGAAGCTGTTCAACGACCTCGTCGAGACCCGCGGGCATCGAATCGTCCAAACGCGCAGCGGCATTGAAGCGGTTGAGTTGGCGCGCAAGCACCGGCCCGATCTCATCCTCATGGACATTCAGCTGCCGGAGGTCTCCGGGCTCGAGGTCACGCAATGGCTGAAGGATGACGAAGAGCTGCGAACGATACCCGTCGTCGCAGTGACCGCGTTCGCCATGAAGGGCGATGAGGAAAAAATTCGACAGGGCGGCTGCGAAGCCTATCTGTCCAAGCCGATCTCGGTCGCCAGGTTCTTCGACACCATCGACCAATTCCTCGGCCCGGGAGTCAAGCAATGACGGCTCGCGTCCTGGTGGTTGATGATGTCCAGCCCAATCTTAAGCTACTAGAAGCGAGGCTGAGCGCCGAATACTTCGAGGTGTTGACGGCGACAAATGGTCCCGACGCGATCGCGATCTGCGAAATGGGCGGCTGCGACATCGTTCTTCTCGACGTGATGATGCCCGGCATGGACGGCT
>PLUH01000435.1:7646-15172 GCA_003164825.1 Hyphomicrobiales bacterium
TCAGCCGCGCCGCCCACAGTGCGGCGACGGGGGTGGTCGAATCCGTTGAAGCCCTCAAGTCGGACGCCCGAGAGCGAGGACGCATCTTGCTCGTCGATCACCAGCGAAGCTCTTTTGAGCGCCTCGTCAATGCGTTGACGCCGCATCATGATGTCATCCAGGTCGACGAGCCGGGCGAGGCTCTCGCCAAGGCCTCCGATGAAAATGTCGACCTCATGATTGTCAGTCTAGGTCTCGGGGAGTTCGATGGATTGAGGCTCTGCAGTCAAGCGCGTTCGCACGCGTCCACGCGGAACCTCCCGATCCTCCTNNCTGATCGCGAAGATCGGCAGAAAGTTCTTCGCGGCCTTGAGCTCGGCGTCAATGACTACCTGTCCCGCCCGGTCGACCGAAACGAATTGCTGGCTCGCGCCCGCACAAACGTCCGCCAGAAGCGTTACATGGATCGACTGCGCCAAACCGTGCGACGGTCGGTCGAGATGGCGCTCTACGACCCGCTGACCGGTCTCAACAATCGCCGCTTCCTGGAGCGCCGNNTTCAAGCGCATCAACGACACCTACGGTCACGATGCGGGCGATCTCGTGCTCAAGGGCTTCGCCGCCGAGCTGCACCAAATCGTCCGCGGCGGCGACCTCGTCTGTCGGTTGGGTGGAGAGGAGTTTGTCGTCGCCATGCCGGGTCTCGACGCGACCCATGCGGCGCGGATGGCGGAGCGCGCGCGCCGAATCATAGAAAACAAGGAGTTCCTGATCGGAGGCGCCGCCGGCCCGGTTTCGATAACGGTCTCGATCGGCCTCGCCGATTTTCGCGGCGAACAGGATTCCACCGATCTTTATCGCCGCGCCGACCGCGCGCTCTACCTCTCGAAGTCCGCGGGCCGCAATCGCGTCACTCTGGATGCGGCATGAACTGCAAGACTTGCGTAACGCGACAAACGGCCCAGCCGCGGATGGGCAGTCGCGCGCATTTTGCCCGGTCGACCGTGCCGGCTGGGTTACACGAGCTCAGGCGACGCCAAGTTCGGCCGTGATGGCCGCGAGTTGCTGCACGCCTTGCTCGACGTCGAATGGCTGCGGCCCCGATATACTGGCCAGAGCTGCTTCGGCGCGGCGCAGCGAAGAGCCTGATAACTGCGGCGCGGCGAACGCCACGGCTCGGGCCTGGTCGAGTTCGCCATTGCAATGAAGAACGATATCAAGCCCGGCGTCGATGATCGCCGCGGCGCGTTCTTCGTATGGGCCCTTGAGCGCCTTCATCGACACGTCGTCGCTCAGGATGAGGCCGTCGAACCCGATCTCGCCGCGCATGACCTTCGCGACCACGATCGAAGACGCCGTCGCCGGACGACGCTTGTCAATCGCCGTATAGAGGATATGCGCGCTCATCGCCATCGGCAGGTCATTCAGCGCCGCAAAGGGCGCAAAATCGCGTTTGAGGGCATCCCACGCGGCGTCGACAACGGGCAGCTCGTGATGGCTGTCGGCGCGCGCCCGGCCATGCCCCGGCATATGCTTGACAACCGGCGCGACGCCGCCCGCGAAAAGCCCCTCGGCGACCGCTCGACCCATCGCGGCGACGCGCTCTGGCTGAGAAGAGAAGGCCCGGCTGCCGATGGCGGCGTGCGTTTCGGGCTCGGCGACATCGAGCACCGGCGCACAATCGACGGTGATCCCAACTTCGGCCAGATCGAAAGCGATAAGGCGGGCGACAAGACGCGCTGCCGCCTCGGCTCGGGAGGGCCCCAACCCGGCCTCGATCGCAGCCGCTGCGGGGTATGCGCGCCAATGTGGCGGCGCCATGCGCTGAACCCGGCCGCCCTCCTGATCGATCAAAACAGGCGCATTCGGGCGCCCGACACATTCCCGGAACGAGCGCGTCAAGGCGCGCACTTGATCGCGATCGGCGACATTGCGCTTGAAAAGGATCAGACCCCAAGGATCTTCGCGGCGAAGGAACGCGCGTTCCTCGGCGTCGAGAACGAGGCCCGCGCAGCCGCAGATGAACGCCTTGGGCATTTGGGGCTCCGCGCCGTAGCCGGCAAAATGCCGAAGGTCGCCTCGCTCACTTGGCGATGAAGCACTCGCCGCCCTCGCCTTTCAGGCGAGCGCAGAGCGCGGCGGCATCCGCCTTGGAGAGACCGACCACGCGCAAGCGATAGATCGTCTCGCCGTTCACCACCGCCTTGTGCACGCCGATGGCCGAGCCGTTAAGGTCAGCGCCGTACTTGCCGGTCAGTCGCGCGGCTTCGCTCTTGGCGTCCGCTTCCGATCTGGGCGCGGCGAGTTGAACCGCCCAGCCGCCCGAGGCGGTCGCGGGAGTCGCGTCGACGGGAGGCGCCTCCGGCGTCGCCGCTGTTGGGGCCGCCTCCGCCACGTTTTTATCAGGCTTAGGCTTCTTCGCGGCCTTCTCCACCGGTTTGACTAGCGAGCCGGCTTGCGCTGGCTCGCTCGGGGTCTGCGCATTCGCGTCCGGCGCCGTCGTGTCGGTTTTCGCCACCACGACACGGGCGGATGACTTGGGCGAAAGCTTGGTGGGCAATTCGAGTTTGGGAGTCGAAGGTTCCGCAACCGCACCCGAGTCGGTCTTCGTCCCAGACGCGGCGAAGGGGGGGGACTCTGCGGGCGCGGCTTCGTTCGTCATCTTCGGCGCCGGCGCAGCGGAAGGCTTTGTCGGAGCCTCGGCGGGCGCCGCATCCCCTCCGTTCTGGACCGGCGGATTTGGGGCGCCGATCGGAGTTCCGTCGGGTCTCAAGGAAACCGTCCGCACCGGCTTGGGATCGGGAAATTCCGATGTCATGGTTGGGGGAGGCGCAGCGGCCGGGGGCACGAGCGGCGTATTGATGGTTGCCGCGACCGGCGTCGCAACTGATGCCCCGTCGGCAGGCTTGGGCTGGTCCGCGGCTGGCGAGGGATTGGGCAACGGGAAGAGCGGTTTGTCGGGCGACGCCTGTGCGTTCAAATCAACGGGCTGTTCCTCGGAATTAACGATTTTGACCGATCCTGGGTTCGCGTTGTCTTTGAGGACAGAGACGGCGGGGTCATTGGACGCGGTGACCGTCTCGTCGCTTGGCGGCTGCACCTTGGTCGGTCCCTGAGCTGCGGCGATGAACGGAGGATCCTTAGGCAGGCCGGGGACTCGGCCCTTGAGAGCGAACACCGCGCCGATCATCGCCAAGCCCGCGAGCGCCAGCGCGGAAACCGTCAGCTTCCACCGCCCCGGTCGCCGATCGGCGGCCTGGCCGACGTCTTGGGGGTCGTTGGAACGAGTGGCGTCGAACTCGTAATCCTGTCGAGCCGCGCGATCGGCCTCCGACGCCGCAGGAATGAGGTCTTCCGTTTCGTCGATTGCTGGTCTCAGCGCCGCGGCTTCTATCGACCGGGTGGGTTCCGCGCTTCTCTTGTCCGGTTCCGAGACGAGGCGCGCCGATGTCTCACTCGATGATCCAACGTAGGAGGACTCGACGAGGCGGGCCAGTTCCTGGAGCGGATCTTCGACGTTCGCCTGCTGGGCGCCCGCGGCGCGCAAGCGCCGCTCGAATTCTTCGAGGTTGATATCGTCGGCTGCACGTGACCCGGAAACGTTCATCTGGTCCTCTTCCACCCGCGGATCATCCCCGCCCACGCCCGAAGGGCCGGCGATTGTGACAACCCGCTAACGCATCTCTTCGGGGGCGCTAACCCCCAAAATTGACAGTGCGGAGGCCAAAACAAGGCCGACGCACGCCACCAAGGACAGCCTCGAATACGACAATTTTCGATCATTTTCATTAACGAAGCGCAAATCACGCGTATCTTTGCCCCTGTTCCAGTGGGCGTGGAACCGCGTCGCGAGCTCGTGAGCAAAGAACGCCACCCGGTGCGGTTCGTGCGCCTCCGCGGCCTGCAGGACCAGGCGGGGATACTGGGCCGCCGTTCGCATCAACTCGCGCTCGCCCTCGTCGGTCAGGAGCGAGAGGTCGGCGTGGCTCAACGCGAGAGGATCGAGGTCAAAGTCGTCAAAGACGGCCTTGCCCTGCCTCAGGACACTGCGGGCGCGGGCGTGAGCGTATTGCACATAGAAGACTGGATTGTCCTGGCTCCGCTCAATCACCTTCGCCAGGTCGAAATCGAGCGGGGCGTCGTTTTTGCGCATCAGCATCATGAACCGGACGGCGTCCGCACCTACCTCATCCACGACCTCACGAAGCGTCACGAAGTCGCCGGAGCGTTTCGACATCTTGACCGGCTCGCCCGCTCGCATGAGGCGTACGAGCTGGCAAAGGCGCACCTCGAGCCTGGCCTTTCCGCCCGACAAGGCGGCGACGGCGGCCTGCATGCGTTTGACGTAGCCGCCATGGTCGGCGCCCCACACGTCGACCAGGGTCCGATAACCCCGGTCGATCTTGGTCTTGTGATAGGCGATATCGCCGGCGAAATAGGTATAGGCGCCGTCGGACTTGATCAGCGGCCGGTCGACATCGTCGCCGAAGTCGACCGAGCGGAACAGCGTCTGCTCTCGGTCCTCCCAATCGTCGGCCGCGCCCCCCTTGGGCGGCGGCAAGCGTCCCTGATAGATCAGGCCGCGCGCGCGCAGCCAATCGATCGCCTCGCGCACCCGATCCTCGCCGCCGTCGGCGCCGGTGAGGGCGCGCTCCGAAGCGAACACCTCATGGGTGATGTTGAGGGCGGCGAGATCGGCGCGGATCATCGCCATCATCGCGTCGATGGCGCGCTGGCGCGCCTTTGGCAGCCATTCCGCCTCGGGCTCGTCCTTGAGCGCCGAGCCGAACTCGCGCGCCAGATGCTGGCCGACCGGTTTGAGATAGTCGCCCGGATAGAGGCCCTCGGGGATCGAGCCGATGTCCTCGCCCAAAGCCTCGCGATAGCGGAGGTAGGCCGAGCGCGCCAGGACGTCGACCTGGCCGCCGGCGTCGTTGACATAATATTCGCGCGTGGCCTCGCGGCCGGAAAAGATCAGGAGGCTCGCGAGGGCGTCGCCGAACACCGCCCCGCGCGCATGGCCGACGTGCATCGGCCCGGTCGGGTTGGCGCTCACATATTCGACGTTGACCGGCCCGTCCGCGCTCGGCGCCCCAGCCCCGAAGCGCACGCCTTGGGTGAGGATCGCGCTTAGAACCCGATGATAGACTTCCGGCTTGAGCACGATGTTGATGAAGCCCGGCCCGGCGGCTTCGGCGCTCAGAACGTCCGGTTCGCGCGTGAGATCGAGGGCGAGGCTTGCGGCCAAGGCGCGCGGATTCGAGCCGGCCTCTTTGGCTTCCCGCGCATAGACCATCGCCGCGTTGGTCGAGAGATCCCCGTGGGCCGACTCCCGCGGCGGCTCGACGACGAAGCGGCCAAGATCGAGACTGCGGGGCAGTTCTCCGCCTGCGATCCGTCTCTCGAGCAGCATGGTGATGCGCGACTGGAAGTCGGCGAAAATGTTCATGTTTGTCCACGCCGTGGACGCCTCGGCGCCTCAGGAGCGCGCGCCTCTATCGCAAGTCGGAGGCGCCGTCAAAAAGTCGGTCATGCTCGGCGATCGCGAACCGGTCGGTCATGCCGGCGATATAGTCGGCGACCGCCCGCGCGCGCTCGCCCTGCCCGGCCTTGGCGGCCCAGTCCGCGGGCATCGCAGAAGGGTCGGTCATATAGGCCTTGAACAACCGCCGCACGATCGCGTCCGCCCGGTCGCGGACCTTGCGCACCTCAGGATGGCGGTACATCCGGGCGAACAAGAACGCCTTGATGTCGCGGTCGGCCGCTTCGACCGCCGCCGAATGGCCGATCAGGGTCTGGCCGGCGGCGGCGACCGCTTCGGGGCTCATGACCTTCGCCGCGGCGATCCGCCGGCCGCTTTCTCCGATCGCATCCTCGATGAACCGCGTGATGACGCGCCGGGTGAGCTCGTGAATGACGCGCGGCTCTTCGAGCGCTGGATAGAGATCGTCGATCTCGCCGATCAGTCCGGCGACGAATGGAACGGCGGCGCGGAGCTCGGCGATCGGAAACAGGCCGGCGCGCAAGCCGTCGTCAATGTCGTGGGCGTCGTAGGCGATGTCGTCGGCGATCGCGGCGGCCTGGGCCTCGAGGCTCGCATGGCGCCCGAGATCGAGGGAGTGCCGCTTATCGTAGCGAAGGACCGAGGCCGGAACGCCGCGGACGCGGTAGCGCTCGGCCGGTGACCCCGAGGCGTCAAGCAGCGGGCCGTTGTGTTTCACCAGCCCCGCCAAGGTCGGCTGGGTAAGGTTGAGCCCGTCAAAGGCGGCGTANNAGCGCGTCCTCGCCGGTATGCCCGAACGGCGTGTGGCCGAGATCGTGGCCGAGCGCGACCGCTTCGGCGAGGTCGTCGTCGAGCCTCAAGGCCCGGGCGAGCGAGCGCGCGATCTGCGCCACCTCGATGGTATGGGTGAGGCGGGTGCGGAAATGATCGCCCTCGTGATCGACGAACACCTGAGTCTTGTGGGCGAGGCGGCGGAAGGCGGTCGAGTGGACGATCCGGTCGCGGTCGCGCTGGAACTCGGTGCGCGTCGCCGACGGCGGCTCCGCGACCAGGCGCCCTGGCGCGCGGGCCGGATCGGCGGCGTAGGGAGCACGAGCCGCCGCTCTTGCCTGGTGCGCCGTCGGGTCCCTTGACATTGCGCTCTTCACCGGGCGTCCATATCTTGAGGCAAGCAGAGTCTTGGCGGCGCCTGCGTCGCGGCGCAAGCGATTAGAGGTCATGGTCATGAACGAAGCCGTCTCTCCCGCCCTCGAGGGCGTCTCGATCAGCGCCAGCGCGGCGCGGCGGCTCAACGCCATCCTCAAGGGCGAGGCAGGAGCGGCGCTCAGGATCTCGGTCAAGGGCGGCGGCTGCTCGGGCTTCCAATACGCCTTCGACGTCGACCGCACCCGCGCCGACGACGACGTCGTGGTCACTCGCGACGGGGCGACGCTGCTCGTCGATCCGGTGTCGCTCGAGCTGCTCAAGGGCGCTGAACTCGACTTCGTCGACGACCTGATGGGCCAGTCGTTCCGGGTCAAGAACCCCAACGCGGTCGCCTCGTGCGGCTGCGGGGTCAGCTTCTCGGTCTAGCAATCAGCGGTCACCCTTTTGCGTTGGNNCAAATCCGGCGCAACAAAATCCAAATGTCGTTTGCTTCCGCGAAGCGAGCCTTTTCAAAAGGTTGCGACGACTTTTTAGGTAAAAACGACTTGTCTCGCCGACTTCTCGCGAAAGAACTTCATGGACGTGTGATAAAGCCCGCGCATATCTCCTCTGAGGCCTCCGCCATCGTCATCGCGAACGGGCTTTGATGCGCTCCCGTCGACGCCGAGCGTAGCACGCCTTTCGACTTCTCCAAAGCAATTGTTGCGGAAATTCCGCAGGCGGCGCTTAACCCGCTCGAGCGGCCGCCCGAGGCCCCGTCGCCTCCCCTCACCCGATCCCTGCCCCGTCGGACCGGAGGCTGGCGGCAATCGCCTCAGGCCGGCCGGAGCTTGCGCCTGCGCTGGCGCGCGAGCCAGCCGAGCCCGGCGAAGCCGGCGAGCATCATCGCCCAGGTCGA
>PLUH01000435.1:15227-15522 GCA_003164825.1 Hyphomicrobiales bacterium
CGCCGCCGCCGCCGCCGCGGCCCAGGCCATTGCCCCCGCCTCCGGCCCCGGCCACGAAGCCGGATCCGGTTGCGCCCCCGCCGCCATTGATGCCGTCGCCGCCAGCCCCGGATCCCGATCCGGAGCCCGCGAGGCCAAAATTAATGCCTGTGCCGCCGCCCCCCGCGAAATCTGGCGCGCCCCCAACGCCCCCAGACCCTACCGGCAGGTTCCCGGTCTGGCCGCCGCCCAAGCCTCCGCCCACACCATATCCGTGCTGGCCGATGGCGCTGCTTTGGCCGGGGCCGCCGGCGCC
>PLUH01000181.1 GCA_003164825.1 Hyphomicrobiales bacterium
CCATGTACTGCCAGATCGAGAGCGTGCTGGCGGCACCATGCGGCGTCGGAGTGAGAATGCGGCTCGCGGCCGCGGCGACCTCTGGCCTCTCGTTCATGTAGGCGACCAGCTTCCCGACCGCGTCGGCCTCGACCACCGTGCCGGCGTCGAGCTGATAGCAAANNGATTTTCGTCTTTCACGCAGATCGCAAAATCGACCTCGTTCGTGTTCTCGCTCGCCGCTCCAAGACCGGCCAGCACCTCGTCGATGCGCTTGCGCGAGAGGTGGACGGTCTCGCCGAGCGCCGAAAACGAGCGCCCCGTGTTGATGATCCCGACCTCGCTGAAAAACTCCATGATTTTCAGGTCGATGCGATTGCGCCCGTCAGCGATGATAACGACGCAGGATCTTGTTGCCGCCTGGGCCGGCGCCAATCTTTGGCTGCCGATGCTCAGGAGCAGCGCGGCGAGGCTGTTTCTGAGGAGCTCGAAGGGCTCGTTGTAAAGCGTGATGCACACGACGTTCTTGAACCCGCTTTCGACCCGGGCGGCCCCCGCGGCGAGATCGGATGGACGCCCGATCCACGTTTCCGGCTCGAAAGACTCGTGGAGGTCGAGGACGCGGCGGCGAACGTCGGTGGAGGGAACGGATTCTGTTCGGCGCCCTGACCTGCGGAGTCGCAGCGGCGCTCGCCAATGGTCGCCCGGCGCGTGTCGCAGAGGCGCGAGCCCGGGCTGAGCAGGATACGTAACGGTCGGCTCGCGCGCCGACGGCATTGCGACAATCTCGGACATTGATGACACTCCCCGTTTCTGAACGGGCGTCTTTTGCGCCGGAGGGGATCTTCAAGTCCCGGAAAGCGCTCTGAGATTTCGTTGAAGGTTTGTTGAAGTTGTTCTGAATTCACATGGCCTCGGCGGGATCGGCCTTCGAGGTCCGCGCGATCGTCCCCAACAAAGTTGAGGAGCAGCGACTCCGCCGTTTGTTATGCCTGCGGCGGCTACTTTGGGCTAGAACGAGGACTATCTCGGGGTGCGCCTCCATGGAGATGCTCCGGTTCGGAGACGTCGTGCTGGACGTCGGTCGCGGCTTGCTGCGCGACAGCAAGGGAGCGGAGGTGGCGCTGCGGCCAAAATCCCTCGATCTCCTGCTCGAGCTCGCGCGTAATCCTGGACACATCCTCTCCCGCGACGAGCTGTTTGACGCCGTGTGGCCCGACGTGACGGTCACCGAGGACAGTATCGCCCAGTGCGTGCGTGAGGTTCGCCGGGCGATCGGCGACTCTGAGGGGCGAATCCTGCGCACGATCGTCAAGCGCGGCTACTGCCTGGACATCGAGCTTCAATCCGACGTCCCGACCGCTGCCTCTGCGCCCGAGTCTGTGCGGAGCGTCCCGGCCGCCCAAAGCCGGCCGTCGTTGGTCGTCTTGCCATTCCAGAGCATTCCCTTCGATCCGGAGACGGAATGGTTCGCCGATGGAATCGTGGAGGAGATCACCACGGCCCTTTCGCGCTTTCGTTCCCTGTTCGTGATCGCGCGCAATTCGGCCTTCACGTTCAAAGGCCAAACTGTGGATGTCCGCGATGTCGGTCAGAGGCTCGGCGTCCGTTACGTTCTTGAGGGCAGCGTGCGCCGGGCACTCGGGCAACTGCGGGTCACGGGCCAATTGATCGAGGCCGAGACCGGCAACCATGTCTGGGCCGAGCGGTACGACGGGGTCCCATCTGACGTCTTCGAGTTGCAGGACCGGATCACGGCCGCGGTCGCCGGGGTCCTCGAGCCAAGCATTCGGCGCGCCGAGATGAATCGCGCTGTGCGCAAGCCTACTTCGGACCTCACCGCCTACGATCTTTATCTCCGCGCCCTACCTGGGCTCCATGCCTGGTCCGAGGCTGGATATGAGTCGGCAAAGAGCCTGATGGAGGAGGCGGTCGCTCGCGATTCAAACTTTGCCCAAGCGCGCGGCATGCTGGCGATTCTTTGGGGGTTCGGCGCCTACTTTGGATGGGAGCTTGATATTCAGGCCGCGCGAGAGCGCGCCGTTGAGCTCGCCCGAGAGGCGCTGGCGTCGGATTCACGCGATCCCCTAGTTATGGCGCGCTGCGGCTATGTCCTCGCAACGCTGGGCCGCGCGCATGCTGAGGGATCGGCGCTCCTCGATCGGGCGATCGCCGCGAACCCGAACTGCGCCGAGGCCTACTTTCGCGGCGCGTGGGTGTCGGTCTGGAGCGGCGATTTCGCCACTGGTCTATCGAGGGCCGACATCAACGAGCGGCTCGATCCGCTCTCGGCGGAGGCGAATGGGCGGACGGGCATTCGAGCAGCCGCCCGTTTCTTCCTCCGTGAATTCGACGCAGCGATCGAGGCCGCGGGTCAAGCGGTCAGCCGCTCGCCAAACTTCCACGCGGCGCGGTGCGTTCTCGTCGCATCCCTCGCCCACACCGGACGCGAAGAAGAGGCGCGCGCCCAGGCCGCCGAGCTCCTGCGGCGCAATCCGCGATATCCACAACTCCTGACGCTCGCCAACAATCCGTTCCGCCATAAGTGGATGGCCGAGCTCTTCCTTGGGGGTCTAAGTCGAGCCGGATTTCCAACCGGCTGACGCTGAAACCCTGCCGGCTCTTCCCGGCTCTTCGTGACGCACGCGGTATGGGGCCGGTGGTGCCGTCCGCCGGGGTCCCTTCCCGCCAATCTCGCGAATGATAACGCCGGCGCTGATCGCCGACGCCGGCGACCCGGCCGCCTGGCGCTACGTCGAATTCTTCACCGCCAACATCCGCAACCCGAACACGCGGCGAGCCTACGCGCGCGCATGCCAGCAATTTTTCGGCTGGTGCGACGAGCGCGGCCTCAGCTTGATGACAATCCGATCCGTCGACGTGGCCCGGTATATCGAAACCCGTCAGCAGACGCATTCAGCGCCAGACGTGAAGCAGCAGCTCGCCGCCGTGCGGATGCTGTTCGACTGGCTGATCACCGGCCAGGTCGTGCCATTGAATCCGGCCGCAGCCGTGCGCGGACCGAAGCACGTCGTGAAAACCGGCAAGACGCCGGTCCTCGACGGCAAGGAGTGGCGCACGCTGATCGAGAGCATTCCGACCGAAACCTTGCGCGACTTGCGCGACCGCGCGCTCATCGCCACCCTCACCTATTCGTTTGCCCGCATCACCGCGGCGCTGCGCATGAAGGTCGAGGATCTTCGGCCCAAGGGCGCAGGCTGGCAGGTGCAGCTTCACGAGAAAGGCGGCAAGCAGCACGCGATGCCGTGTCACCACACGCTTGCGGAGATGCTGCGGGCTTACATCGACGCCGCCGGCATCGCCGACGATCGCAAGGGCTGGCTCTTTCGCACCAGCCCAGGGCACAACGCCATGACCCTTGCCGACACCCCAATGTCTCAGGCGGACGCCTGGCGCATGATCCGGCGCCGAGCTGCAGCGGCCGGCATTCACGCTCCGATCGGAAATCACACGTTTCGTGCGACCGGGATCACCGCCTATCTCGGCAATGGCGGCGCGCTCGAGCACGCGCAATCGATGGCGGCGCACGAGAGCCCGCGGACGACGAAGCTCTACGACCGAACGAAGGACCGCCTGACACAGGACGAAGTCGAGAGAATAAGATTATGAGGCGTCCGTAATAACAGATTTTGGACTAACCCGCTCCGCGGGAGTCCTGTGACCAGGCGTAGGCGGCTTGGACGCATTCGACCGGAGCTGGTCACGCCAATACTCTCCAATACTCTGACAGCCCAGATTGCAGGACCATGCGGTGGCGCGCTCACGCGCACTTCGTCCCGCAATGGAGCTGTCAATGACCCCGCTTCGCCAACGCATGATCGAGGACATGCAAGTTCGGAACCTCGCCTGGCACACTCAACGCGCCTACATCCAGCAGATCTCGCTGTTCGCGCGGCATTTTGGCAAGTCACCCGAGATCTTGGGCCCGGCTGATATCCGGGCCTATCAGCTCCATCTGAGCCAGGAGAAGCGACTCTCGGCCAGTTCGATATTGGTCGCGGTGGCCGCCATCCGCTTTCTCTACAAGGTTACGCTCGGACGGGGTTGGAGCGTCGACGAGATCATTCCCACCTGTCGCAAACCGCAAAAGCTTCCTGTCGTGCTCAGCCAGGACGAGGTCGCCCGGTTCCTCGACGCCGTCGACAGCCGGAAGCATCGCGCCATCCTGACCATCTGCTACGCGGCCGGCCTGCGTGTCTCCGAAGCGGTCCGCCTGACGCCAGCGGCGATCGATAGCGAGCGGATGGTCATCTGCGTGGAGGAGGGCAAGGGGCGGAAGGATCGCTACGTGATGCTCTCGCCGAGGCTGCTGGACGTTCTCAGGACTTATTGGCACGCCGTCCACCCGAAGAATTTCCTGTTCCCCGGCGACATCCCCGATCAACCGATCTCGACCTTCGCCGTGCAAGACGCCTGTAAAAAGGCGCGGCGCCGGGCTGGCATCGCCAAGCCGGTCACCCCTCACTCGCTGCGCCATGCCTTTGCCGTCCACCTGCTCGAATCCGGCACTGACTTGCGCACCATTCAGCTGTTGCTCGGCCATCGCAACCTGAGCACCACGGCCCGCTATCTGCGCCTGGCGACCAGCAAAGTGTGCGCCACGGCGAGCCCGTTGGACGCCCTATATTCACCCGCTTCAGCGCCACCGCGCCCCACGCCGGCGCCCGCCTGAACACTGGCCCAGTGGCCAGCGACACCCCCGAAGTGGCGGATGTGTTCCGCCGCTACGGTCACGCATTTCGACAGCAGCACGGCGCCGCTCTCTCCACCGCGCAGCGTCACGCCATGACCGCAATCGAGTTGTGTCGCACAGCAGCGCTTGGCGGTCATGTCGAGCAATGCGACAGCTGCGGGCACGAGCGCATCGCCTATAATTCCTGTCGGGACAGGAATTGCCCGAAGTGCCAGTCACTCGCCCGCGCGCAGTGGCTCGCTGACCGCGAGGCGGAACTCCTCAACACCCAGTATTTCCATGTTGTCTTCACGGTGCCGGAGGAGATCGCGGTCATCGCCTTCCAGAACAATCGTGTCGTCTACGATATCTTGTTCCGCGCCGCGGCCGAGACTCTCCGCACCATCGCCGCTGACCCGGCCCATCTGGGCGCCGAGATCGGCTTTCTGAGCGTGCTGCATACTTGGGGCCAGAACCTACTCCATCATCCGCACCTGCACTGTCTTGTCCCCGGCGGCGGGATCTCGCTGGACGGCCAACGATGGATCGCCTGCCGGCCCGGCTTCTTCCTACCAGTCAGGGTTCTGTCTCGCCTGTTCCGCGGGTTGTTTCTGCACTACCTGGACAAGGCGTTCACCGCTGGCCGACTGAGCTTTTTCTCCACCCTGCTGCCCCTGAAGGAAAGGCCCGCGTTCTCCCAGCATCTGGCTCGCGTGCGGAAGACGGAATGGGTGGTCTATGCCAAGCCGCCGTTTGCCGGACCTCACCAGGTCCTGAGCTACGTCGGCCGGTACACACATCGCATCGCCATCTCCAACAGTCGCTTGTTGGCGATCGACGACGGCAAGGTGCGCTTCCGCTGGAAGGATTATCGCCGCGACAATCGCCACGCGACGATGACGCTGACGGCTGACGAATTCATTCGCCGGTTCCTGATCCACGTCCTGCCAAGCGGCTTCCAGCGCATCCGCTATTACGGCTTCCTCTGCAATCGCCGGCGACAGGACAAGCTGGCTCGTTGTCGTGAGCTGCTTGGCATGGCCAACGTCGTGCCGCCGGCGGCGTCCGGCCCGTCCGGCGATTACCGTGATGTCTATGAAGACCTCACCGGCAAATCGCTGCGTCAATGCCCTTCATGCGATCACGGGCGACTGCTCGTCGTCAAGGTTCTACCGCGCCCGAACAACCGCCAATGGGTCTGCGATACGTCATGACCGCAGCGCCGACATGCCCGCCTCTCTGAACCAGCTCCGCCGCGCAGAGTTGACGGCGACCTGTCGCCTCGCGGTCTCGCCCTGCCTCTGGCGGTCGTCGCGCGTGGCGCCAATCCGATCCTCGGCGAGAATTTCAGACCTCTCGCCTGGGAATTTCGTCGACCGCCAAGTCTCGCAGGCAGATCTTTGCGCGCCGGAAAGAGTGGCGACGGCTTTCAACGCCCATAGGCTCAGCCGGGCGCCGGCGGCTTAGTCCAATTCGTCTTTGCCTTACCGGCGCGGCCCCGGCCGGTTTGCGCTCCTCGGCGCCTCCGTGCGCCGCGCCGCCAAGCCAAAGACGCTCTCAATTAT
>PLUH01000091.1 GCA_003164825.1 Hyphomicrobiales bacterium
CGCCGACCTCGGGGTCAAAATCCTGATGCACGATCAGCAATTCGACGCGGCTTGGGCGATGACGCGAAAGCATCGCGTCTCGCGGACGGTAAAAGAGGGCCTCGCGCGCGCCAGCGAAGCCGACCATCCGCGCGAGGCTCTGGAGGTCTATGCCGAGCGCGTCGACGAGCTCGCGAAAGCGGGCGGCGACCCGGCCTATTCGGAGGCCGCCGGCCTCGTCGCGCGCATGGGGCGCCTGCGCGCCCCCGCCGAACAGGCCGCTTATGTCGCCGCCCTCAAGGAGCGCTTCCACCGGAAGCGCAATTTCATGAAGCTTTTGGAGGGACGCGAATAGGCCCCTGCAGCCCCGCCTCGCCTGCGCGATTCGCGCCGACCGCGCCCCAGTGACTCCCCCGTCCGGCATCCTCATCATCGGCGACGTGATGACCGATGTCATCGTGCGTCCTGAGGGGCCGCTCGCGCGGGGCTCGGACCGGCGCGCGTCGATCGCGTTTAAGCCCGGCGGCTCGGCGGCCAATCAGGCGGCGTGGCTCGCCTCCTTCGGCGTCGAGGTCGACTTTGTCGGCCGGGTGGGCGCGGCCGACGTTGAGAGTGAGGCGGCGCGGCTCAAGGCGATCGGCGTGACCCCATGGCTCGCCGGAGACACAGAGCATGAGACCGGTCGGCTCATCGCGCTCATTGATCCAGACGGCGAACGCAGCTTCCTCACTGACCGGGGCGCGAACGACGCGCTGGAGGCCGGCGACATCCCCGATGCGCTGATCGCGCAAGCGGCGCTCATCCACCTCTCCGGCTATTCGTTCTTCGCTCCTTCGTCGCGGGCGGCGGTCCTCGATGTGATGCGGCGCGCGGGTGGGAAGCCGATCAGCGTCGATCCGGCGTCGGCGGAATTCCTCCGCGAAGTCGGGGCGGAGAATTTTCTCAAATGGACGCGCGGCGCGGCGATCCTGTTCCCCAACGCCGAGGAAGCCGCGATTCTCGCCGGCTCGGACGATCCCGAGACCCAATGCGCGCGGCTCGCGGCGCTCTATTCGCTGGTGGTCGTCAAGCGCGGCGCAGCCGGGTGCGAGGCGGCGGCAGGCGCCAAGCGCTGGCGAGCCGCTGCGCCGCGTGTTGAGGCCATCGACACCACCGGCGCCGGCGACGCCTTCGTCGCCGCCTTTCTGGCGGCGCGTCATACAGGGACTGACGTACAGACCGGGTTGGAGCGCGCCGTCGCCGCCGGCGCTCTCGCTTCGACAATCGTTGGGGGCGGACCAAGTCCGAAAGCCGGCGTTCGTTCAAGCGCCCGAGACTGAACTCTCGGCCTTGGCGCCAACTGCCGAAGTGGTAACAGGCTGGCCCGACGCGCTACTTCGACGAACAAAGGCGCGACTTTGTCTCTGGCGGCTCTGTGGCGTCGTCGATGGCGCAGAACGGGACCGACCAGACGAAATCAGCCGGAAGCCCGAACCGCATCGGATCGCCTTCGCGCCAGCTGGAATTGATCGGTCCAACCGGCGCATTCCCGGTTCCAGGCGGCGCGCCAATCGAGGTTGGATCAAAGCCGCCGGAGGTCGTCGGGCGGCCGTCAGCATCGAAGCCCGCGCGACCGTGACATGTCATGCAGGAGGATTGGGCGACAAAACTCTGCTCGGTGACTGAGTTGCCAAGGCGGATCGCGAGGCCAGACGAATCAGTGAAGTTCGACTGGGAACCTTTCAGGCAGTAGTTCGCGAACGCCGGATCGACGTGAGCCTGGGCAAATAGCGCCAGAACAGCGGGTGTCTTGGCGCAACCCGGGTAATGGGTCTGAGACTCGACCGGGGAGAGCGGCGCGACATAGGCATCGACAGCGCCGAAGCTATCCTTGCAGCCGATGACGTCGCATCGCCCCGGGTTGTCCTCATGCTCAAAAGTCGCCCAGGTCCAATCGGGGACGAGCCTCGATATGATGTGAAACGAGACGAGAGCGTATTGTTTCCCGCCAGTCGAATTCACATGATACGCGGCTGCAGCTTCGATCGGGGTTCCACTGAAGCCGTTGAATTCCTTGAGCCGGTCGACCTCGACCCAGTTCGCCTTCACCTCCATTGAATCGACCGGGAAGGCGATCGGCTTGGACGCCGCGAAGGCGGTTTTTAATCCGGACACCTTGAACAGGTTGTTTTGAACGATGAAGTCGAAGTCCGGCTTGTTACGGCGGGTCTCCTCTCCGACCAGCGCCGCGCCTCCGGGCAGCACCTCAGGCGTGAAGCGGGGGTGAGCCCGCTGAAACGCCAGGCTCAAAGCTCTCGGCCCAATTTGCATCGCAGCGGCGCCTGAGGGCCATACGGGCGACGTCCGAAATGTATCGCCGTCGCTCGCCCATGACTCGAATAGCGCATTGTTGTTTCCTCCGCCGGCGACGTTGGCGTTGACCGTCATGAAGAGTTCCCAACTCTGTCGGTCAGGACTGTTCCGAGCCGGGTCGGGGTCGGACTGAGCAACGCTGCCGCCCATCATGCCCAGGCTCGCCCCTGCGACGGCGACAAAAGCAATGACGCCTCTCACCGATCCCCCTTTTCTTCGCTTCGACACGCAAGAAAGAAGCGACATTCTCCTGGCTCGGGCGGCGCAGCGGCGTTCGCGCGGGAGGCGTACTCGATCAAATGAGCGCCGCCACGACAAATCTCGGGAAATTCAACGGCGTTTGTCTTGCGTCATCGCTCTGCGCTCGTCTCGATCATCGGTGCACGCTTCCAACCAGCGCCGGGCGAGGAAGCCCCGCCGGAACCGCGGACGCGGCCGGCGGCGGGCGTTCATCCCGACCGATAGAAACCATCGCTTCTATTGATAGACTTGCGGCGACGATTTCCTATACCTATCTTCGCCGTCAACGCGGTCTCCGTTTCAAGAACTTGTCGAAACTCGTCGGTCTCAACTTTGGATGAGCGGCAGTATTTCGGCGGCTAAATCGTTTTCTGATCGACCAGGAGGGCTCATGTCCATTCGTCCCGTCAAGCGCGTCAGCCAATCGATTCCGACCATGGAGGGAGCGGGCGTCCGCCTCCGCCGCGCCTTCGGCTTCGGCGACACCTCCGATTTCGATCCGTTCCTGATGATGGACGATTTCCGCGGCGACCGTCCCGAGGATTATCAGGCCGGCTTTCCGTGGCATCCCCATCGCGGCATCGAGACGATCACCTATGTGCTCGCGGGCAGCGTCGACCACGGCGACAGCCTCGGCAACCGGGGAACGCTCGGGTCCGGCGACGTGCAGTGGATGACCGCCGGCAGCGGCATCCTGCATCAGGAAATGCCTGCCGGCGACGCCAAGGGCCGCATGCACGGCTTCCAGCTCTGGGCCAACCTGCCCGCGCATCTCAAGATGACCAGGCCGCGCTACCAGGACGTTCCCGCATCCGCGATCCCCGAGGTGATCGACGACGACGGCACGCGCGTGCGGGTCATCTGCGGCGACTTCTGGGGCAAGGCGGGGCCGGTTGACGGCGTCGCCGCCGAGCCGCGCTATCTCGACGTGACCGTGCCGGGGGGAAAGAAGAAGCGCCTCAAGGTCGAGGATTTCCGCCAGGCGTTCGCCTATATCTTCGAGGGTTCGGGCGATTTCGCCTCCGCCTCGGAGCCGTTCGGGGCGCTGCGCGAGGCGCAGGTCGACGGCGAGGAGGTGCTGGTGCGCGACAAAGTCGGCAACCGTTCGCTGGTCGTGTTCGGGGCCGGCGATGAGATCAGCGTCCAGGCGGGCGACGAGGGCGTGCGCTTCCTCTTGGTCTCCGGCCGGCCGCTGCGCGAGCCGATCGCGTGGCACGGGCCGATCGTCATGAACACCCAGGCTGAAATCCGCCAGGCGATGAACGATCTGCGCAGCGGGGAATTCATCAAGCGGTAGAGGCGTCGTCATCGCGAGCGTGAGCCGAAGCAATCCACAGCCACCGCCGCTGCCCCCTACGATCGTCGATTGCTTCGTCGCCATAGCCCGTCGAAAGACGGGCGTCTAAAGACGCCCTTTGGCTCCGCGCAATGACGGCTTGGCGCGATGGAAGGCCGCGAACACAATCCAGTGCAGCACGATCTGCCGCAAGCTGTAGCCGGCAGGGACCGACGCAATCTTCGACTGGGCAATCACTGCAAACCTTTCCGACCTACCGCCCCAGCGCCTCGGCGTAGACGCTGAGCGTGTCGTGCGTCATCCGCTGGAGAGAGAAGGCTTCCGCTATTTTTGCCCGCGACCGGCGCCGGACGGCCTCGCGCGCCGAGGCGCCGAGGCCAAGCGCGGCTTCGATCGCTTCGGCAAGCGCGGCTGCGTTGCTCGGCTCAGCGAGCCAGCCGGTGCGCGCCTCGGCGTCCGCGTATGGCGGCGCGGCGACGATCTCGCGCGCCGGCCCGACGTCGGAGATGATGGCGAGGGCCCCGATCGCCGCGGCCTCGATCGACGTCCGCGTCACCCCGTCGGCGTTAGCGGCGGGAAAGACGACGACCGCCGCACCGATGAACGCCGCCGGCAGATCGGCCGCGGCGCCGACGCGCACCAGCATGGATTGGACGCCGCGCTTCGCCGCAAGCGCGTCAAGCTCGCGCGCGAACGCCGGCTTTGTGGCGTCGCCGGCGAGCACGAAGCGGACGTCGTCGAGGCCGTGGCCCTTGATCAGCGCCGCCGCTTCGATGAGCGTCGCGTGGCCGCGGCCGGGCGCGAGCCGCGCCGGCGTCAGCACGACCCGCTCGTGCGCCGCGACGCCCCAGGCCTGGCGGATGTCGGCGACCCGGCGCCCGCTCACCCGTTCGGGCTGGAGCTTCGTCAGATCCAGTCCCGGGCGCACGACCCTGAGGCGCAAGCGCGCGGCCGGAAACAGGCCGGCTCCGCGCCTTGCTGCGAATTCCGACGCGGCGATGACGAAATCGCCCTCGGCGACAGCGGTCTCGAAGCTGGTGCGCGGCGGCGAGCGCACGCCATCGCCATGCAGCGAAGTGACCAGCGGACGCTTGGCCTTGCGGCAGGCCTTGACCGCCGCCCAGGCCGCCCAGCGTGAGCGCGCATGCACGAGGTCGACCCGCTCCGAGGCGATGATGCGCTGAAGGCGGCGCATGTTGAGCGTCATGGCGAGCGGATTCTTGGTCGCCGCCGGAAACTGGACGAAGAGGCCGCCGATCGCCTGCAGTTCGCCGGCCAGCTCGCCGGAATCGCTGGCGACCAGCGCCCGCGCGCCGGTCTCCGCCAGCGCCGCGGTAACCGCGAGCGTCGCCCGTTCGTCGCCGCCGGCGTCGACGGGAGGGACGATCTGGAGGATCGTCCGGCCGGCAAGCGGCGCGTTCGCCCCGCGGCCGAACGGAGTGAGCGCGTCGACGCTCATGGGCCGCCGCCCCGCCTTGAAGCGGGGGAGCGGTTGACTCGCCGCGCCTGCTCGGCCAAGCCCGCCCCGCCGCGAGCGCCGAGAGCCGTTTTCTTAAAGGCGCGGTCCGCGGGTCGCATCATCGGCAGCGAGCTCAAGGTGTCGGACGGACAGCCGCAGGTCTTCGTCGTGGGAGAATCCCCGAATCAACGGCGTATCGCCTTTCGCCGCCGCGCGCCAGTGCGCACCGGCAGCCCAGGCGTGGTTTGGCTCAGCGGCTATCGCTCCGACATGGACTCGACCAAGGCGACCGCCCTCGACGCCGAGGCCGGGCGGCGCGGCCTCGGCCTCCTGCGGTTCGATTATTCCGGCCATGGCCGCTCCGAGGGGCGGCTCGAGGACGGGACGATCTCGCGCTGGCTCGAGGAAGTTCTGGCGCTGGTGCGGGCCGAGACCGAGGGGCCGCAGATTGTCGTCGGCTCATCGATGGGCGGGTATCTCGCGCTCCTCGCCGGCCGCGCGCTCGATGAGGCGGGCGAGACGGAGCGCATCAAGGGCCTGATTCTCATCGCGCCCGCCGTCGACTTCACCGAAGCGCTGATCTGGGCCAAGGCGCCGGACGAAGCCCGGCGCGCGATCATGGAGAAAGGCGCATGGCGGCGGCCGTCAGCCTATTCGAGCGAGCCTGATTGCTTCACCCGGGCGCTGATCGAGGACGGGCGCAAGCACCTTCTGCTCGGCGGGATGATTCGTACCCGCGCGCCGACCGTGGTGCTGCAGGGCATGCGGGACGAGGACGTGCCCTTTTCCCACGCGCTCGCGCTGATGCAGCGGCTCGGCGGCGACCCGGCGACCCTGACCCTCGTCAAGGACGGCGACCACCGCCTCTCGCGTCCGCAGGACTTGCAACTGATGTTCGACGCGCTGGAGCGGATGGCGTGATGCCGTCGAGGACGCGGCGGGGTGCCTCAATTCGATTTCACTTCCCCCTCGGGCAGCCCCGCCTTGCGCAGGCCTTCCATGAGGCGGGCCATTTCCGCCACGTATGTCGGGTCGTCATGGGCGTCCATATATGTATGGATGCCCTGCAGGAATTTCGGAGCGCGCGCCTGCAATTCGGCTGCGGTTTCTTTCGCCTCCTTGTCGTGGCCTGCCCAGGCGTAGGCGGCGGCGAGGTCGGCGAGCGACCCATTGTCGTTAGGTTTGGCCGCGACGGCCTTCTCGCATTGTTCGATCGCCTCTTCCCACTGACCCAGATGGGCTCGGAGGTAACAAAGGCGGCTCTGCCAAAGTGGCACATCGGTGGAATGCGGGTCCAAACGAAGCGCGGCTTCGATGTCGGCAATCCCGTACTGGCTGCGGCCGAGATTCATTTTGTAAAGTCCGGCGTTCCCGTAACCCCTCGCATTGTTGCGGTCGTCCGCGATGGCCATTTCGGTCTCGGTGAGCGCCGGCCTCCATTCATCTTTCATCGCGTGAATATACCCCTTCGTCCAATGGACCCACGTTGAGTCAGGCTCAAGCGCCGAGGCCGAGCTGAGCAGTCCTTCCGCGCGCGCAATATCGCCCGCACGACCTTCGCTCCAGCGATTGTCTGCGCGCACAGCCAGGACAATCGCAAGAAACGTCATCGCCGGCTCATACTTCGGATCGAGCGCGAGCGCGCGCTCAAACAACTTTTCCGCGTCGTCCGAGGCGGACTTATCGAAATTGCTCGACGCCAATATCGCCGTGCCGCGCATCCAGAAATCGACCGCGTCCGGATTGTTTGGCCGCTCGCGAATCGTGCGCGAGGCTTCAGCCTTGACAAGTTCGACGCCCAGGGAATTCGCGAGGCGGGCAACGAACTCCGCCTGCAATTCGCCGAGCTTACCGCGCTCGCCCTCGAACCGGTCGGCCCAGACATGCGCGCCTGTTTCGGTCGAGATGAGCTGCGCGTTGACCTCGACCGTCTCGCCGAGGCGGCGCACGCTGCCTTCCAGAAGATAGCGCACGCCGAGTTCGCGGCCGATTTTCTTGGCGTCGACCGCCTTGCCCTTGTAGGTGAAGGCAGTGTTGCGGGCGATGACGAAGGCGTCGGGCAATTGTGAGAGGTCCGTCGTCAGATCGTCGGTGATTCCGTCGGCGAAATACTCCTGCTCCGGATCGCCGCTGAGGTTCTCGAACGGCAGCACGACGATCGAAAGCCGCGGCGCGGTCTCGAGCTTGTCCTCGGCGACCGGGGCGCCGAGCAGACGCGGCGCGAGCCCCGCATGCCAGGCGTAGGCGCCGGCCGCGACAAGCGCGACGACGAGCGCGGCGGCGAGCGCCGGCCAGCGTGTGAAGAGACCGCGCGCGGTGGGCGCTGCAGGCCCGCTTTGCGGCTTGGGCTTCGCCTGCGCGGGGACGCCGACTTGCAGCGAATAGGCCCGGACCGGCTCGGCAATGTTCTTGAGTTGGGTCGGGCCCAGATCGGTGACTGCAAGATCAAGCCGGCCCTTGACTTGTCGATAGGCGTCCTCGGAGAGACAGATCGTCCCGGGCGCAGCGATCCCCTCGAGCCGGGCGGCGATATTGACGCCGTCACCCATCAGATCGCCGTCCGCCTCCTCGACGACGTCTCCGAGATGAATGCCGATGCGAAAATCGATGCGTTTGTCCGGGGCCACGCCCGCGTTGCGCTCGACCATGGCGTGCTGCACTTCGATTCCGCAGCGCACCGCGTCGACCACGCTGCGGAACTCGATGATGCTCCCGTCGCCGGTGCGCTTGACGATCCGTCCGTGGTGGACGGCGATCGTCGGATCGATCAGGTCGCTACGCAGCGCCCTGAGCCGCGCCAGAATGCGATCCTCGTCCGCTCCCGCGAGCCGGCTATAGCCGACGACATCGGCGACCAGGATCGCCGCAAGTTTCCGGGTCTCAGTCATTGTGCGCTCGGCCGCCGTTCAGACTAGCACTACTTTGACAGA
>PLUH01000140.1 GCA_003164825.1 Hyphomicrobiales bacterium
CATCGCGAGGAGCGAAGCGACGTGGCGATCCAGGAGTCGTAGGGCGTCCGACGCTCCCCTGGATTGCTTCGCCGTAGCCCGTCCGGAAGGACGGGCGTCTCTCGACGCCCTGTGGCTCGCAATGACGGCCCAAGTTCCACCAAATCGGATCATGCTTGAGTCTTCTATCTGTTGTCCGTCAGGGGCCGTATCTATAGGAACGGCGGTGGAGAATCGAGGCGGGCTTGCGCAAGCGCTCGCTGAGCGTATCTGCCGCGGTCGACGACCGCGGCTACAAAGGTTTACCGATGCCCGCAGAGACTGTCGACGCAATCGTGCTCGGCGCCGGATTTGTCGGCGTGTCGGCCGCGCTCGCGCTCCAGGCGCGCGGCCGGCGGGTCGCGCTCGTCGACCGCCATGGCAAGGCGGCGGGAGAGACAAGCTTCGGCAACGCNNTTCGCGGCTTCGACGCCGGCGGGAAAGAACGCGACCGCGCGCGCGATGGCCCCGTTTCTCGCCGCCGCCAGCGCCGAGCACCTCAAGCTCGCGCATGAGGCCGGGGCCGACGCTCTCCTGCGTCGCGGCGGCTGGATCAAGGCGTTTCGCAGCGCCCGCGGCGAGGACATGGCCAATAGGGAGGCCGAGGAGCTCAAGCCTTACGGCATCGCGCCAAAATTTCTCGACCGCGCCGCGCTGATCGCGCTCGAGCCCAACTTGAGCGAAAAGGCGATCGGCGGGGCGCATTATGCCGACCCGTTGTCGACGCCCGATCCCGAGGCGCTGGCGCAGAGCTACGCGGCGCTGTTCGTGAACCGCGGCGGCCGCTTCGAGACCGGAGACGCGCTGAGCCTCGAGCCCGCGGGGGCGGGATGGATGGTCACGACCGAATCCGGCCGGCTCGCCGCGAGCGACGTCGTCATCGCGCTCGGGCCCTGGTCCAATGAGCTTGCGCGCCGTTTCGGCCTTCGCCTGCCGTTTTTCGTCAAGCGCGGCTATCACATGCATTACGAGGCGAAAGGGAATGCCGGCCTCACCCGTCCGGTGCTCGATCTCGAGCGCGGCTACCTCGTGACTCCGATGACCCGCGGGCTGCGGCTGACGACAGGGGCGGAATTCGCCCGCCGCGACGATCCGCCATCGTCCGCCCAGCTCGACCGGGTCGAGCCCTTCGCCAGGGAGCTTTTTCCGATCGGGGCCCGCAAGGAGCCCAAGCCCTGGCTCGGACGGCGCCCCTGCCTGCCGGACATGCGCCCGGTGATCGGGCCGTTCCCGGGCAAGCCGGGCCTATGGCTCGACTTCGGCCACCACCATCTCGGCCTGACGCTCGGCCCGGTCAGCGGGCGCCTGCTGGCGCAACTGATGACCGGCGAAGCGCCGCTGGTCGACCCGGCCCCGTTCCGGGCGGAGCGGTTTGGGCGTTAGCCTCCCTTCTCCCAGAGCGAGAAGGTGGACGCGCGAAGCGCGGCCGGATGACGGGTAACGCCAAGGGGATGGGCGCGCGAACCCCTCACCCCTGCCCTCTCCCATTGGGAGAAGGGGCGCTACCCCACCCGTTCCCAATCGGTCACCGTCACCTCGTCGTCGAGCCACATGGTATGGCCGGGCTTGAGGCCGGCGGCGGCGAGCGCCGCCTCGGGCTCGCCGCCATGCGCCTCGCGAATGAAGACCGGCAGGCCGTCGGGAATCCAGACCTTCACCGCCCGGCTCAAGTGGAAGCAGTCGTACCCCTGCTTGAGAAAGAGCGTGTAGACCAGGGGCCCGCCGATGATGGCGACCGTGCCCGAACTCAAGCCCAGCGCGGCGCAGGCCTGCTCGAACGACGCGCCGGCGGGATTCCAGAGCCGGGCGTTGGGGTTGGCGGGGTCGGGCGCGAGGGCCGCGACGCTGTGGGTCAGGATCAGCCTTCGCCGGCCGGCCGAGTTGGGTTGGTCCTCCTGCGAATGCCGGCCGTGGACCACCGCGTCGACATGATCGAGCCCGTTCTCGAAGAAACGCCGGTCGGCGTCGAGGCTGAGCGACGACGGGTGGCGCCCGCTTGCGTCGGCGATCCGGCCGTCGGCGGAGGCGATGACGTAGCCGGTGATGCGAAAGGCGCCGATCATGGCTCGCGCGCGCTACTCGGTGGTGTCGGCGTTGACGAGGGTCAGGAACTCGTGCCGGGTCTCCGGCAGGTCGCGGAACACGCCGAGCATGCGGCTGGTGACAAGGTCGGCGCCGCGCTTGCGGACGCCGCGGTCAATCATGCAATGATGCGCCGCCTTCACCACCACCGCGACGCCGCTGGGTTTCAGAACCTCGTCGACCGTGTTGGCGATCTGGGCCGTCAGGCGCTCCTGGATCTGCAGCCGCTTGGAGAAGATCTCGACCACCCGGGCGAGCTTGGAGATGCCGACGACCCGCTTATTCGGAATGTAGCCGATCCAGACTCGGCCGATGATCGGCGCAATATGGTGCTCGCAATGACTCTCGAAGGTCACGCCGCGCAGCACGATCATCTCGTCGTAGCCGTCGACCTCGGTGAAGGTCTTGCGCAGGACCTCCTCCGGGTCCTCGTCGTAGCCGGCGAAATACTCACGGTAGGCGCGCACCATGCGGGCGGGCGTCTCGATGAGCCCGTCGCGGTTCGGATCCTCGCCGATCCATTTGATGATGGTGCGGAACGCGTCCTCTGCTTGCGTGTCGGTGATCGCCTTGCCGCCGCCGGAGGCCCCGCCGGCACGATTGTCTTCCTTCAGCGCCATGCCGCAATTCCTGATTTCACGCCCCGCCGCGATTTAGTGGCTCGGCGGCATTTGTCAAAGGCGGGTCCAGACGCAGATCGCCGGACGAGGCCCAGCCGCAGCGTCCGCGCGAGGCTCAGTCAGGCCGCCCTGCCCAGGCGCTCCGCGATCCACAGCTTGACGAGCGCCTGACGAGTCACGCCCAAGCGCCGGGCCTCGCGGTCGAGGGCTTCAACGACCCATGACGGGAAATCGACATTGACGCGCTTGAGCTTGAGATTGGGGCGGCGCGCGGCGCCCCAGTCGACATCGCCGGAGACGTCGGCGCCGGCGTCGAACTTCTGATCAAAATCATGCGCTTTCATAAGCCTCGATCTCCTCGCTGCGGGACCGCCGGACAGAGATGATCCGCGTTCGTTCTCCGCGCCTTGCACAGACGGCCGACCAATGTCGACCGCCGATGCGGCCGATGACGAGGAAACGCGGCTCATCGACGGTTCGCGCAGGCGCTTCAATGAGGGCTTCGTCCCGCCATAGCGCCTGAGCTTCAACAAAATCGATCCCGTGCTTGGCCTTGTTGGCCGAGCTCTTCTTTGGATCAAACTCGAACTCCACAGGCGATAATGATAGTATAGAAAATATACCATTTCAAGCAGGCTTGCCCGGCGATGACGCGGGAGGGCTATCCAGCGACCTTCGAGAAATCGGCGACGCCGTGCATGGCTTCGCGTAACTCGTTGAGGAGTCTGAGGCGGTTCAGCCGTAAATCCGGGTCGTCGGCGTTGACCGTGACGTCGAGGAAAAAAGCGTCGACAGGCGCGCGCAAGGTGGCGAGCGCCCGCATGGCGCCCTCGAAATCCTCACGGGTCGCCCGTTCGCGCGCCGCCGCGCCGGCCGCGGCGAGCATGTCGGCGAGGTCCTTTTCAGCCGGCAGGACGAGGAGCGCCGGATCGTGCCGAGCGGCGAAGGCGCCGGCGCCGTCGTTCTTTTCCTCGGCGCGGAGGATGTTGGCGGCGCGGCGATAGCCCATGAGCAGGTTCCGCCCGTCCTCGGCGTCGAGGAAGCGCCCGAGCGCCTCGACCCGGCGGACGATCATGAGCAGATCGTCCTGGCCCGGCAGCGCGAACACCGCGTCGATGAGATCGTGCCGCGCGCCCTTGTCGCGCAGGTAGACTTTCAGGCGGTCGGCGAAGAAGGCGAGGAGGCTGGCGGCCATTGCGGGCCGAGGAGAAGAGTCGGGCATTCCGCTTGCCGCTCCATCGAGCGCAGGATCTGAGGTATCGGTTACACCCCGTTCGACAGGCTCAAGCGCGACATCGATCACCGAGCCAAGTTGTAGCCGCAGCCCGTTCTCCAGCACGATCCGGATCACGCCGAGCGCCGCGCGGCGCAACGCGTAAGGATCCTTGCTGCCGGTCGGCTTCTCGTCGATCGCCCAGAAACCGACCAGTGTGTCGAGCTTGTCGGCGAGCGCAACCGCGATCGACACCGGCGAAGTCGGGATGCGGTCATTCGGTCCCTGCGGCTTGTAGTGGTGCTCGATCGCATCGGCGACGCTCGGCTCTTCGCCTTGGGCGAGCGCGTAATAGCGGCCCATGAGGCCTTGCAGCTCGGGGAACTCGCCGACCATTTCGGTGACGAGATCGGCCTTGGCGAGATGGGCGGCGCGCGCGGCGAGGCCCGGGTCGGCGAGGACGCGCGGCGCGAGTTCGCGCGCCAGCGCCTCAATGCGCTCGACCCGTTCGCCCTGCGTGCCGAGTTTTTCGTGAAAGACGACCCGCTCGAGCTTGGCGAGGCGCTGGTCGAGCGGCTTGGCGGTTTTGTCCCTGGCGTCGGACAAAGGCGCGCGGTCGGTCAGCCAGAAGTGGCGCGCGTCGGCGAGGCGGGCGCGCACGACCCTTGCATTGCCGGCCGCGATCGCCGCGCCGCCGTCCGGGGCGACGAGGTTGGAGACGAGGATGAAGCGGTTGGCGAGCTTGCTGGCGCCGTCGCGCAGCACGAAACATTTCTGGTTGGCGCGGATGGTGGCGCGGATCACTTCGGGCGGCAGGTCGAGGAACGCCGGCTCGAATTCGCCCATCAGCACGACCGGCCATTCGACGAGGCCGGCGACCTCCTCCAAGAGGCCATCATCCTCGATGAGCTCGAGCCCGCGGGCGAAGGCGAGGTTCTTGGCGTCGGCGAGGATGATCGCCTTGCGGCGGTCGGCGTCGAGCACGACCTTGGCCTTCTGCAGCGCGTCGACGTAATCGTCGAAGCGGCGGACGTGGATCGGCCCGGGCGCCATGAAACGATGGCCCCAGGTCATATCCCCGGCTTTGACGCCGTCGATCTCGAACGCGACGATCTCCGAGGCGTCATGCGGGACGGCGAGCGTGCAGACGATCCCGCGCAGCGGGCGGACCCAGCGCAGCGCGTCGGGCTTCGCCGACGCTGCGCCCCAGCGCATCGATTTCGGCCATGGAAACGAGCGGACGATCGCGGGGATGATCTCGGCGATCGCGTCTTTGGTCTCGCGGCCCGGCTTCTCGATCACCGCGACATAGAACTGGCCCTTCTTCGGGTCGGTCGCGATCGTCGCATCCTCGATTCGCTTGAGGCCCGCGCTCTTGAGAAAGCCCTGGATCGCCGCGTCCGGCGCGCCGACGCGGGGACCTTTTCGCTCCTCGCGCAGATCGGGCTGGGCGGCCGGCAGGCCGACGACATGCAGAGTGAGGCGGCGAGGGGTGACGAAGCTTTGCGCGCCCTCATAGAGGAGGTTGCGCTCGACCAGCGCGTTGGTGACCAGGCGCTTGAGGTCCTCCGCCGCCTGGCGCTGCATGCGGGCGGGGATTTCTTCGCTGAACAGTTCAAGCAGGAGGTCGGGCATCGAATGGACCTAGGAAAACCTCGGCAGGCTAGCGTCCCCGCCCCCCTTGTGGGGGCGGGNNCCGTAGGACGGCGCGACCCCCCCTCCTTTGTCCTCCCCCACAAGGGGGGAGGATGCGCAGATTTGCTGGCGTCGGCTTCGGTCAACTCACGCCGCCCGGCCTCCCGCGGTCCTCAGCCAGGCCGCGCCGCAGGCCTTGGCGAGTTCGCGCACTCTCAGGATGTAGCTCTGGCGCTCGGTGACCGAGATCGCCCCGCGGGCGTCGAGAAGGTTGAAGACGTGGCTCGCCTTGATGCACTGATCGTAGGCCGGCAGCGCCATGAGGTGGCGGTCGCCCGCCGCGCCGCGCTCCAAGAGCGCGATGCATTCCGCTTCGGCGTCCTTGAAGTGCTGGAACAGGACGTCGATGTTGGCGTGCTCGAAGTTGAAACGGGAATATTCCTCCTCCGCCTGCTGGAACACGTCGCCGTAGGTGACGCGCGCCTCGCCGTCGCCGCCGTTGAAGTTGATGTCGTAGATGCTATCGACGCCCTGCACATACATCGCCAGCCGCTCGAGGCCATAAGTCAGCTCGCCGGAAACGGGGGCGCATTCGAATCCCGCGACCTGCTGAAAGTAGGTGAACTGCGACACTTCCATCCCGTCGCACCAGCATTCCCACCCCAAGCCCCATGCGCCAAGGGTTGGGCTCTCCCAGTCGTCCTCGACGAAGCGCACGTCGTGGAGGGCCATATCGACGCCGATCGCGGCGAGCGAATTGAGATAAAGCTCCTGAAGGTTCTGAGGCGAGGGCTTCAGGATCACCTGATACTGGTAATAGTGCTGGAGCCGGTTGGGGTTCTCGCCGTAGCGTCCGTCCTTCGGCCGGCGGGAGGGCTGGACGTAAGCCGCCTTCCAGGGCCTGGGTCCGAGCGAGCGCAGCGTCGTCGCCGGATGGAACGTGCCGGCGCCGACCTCCATGTCATAGGGTTGCAGCATGACGCAGCCCTGCCGCGCCCAGAAGGTCTGCAAGGTCAGAATGAGGCCCTGAAACGACCTCGTCGGGTCGAGCGCGACGTCTGGGGCGGGCGGCATGGGGTTTCGGTCATGGATCACGGGGCCGCGACCCTATTAGACGCGGGCGCCGATGGTCAACGCGAGCGCCGTGCGCCCTTGGCTCCCGAGAATTTGCCTCGGCTCCCGACTGCCGCTAGAGCCAATCGCTCAAAATCAGGGAGGCCATGCCCATGCGTCCGTCCAAACGCGCCGCCGACGAAATGCGCTCCGTGAGCTTCGAGCGTGGGGTGGCGCGTTATGCGGAAGGCTCGTGCCTGGTCCGGTTCGGCGAAACGCATGTGCTGTGCGCGGCCTCGCTCGAGGACAAGCCGCCGCCGTGGCTGCGCGGCCAGGGACGAGGATGGGTNNTCGGCGACCGGCAAGGTTTCCGGCCGCTCCCAGGAGATCCAGCGCCTGATCGGCCGGTCGCTGAGGTCGGTGGTCGATTTGCCGCGCCTCGGCGAGCGGCAGATCACCATCGATTGCGACGTGTTGCAGGCGGACGGGGGCACCCGCACCGCCGCGATCACCGGCGCCTGGGTGGCGCTGCGCGACTGCCTGCAATGGATGGCGCAGCGCTCGATCCTGCGCGACAGCCCGCTCAAGGATCATGTCGCCGCGGTTTCGTGCGGCGTCGTCGGCGGCGAAGCGGTGATCGATCTCGACTACACGGAGGATTCGAGCGCCCATACGGACGCGAATTTCGTCATGACCGGGGGCGGCGGCCTGGTCGAGGTGCAGGGGTCGGCGGAAGGCGCGCCGTTCACCGAGGCCGAGCTTATCCACATGCTCGGGCTGGCGCGAGGCGGCATCGGGCGCCTCGTCGCCCTGCAGAAGGCGGCGATCGCTTCTTGAAAGGCTCGCTCCCCTTCGCCCCGCTCGCGGGGAGAAGGTGGCGCGAAGCGCNNCGGGGCGAGGGGGCGCGTCACGGATAGTCGTGCGAGAAAACGTCCATGGCCTCGAATCCCGCGAGGTCGAGGCGGACCCGATCGGGCAAATAGGCGAAAGCGGCGCGCGCATGCCCTGCCCGGCCCTCGCGCTCGAGCATGGCGTTCAGCTTCTCGCGCAGCGCGTGCAGATGCAGCACGTCGGACGCCGCGTAGGCGAGCTGCGCCTCGCTCAGGGCCTCGGCCCCCCAGTCCGACGACTGCTGCTGCTTCGAGATCTCGACGCCAAGCAATTCGCGGGTGAGGTCCTTCAGTCCGTGGCGATCGGTGTAGGTCCGGGCGATCTTGGAGGCGATCTTGGTGCAATAGATCGGGGCGGCCATGACGCCGAACGCATGATGCAGGACCGCCATGTCGAAGCGGCCGTAATGGAACAGCTTCACGACGTTCGGATCGGCAAGCAATCGCTGGAGATTGGGAGCGGTCGTCTGGCCGGCGCCGATCTGCACGATGTCGGCGCTCCCGTCGCCGCGCGAAATCTGCACCACGCAGAGCCGGTCGCGCCCGACGACGAGTCCAAGCGTCTCCGTGTCGATCGCCGCCGCCTCGCCAAACGACGTTTCGGCGGGCAAATCTTTGCGGTGGAAGCGAATTGTCGGCGCAGAAATGACTGATCTCGTTCAAATACAAGAGGTTAAGTGTCAGCGGGGCCATCGATAGCAGCCGCCTTCGCGGCCCGTCAATCGGCCCGACGGCCGAACCGAATGCGGCAACGCGAATTGCGCTGCGCCGATGAACGATCCGTCCGGTTCTTTCAGGCGGCGGCGGATTGTCCTCCCTGGCGAATCCTGGCGACGGCGGCGCAGAAAATATAGCCGACGCCGCGCACCGAGCGAACGCGCGGGGGCCGATCGGCGCCGCCGGCCAGCTTCTTGCGCAGTCGCGCCACCAGCGTATCGATCGAACGATCAAAATACCTCCACTCGCGCCCTCTGAGCGTGCCAAGCAGGGCGTCGCGCGACAGCGCTTGCCCCGGCTGGCGGACAAAGGCCAGCAAGAGATCGAACTCGGACGACGTCAGGTCGACCCGCCGGCCGGCGGGACTTACCAGGTCGCGCGCGGTCTCCTCGAGCGTCCACCCGGCGAACAGATAGAGCCGCTCGATCGGCAGGACGTCGTCGGCGCGCCGGGTCTCGACGTCGCGCTCCTGGACAGCGTTTTCAGTCGCCGCCCGATCCTGGCCGGCGTCGTCCACAATGAGTATTCGCATCCCCCGCCCCGATTTCGATAGCCGCCCGCTAGCCGGCGAATCGCCAGATCGGAATGAATCGTGACACGAGGCGTTTCAAAGTCAATAATTTACCATACGTGATGCACTTCATTGTTAAATTCCGGTCCGATATACTTATCTACCGCAAGTCTAATAACGACAATTATTCACGTTGCATGGCAAGAAGCCAAATTATCTTGACAGTATTTCCTCCTTCATGCCGTTAAGTCAGCTGAGCCGGCGCAAGCAAGGCCGAGCGACGGCGATTTCAAATCTTCCCGCGATCTCTACGGCAACTCTACGGCGGCGGAACGCTGAAGCGTCAATGATTGCATGTGCGCTGGTTATGGCGGGAGCGAATCAATGTACAAGGGGGAAATCGAACCCCATACCGGCTCGGCGTCCCTCATGCGCGGCATTCCTATCGATATCCTGCGAGCCTTTGTCGCGGTCGTGGAGGCCCGAGGCTTCACCCGCGCGGCCGAGGAACTGGGCCGGACGCAGCCGACGATCAGCCTGCAGGTGAAACGGCTCGAGGAGCTCGTCGAAGCCCCGCTGTTCAAGAAAGGCGGGCGCTTTGAATTGTCCGGGGTGGGGGAAGTTTGCTTTGATTACGGAAAGCGCCTGCTTCGGCTGCACGACGACATGCTGGACGAGGTCGGGGGGCGCAACAATCCGAACGGCGCCTTGCGCATTGGCATGCCCAGCGAATTCGCCTCGGTTCTGGCGCCGCGGCTCGCCCAGCTGCGCGCCGACGCAGAGACCCGCGCCACCTTCGAGGTGATGGTCGAGAGCTCGCAGGCGCTGTCTGCCGCCTTTCGTCAGAATGAGCTTGACGTCGCGTTCGTCATCGGCGCGGGCGAAAGCGAACCCTACCGGATCGAACAGTGGCGCGGGCAGCTGCGATGGTTCGGCCCGGCGTCCGACCGCCATGCCGGCGATCGGCCGGCGCCGCTCGTCGTCCCGCCGGAAGGGTCGCTTATTCATGAGGCGGCGACCGGCGCGCTGCGCGCCCATGGGCGGAAATTCGACATTGTCTGCACCAGTTCCGACTTCGCCGTGCTCGCTGCGGCCGCTGCGGCCGGTCTCGGCGTCATGCCGATGATCGAAGGGCTGGCGGCGGAGGGACTGAGGCCCTGCCTCGACAAGAGTCTTCCGCCTTTGCCGGAGGTCACGCTGTTGCTGCTGGCGCGTTCCCGAACCTTGGCGCTCGCGAGCCGCCGCTGGGTTGCAAGCATGGTCGAAACCCTTCAATCGGTCTGACGGGGCAGGCGAAGACTTCACCCCGCATTGCATTTTGTAACAATTCGTCACGCAAGCGCTTCATTCGATCGTGGCAGTATTCGGCGACCTGCGGAATTAGCGGACGCCGACGATGCAAACAGAGCTCAAACCACGATCCGCCGACTCGGCGGGACGCGCCCCCTCGGAGGCCACGGATGAAAGAAGCGAGCTGGCCCTTCTCGCCGAGTTCATGCGCGCCGATTCCGTCGCTGCGCTCGCCGGCGATATCGCTGAACGTTTGGACGCGGACTTGCGAGGCGACGATCTGATCGCCGCGGCCGGTCTTGGCGGAAATCGCCACGGCGGGCGAATCCGCGGGGCGCGCGCCACAGCGGATTAACCGATGCGCAGGACTTCGCCGTTAGCGTCGCGGCGTCTGGCCTCATCTCACTCCGGCGCTTCGGACCGAGCCGCGCGATTCGTTCATGACCAGCACGACATCCGCCTATCTCGCCGTATCGCAGAATCTACCCCGCTATCAGGCGATGACTGCGACCGAGCCCGCGGTGAAAACCGCGACCGCCTACTATGAGGCGAACATCGGCTCGGTGACGTCGATCCAGGACTTCGTCGGCAACTATCGGCTGCTTTCCTACGCCCTCGACGCTTATGGCCTGGGCGACCAGATCAACGCCACGGCGCTGATCACGAAGGTGCTGGAAGGCGGCGTGTCCAATCCCAACAGTCTCGCCAACACCTTGAGCAACTCGGCCTGGAAGGCGTTCGCCGCCGCTTTCAATTTCGTTGGCGACGGCGCCTCTTCGGCAGCCTCGCCGAACGCGGTCCAGACGACGACGAGCGACTACGTCGAACAGCAGCTCGAAAGCGACCAGGGGGCGCAGAACGTCGGCGTTGAGCTTGCGCTCTATTTCCAGCGCGTCGCGCCGACCGTCACCAGCGAGTACGGCGTTCTCGCCGATCCCAATCTCCTGGAAGTGGCCCAGACCATCTTCGGTCTGTCGCCGGCGACCAGCGCCGAGAACATCAATACCCAAGCGCAGACGCTCTCCCAGCTGATGCCGATCTCCGATCTGCAGGATCCAGCGAAGCTCAAGCAGCTCACCGAGCGGTTCACCGCGATGTACGACCTGACCTACGGGCCGGGCTCCGGCGCGGCCACGAATTTGACCGTCGCCTCGAGCAACTCGAGTTCAGGCCAGTCGGGCGCCGCTGCGGTTCTTGCCGGCGTGATCAGCTCGAACGGCTCGGCGTTGGGCAGCGAGCTCAACGCCTTCACCGGCGCGCCGACGCAAGTCTTTTCGACCGCCCTGTTGTCGAGCCTGCAGAGGTTTTCGCTCGGCGGCTGAACGCCTTGCGAAGCCATGGGGGCCCTTCGATCGGCGAAAGGCCCGCGCAAGCGCCAAGCGGTAAAGTTTGCCTTCTTCCGACGGCAATTCATCCGTCATTGCGAGCGCAAGCGAAGCAATCCAGAAGAACGTGGGGAGCCCTATGACTCCTGGATCGCCACGTCCCCCCGGGTCCCTAAAGCCCGGGGGTCCTCGCGATGACGGTGTCCTGGTTCACGGCATGCTTTGGACACCATGTGCGCTCGGCCTTCTCCCTTGCGCCCAACGTGAGGCCGGGCGCCGGTGAATCCTGGCNNGCCCTTCGGCTGAGGCCTGATTTCGCCGCCGCGCTGTGCATGGGCGGCTATATGCTCAGCGAATGCGGCAAGCCCGAGCCGGCGCAGCGCTTCTATCGACGGGCGCTCGAGCTCGACGCTTCGCTGATCGTCGCCCACATCAATGCCGGCAAGCTCTATTTCGGCGCCGGCCGTTTCGATGAGGCGCTTCGTTCCTTCGAAGCGGCGACAGCGCTCGCGCCTGACAATCCCGACGCCTGGTCGAGCCGCGCCGGAGCGCTGCGCGAGCTTGGGCGGCTCGAGGAATCGCTCGAAGCGGCTCGACGCGCGCTTTCGCTGCGCGACGATTTCCCGGAAGCCGCGATCAACCTCGGCAACGCGTTTCTGAAGCTCGATCGCCCTGAGGAGGCGCTCGGCGCCTATCTCCGGGCGAGCGCGGCGGCGCCTCGCTCCGCGGCGGCGCTATGCGGCCAGGCGCTGGCATGGCGCAGTCTCGGCCGCTTCTCCGAGGCGCTCAAGGCGTTCGAGGCGGCCGAAGCGCTCGGCAGCCGCGAGGCTCAGGCGGGCAAGGGCTGCCTCAAGCTCACCCTCGGGGACTTCGAGCACGGACTTCAGGGATACGAGGCGCGCTGGCTCAGGGGAAAATCGCTTGGCGAAGCGCTCGGCGCCCGTTTTGAGACCTGGCGGGGGCCGGGACGGCCAGGCGAGCGCGTCCTGGTGCTCAACGACCATGGTCTCGGCGATACCATCCAGTTCTTTCGCTATTTGCCGCTGATGACCGCCGCCGGCGTCGATGCGACCTTCGTCTGTCCACCGAGGCTGCGCCGGCTTCTGTCTTCGAAGGCCAACGTGCGAATCGCCGATTCGCCGCCGGCCGGAGATGAATTCGACGCCCAGATCGCGATCAGCAGCCTTCCTCATGCATTCGGCACGCGGCTCGACACGATTCCGGCCGTGGTTCCCTATCTCGCAGCCGAGCCGCGTTTACGCGAAATGTGGGCTCGGCGCATCGGCTCCGCTGGCTTCAAGATCGGCGTTGCATGGCAAGGCAACCCCGATCCGGAGGCCGATCGCGCCCGGTCGATGCCGCTTCCGGCCCTGGCGCCGCTTGCCGAGGTCAGGGGCGTCAGGCTCATTTCCCTGCAGAAGGGCGTCGGCGAAGAGCAGCTTTCGCTTTTGCCGCCGGCGATGCGGGTCGAGACGCTCGGGGCGGATTTCGACGCCGGGCCGGACGCGTTCGTCGACACGGCGGCGGCGATGACCTCACTCGATCTCATCGTCACCTGCGACACCTCGATCGCCCATCTGGCGGGGGCTCTGGCCGCGCCGGTCTGGGTCGCGCTGAAGAGCGACGCGGAATGGCGCTGGCTGACCGGACGCGCCGACTCGCCCTGGTACCCGACCATGCGCCTCTTTCGTCAGTCGCGGCGGGGCGACTGGCGCGGCGTGTTCGACGCCATGGCGCTCGAAGTCGCCACGCTCGCCGCGCGCCGCGCCACGCCGCCCGTGATTTCGTGCCCATGCTCGCTCGGCGAATTGATCGACAAGATCACCATCCTGCGAATCAAGGCCGAACGCATCGGCGAGGAAGAGAAACTCGCCAATGTCCGCCGCGAACTGGCGCTGCTCGATGGTCTGGCGCGCGAGGACGGCCCCACCGGATCGTCGATCGATCTGCTCGCCGATCAGCTCGCCGCCGTGAACGCGCGTCTGTGGGATATCGAGGATGCGATTCGGACGTGCGAGCGCGAGGGAGACTTCGGGCCGCGCTTCGTCGCGCTCGCGCGATCGGTGTACGGCGAAAACGATGCCCGCGCCGCGCTGAAGCGCGCGATCAACACCCTCGCCAATTCGGCTCTCATCGAAGAGAAGAGTTACGCCTGACCGGACTCAGCCGGGGATGGCGTAGTAGCGGCGCCTCAGCGCGTGCCGGTCGCTGGCCTTGAGCGCGTCCGCCGGCGCGGCCTCGTGCAGTCGGACCCCGATCGTCGCTCCGCGCCGCCAGACGATTCTCGCATCGCGCACTTCGCCGGTCTCATCGATATGCACCGCCAGACGGGGCGGAAGCCCGATGTCTCGCGTCAAAGCGAGGCGCAATCCGTCCCGAGACCGATCGCATATCCGGCCCTCACAGACGAAGCGATAAGATCCGTCGAGAAGTTTGGCCGAGCGCAGGCGCGCCGGCTTACGCAGGCCGCCGCGCTGATCCCGGCGCTTGCTTTCAAGCGCGTTATTTTCCGGCGAGACGGCCCAATAGGCGACCTCGCCGCGTAGCGCGAGTTCGCGCCCAAGTCTGAGCGCCGATTGCGGCCGGCCGCGCCAATCCCCCCGTTTGACCCCGAGCAGCTCGGCGCGCCCGTCCGGCGTTTGCCCTGAACCGCGCCGGGTTAGGACTGCGTTAACCATTTCATTAATACATGAAACCATAAGGGGCATACATCATGTGTTAACCAAACCAGGGGTACTTTTCGATCTCAATAAAGCTTTGTCAAGAACAAGCGCAGATTGGCTTCGGAAAGAAGTTAACAATCGGCNNCCTGTTCGAGTCGAATTCGAGCGTTGGCGTAAAAGAAGGCGTTCCAATGTCAATTCGGTTCAGTGGAGCAGGAGTATGTATATCATCATTGACGATCGGGACATCGTGGCGGGAGGCTACGCCATTGGTTTTGATCGTGAAGGCGTCTCGTCAGCCGGGATCGAAGCCGGCGAATTTCGTGAATGGATCGGCAAGATCAGTGACACGGACATGGGCGCGGTCGAGGCTTTTCTCATCGGCGACTGCAACGAGCGTGAAGCGCTCTCAAGATTGATTCGCGAGCGCTCGAACGCGCCGGTTCTTTGTCTCAACGAGCGTCATTCGCTCGACGATACATTGTGTCTGTTCGCCGCCGGCGCGGACGACGTGTTGCGCAAACCGGTCCATGTGCGCGAAATCGTGGCCCGGGTCGGGGCGATCAATCGTCGCGTGTTCGGCGAGAACGGCCACGTCACGGTCGGCGAACTGCGCGTCTATTTTGACGGCCGCGAGCCCGAGGCGAACGGAAAGCCCTTTCCCTTGCCTCGCCGGGAGCGCCGAATCCTCGAATTTCTGCTGCGCTGTCGCGGCCGGCGGGTCAGCAAGACGCAGATCTTCAATGCCGTCTATGGGCTCTTCGACGAGAACGTCGACGAGAACGTCATTGAGAGCCACATCAGCAAATTGCGCAAGAAGCTCAAGCACCGGTTGGGATTCGATCCGATCGACTCCAAGCGGTTCCTCGGCTACTGCATCGAAAAATAAGCCGCCGAAGCGCCATCGCGCGCCCAAAACAACCTGTCATTCCCGCGAAAGCG
>PLUH01000199.1 GCA_003164825.1 Hyphomicrobiales bacterium
CCCGCCACTCTCCAAATATCTAGTGGACCGGCTCGGATTGTCGAGAAAGCATGATTCCGCGCTCTTCCAAGTGGTCGCGAATGACATCGATGTGCTCCCGGCGATCAATCCACGGCGAGATCGCACTGCGGATCCTCGACTTCAATTCGCCACGTCGGCCACCAAGAGAAACAAGCGGAGCGCAGGGTGTCTCCTTTGTATTTGGAGGTCCATATCGGCGAAAATATTCAGCGAAATTAACCGCCCTCTCGTCGACCTCCAACAGCGTCTCGAGCGGAGCCCCTTCGGCATAAATCACGTCGTGACTTTCGAGCTTGATGTGGAAGAACTCCAATTCGTCGTAAGCGCGTGCCTCATAACGCGTGATCGTCGTGCCGTTGATTAGGTATCCGGCTGGCACGAGCAAGCCATCGATGAAAAGCGCATGCCACCCCGTCACGTAGAGATCGGCCCGCGGGACGCTAGGCGCGAGCGCCGAGGGAGCGATCCGAACCGGCCACGCGTCCCTTACCCAGGGTTTTGATCGATCGCTCTTCTTGAGAGGATAGCGTCCGATCCATTGAATGGTGCGCGTCCCCCCGAACATGGCCGGCAGCACATCGCCGATGGCCAGATCTTCGACCTTGCACTCCCCCTCAGCCGTCAGAATCCTGGTGCCCTTGAGGAAACAGTTGCAGCGAAGGGCTCCAGCACAGACGGCGGCTTGAGCTGGCTTCGTCCTCGCAAGAACGGCGCTCGCCAGAGTCGCAGGCGCCATAATGGAGGCCATCTTCACGATATTGCGGCGGGTTCGCTGCGTCCCCACGCTCAAATTTTCTAACGCGTCGGTCACGTCGCTCCCCCGCGGTCAGAGAAAACCAAGGCGATACAGGAGAACTTTTTAACATGCCTGTCAAGGACCGTTTTTCGATAGGTCTTTCAACTTCGTTGCGTCCGTCCGGGATGACGATGGTTGACGCGAACAGGAGCCGTGAGCGCGGCCGTTGGGTGGTCAGTCAAGGCTGTGGGAAACACCAAGCGAGATCGTTAATTGCCGAACTATGCGTTTTGATCCGTATCATGGTATCGATGTGGTATCGGAGAAGACAAATACTGGCTTCGCACCTTTGATGAAGCTAGTAAGTTATTGGAATCACGAAACTTTATGGTGGAGCCAGACGGAATCGAACCGACGACCTCTTCAATGCCATTGAAGCGCTCTCCCAACTGAGCTATGGCCCCGTTTTCCAAAGCCTCGCGATCGCGGCTTCGATTGGGGCGAAGCGCGCCTGATTTCTCGGGAGGGCGGGTATAGCCGCAAATCCTCGCCGGCCACAAGGGCCGCGGGTCGAAAAAAGCTCCGACCCCGGCTAGGGCGGTTCAGGTTTCCTCGTCGGGGGCGATGTCGCCGTCGATGAGGTTGCTGACATCGTCGTCGTCTTCCTCTTCCTCTTCGAGGAACGGATCGTCCGGCGCGTCGTCGTCGGCCTCCTCGACATCGATGTCGTCGACCACCGGCTCGGCGGCCTTCTCCTCGCCCGCCTCGACCTCGTCGAGCGACACGATTTCGACCCCGGCCGGCGTGGCGAGTTCGGTATCCTCTTCCTCCGGCTTGGCGGCCGGCCGCGCGCGCGCCGCCGCAGCGCCTTGAAAGATCGTGCCGCATTTCGGGCAGATGATCGGGTCTTTGTTGAGGTCAAAGAATTTTGCGCCGCAGTTCTGGCACTGGCGCTTGGTTCCAAGTTCGGCTTTGGCCACTGCGATCAATTCCCGAGGCTCGAGGGCGGTCTTCAGGACCGCCCCGTTAGTCGCCGCTCCCGGTCGTGTCAATGCGCTTTTCTCGATGGTCGACAGGCTCAATTGTCGGTGATAGGAGCGCGGGCCGGCGCCCACGCGCGGCCATTTCGCCCTGGCGGGAAGGAAGCAACTCCGTGTCCGCTCATTCGTCGCATTCCCGCGCGGCGTCGCCCCTCAGCGCCGTGCGCGCGCGACCGCTCAAGGGCCGGGTCCGGCCGCCGGGCGACAAATCGATCTCCCACCGCGCCTTCCTGTTTGGACTCCTGGCCTGTGGCGAAACGAAGGTCGAGGGGCTGCTCGAGGGCGATGACGTGCTCGGGACCGGCAAGGCGTGCGAGGCGCTCGGCGCGGTCATCGAGCGTCTCGGGCGCGGCCAATGGCGGATTCGCGGCCCCGGGCTCGGCGCGATTCTGCCGCCGCGCGAAACTCTCGATTTCGGCAATGCCGGCACCGGCGCTCGGCTGATGATGGGCGTCGTCGGCGGCCACGGAATCACCGCGACCTTCGACGGCGACGCCAGCTTGCGCAAGCGGCCGATGCGGCGCATCCTCGATCCGCTCAGGCTGATGGGCGCCCAAATTCTGTCCGAGGCCGATGGCGGGCGCTGTCCGATTGTGCTCAAGGGGGCCCGCGATCCCGCGCCGATCGAATATCGCACTCCAGTCGCCTCGGCGCAGATCAAATCAGCCGTCCTTCTCGCCGGCCTCAACGCGCCTGGCGCGACGACCGTGATTGAGGCGCAGGCCTCGCGCGACCATACCGAGAAGATGCTCGCGCATTTCGGCGCCGAGGTCACCGTCGCGCCCGAGGGCGAAGGACGCCGGGTCACCCTCGTCGGCCGGCCGGAATTGCGGCCTACGACCGTCGTCGTTCCCGCCGATCCTTCGTCGGCGGCGTTTCCGATCGTCGCCGCGCTGATCGTTCCGGGTTCCGACATCGTCGTCGAGGGCGTGATGATGAACCCGCTCAGGACCGGGCTCCTGACGACGCTCAAGGAGATGGGCGCCCATATCGAGGCGCTCGACCGGCGCCTCGAAGGCGGCGAGGAGGTCGCCGACTTGCGGGTGCGCCACGGCACGCTGCGCGGCGTCGACGTTCCGGCCGCCCGCGCGCCCTCGATGATCGACGAATATCCGATCCTCGCCGTCGCCGCCGCGTTCGCCTCCGGCGCGACGCGCATGCGGGGCTTGAGCGAACTCAGGGTGAAAGAAAGCGACCGGCTCGCCGCGGTCGCAGCGGGCCTTGCTGCCGCCGGCGTCGATTGCGCCATCGACGGCGACGATTTCACCGTCGAAGGCGGCAGGCCGCGCGGCGGAGGAATGGTCTCAACCCAGATGGATCACCGGATCGCGATGAGTTTCCTGGTCATGGGGCTCGCAACCCTCGAGCCGATGGCGGTCGACGACGTGGCGATGATCGCGACCAGCTTCCCCGAGTTCCGCCCGACGATGGAGCGGCTCGGGGCGAAGTTCAGGTGAATGTCAGTCCGTAAAGCAAGTTGCAGCCCGACCTCGTCCTGAGGCGGCCTCGAAGGACGCTCCAGTAGACGCCGAGCAGGCGCCGCCCACTGGAACGTCCTTCGAGACGCGCCTTCGGCGCTCGTCAGGACGAGGGGGTGGTTTCATCCACCGCGACCCACCGCCCCTCGCGGCTGGACCGCGCGATCGCGTGGATCGTCCGCTCGATCGCGAGCCCGCCCTCGAAGTCGATGGCGAGCGAAGGCTTGCCCTCTATACGGTTCAGGAGCTCGTGCGCTTCGACAATCTTGAGGTCGTTGAAGCCCATCTGGTGGCCGGGCGCGACGATGAAGCGCTCGTAGGGCGGATGCGCCGGGCCCATAAGCACCTGCCGGAACCCCTGCTCCTCCGCCGGGCCATCGGCGACATAGAGTCCGACCTCGTTGAAGCGCTCCTGGTCGAACACGATTGCGCCGCGGATCCCGAACGCCTGCAATTGCAGCCGCCCCTTGCGGCCCCAGGCGCAGCGGTTGACCTGGATTGTTCCCGACGCGCCATCCTCCATTCTGAGCAGCGCGGTCGCGATGTCGAAGGTCTCGACAGCCCGTCGCCCGCCGCCGTCCGGGCGATCGGGATAGGGCTTGCTCATCTCGCCGAACACTTGGCTTGGAAGCCCGATCAGGGTCGAGATCAGGCTCAAGGGGTGAACGGCGAAATCATCGAGAGCGCCATAGCCTGCGCTCGCCTGGCTGCGCCAGGAGAACGGCGCCTCGGCGTCGGCCATATAATCCTCGTCCATTTCGAGGCGGAAATGGTTGAGCCGGCCGATCGCGTCGTTCTTGAGGAGCTTGCCGATGAAACGGACCGCCGGGCTCTGGATATAATTGTAGCCGAGGATCGCGACCCGGCCCGATGCCCGCGCCGCCGCCGCCATCCGCTCGGAATCGGCAAGCGCTGGCGCCATCGGCTTTTCGCACCACACGTGCTTGCCCGCTTCGAGCGCCGCGATCGCCATCGGCGCGTGGAGCGCGTTCGGCGTCGTGATCGATACGACCTCGACCGCCGGATCGGCGATCAGCGCCCGCCAGTCGGCGGTCGAGGCTTCGAAGCCGAACTCGTCGGCGCGCCGCCGCGCCAGCCCTTCCTCGACCTCGCACAGCATGACCCGTCGAACCACAGGCCCGTCGCCGAATACCGCCTGAACGCCGGTCCAGGCCAGCGCGTGGCACTTGCCCATGTAGCCGGTGCCGATCAGTCCGACGCCGATCGTGCGCATACCCCTCGCCTCCCAATACCTGCGCCGGCCGCCCGCCGCGCCCCGCCAATACAAATATTTCATCTGCTACACAAATTGGAATATCTGTTCTATTGATAGCGCCCGGGGACGAGCGCGCCGGGCGAGGCCAAGGGAACGATGGGCGCCGACTCGACGATCGAACCGCCGGAAAGCTTCGAGGCGCTTGAGCGCCGCCTGATCGAGATCGAGCCGCATCTGCCCAAGCGCCTTCGTCAGGCTGCGGCCTATGCGCTCGACCACCCCGACGAGTTCGCGCTCGGCACCGCCTCGGCCCTCGCCCGGAGCGCCGAGGTGCAGGCTTCGACTCTGGTGCGCTTCGCCCAGACGCTCGGCTTCGCCGGCTTCTCCGAGCTTCAGGAGGTGTTTCGCTCACGCCTGCGCAACCGCTGGCCGGACTATTCCGAACGCCTCAAGGCGCTGCAAGAGAACGCCCGCGACAGCGGCGACCCGACCCATCTCCTGTTCGGATTCGCCGATTCGGCGGCCGCCTCGATCGCGCGGCTGCGCGAAGCGGTCCAGCGGCGCGAGCTTGACCGGGCGGTCAGCCTTTTGGCCGCCGCCCGGACCATTCACTGCCTCGGCCAGCGGCGGTCGTTCTGCGTCGCCCATTACCTCACTTACGCCCTGTCGCAGCTCGGCATACCGGCGTCGCTGATCGACAATGTCGGCGGCCTCGGACCCGAGCAGCTGGCGCAGGCCGGCGCGGGCGACGCGCTGATCGCGATCAGCTTCTCGCCCTATGCGCCGTTCACCGTCGATCTCGCCAAGCGGGCGCGCCGCGCCGGCGTTCCGATCGTCGTCGTCACCGACAGCGCGCTCTCGCCGCTCGCCGGGATCGCCGACGTCCGGTTCGAGATCGTCGAAAGCGACTTCGGCTCGTTCCGCTCGCTGGCGGCGACATTCTGCCTGGCGATGACGCTCGCCGTCGCCGTCGGCGAAAAGCGGGCCGAGGCGGCCGCCTGATTCGATTACTCGGCAAGCGCCCGCCTGGCGGCGAAGACAACCCTGGGCACGAGAAACGCCGCCGCTGCAACCATGAGCGCGATCCCGAACATCGAAACGAAGGTCATGTGAAGCGATTGCTCGAGCGCCGCCCGAAGCCCCGAATCGCCCCCGGCATCGACCGAACCCCGCTCCAGCAATCGCCGAAGCTGGTCCGAGCTCGCATTACCGGCGTGGCCGGAACGGAAGAGGCCAAAATTGAGCACGGCGCCGAACACCGTCGCGCCGAAAGTGCTGCCGAGGCTGCGCGCGAACAGGAAGGACGCGGTCACGCTGCCGCGCTCGGACCAATCGACGATCTCCTGAATGAGGATGATCGAGGCGCTCGAGAGAAGGCCCATACCGAGACCGACGACGAGCGATCCGAGGCCGGCGGCGATCGGGGAGCTTTCCGCGGTCAGGACGACGAACACGAACGCGCCGGCCGGCACCAGCAGCCCGCCGGTGCGCAGGACCGTGCGAACGCCGAACCGCTTAAACCCACGTACGCCGACCGTGGCGCCGACCGGCCATCCCAGAACCATCGAAGAGAGGGCGAAACCGGCGATGAGCGGCGATTTCTGCATCACCCCCTGGACGAACACCGGCAGGAATGACGTGAGCCCGATCATCACCATGCCGCACAACAGTGAAGCCCCATTGGCTGCGGCGATCGGCCTGCGGCCCCAAAGCTCGAGCGAGATCATCGGCTCGGGAGACCGGCGCTCCTGGATCACGAACAGCGCCACCGCGACGACGGCGACCACGGTGATGACCCCAATCTCGAATTCGCCGGAGGTCGAGACCGCGGTGAGGTCGGCCATGATCGCGGCGATGGCGATGGTGAACACGGCGGCGCTTAGATGATTGATCCTGCCGCCGCCGCGGGCGCTCTTTTCGTGCAGATAGGCCCAAAATCCGGCCGCGGCGAGCGCCCCGATCGGCAGGTTCATCCAGAAAATCCAGGCCCAGGAAAAGTGCTGAATGATGAGGCCGCCGGCCATCGGCCCGAGGACCGCCGACAGCGCCCAGACGCTCGCCAGCCAGCCTTGAATCTTGGCCCGCTCGTGGACCGAGTAGAGGTCGCCGACGATGGTCATCGCGGTCGGCTGGACCGCGCCGGCGCCGACGCCCTGGACCAGCCGGAAGATGATCAACGACGGCATCGACCATGCGAATCCGCACAGGATCGACCCGACAAGGAAGATCACGATCCCGACCAGCATCACCATCTTGCGTCCGGCGAGATCGGCGAGCTTGCCGAACACCACGGTGGTCGCGGTCTGGGTCAGAAGGAACGCCGAGAACACCCAGCTATAGAGCTGCAAGCCGCCAAGCTGGCCGACGATCTGCGGCATGGCGGTCGAGACGATCGTCGCTTCGATCGCGATCATGAAATTCGCCGCCATCACGGCGGCGAGCACGAGCGGTCGATGAGTGGTCAGGGAGGGCATGGGGATTTCTTGGGAGGTTGCGTCCACTCTTAATGGACAACCTGCGTCGGCGCCAATCGCGTTCGCGTGATGTGAGTGGGCGGGGTTTCGACAAGACGCTTTGGCCGACCGCATCTCCCGTCATGTCGGAGCCGCAGTACCGATTCGTCCATCACCCGACGCCGGTCTCTTGAAGTTTCTTCGTTTACTCCCCATAATGAGGGTCTCGTAGTTTTGTCGAAAGGAGGTCGAACGAGGATGATTCAATGGAAAAAAGGAAACCCGGGTACCAGCTTAGCCACATCAAGGCGGCGTTTGGCGATTCTGCCCGACTCAACCGGACGTTTAGCTCAAAGCAGGGCGCTGTCGATCTCGGAATGGATGACGAGGCAGTTGTCGCCCTTATTCAGGCTTTGAAGCATTCGGATTTCGAAAAGTCGATGACTTCAATCTCCGATCACAAGGTTTGGCAGGATGGTTACAGGCCAACGACCGTGGATGGACGCATTGTATACGTGAAATTCACGCTCGACGAACAGAAGGAGTTGCTGCTCATCAGCTTCAAGGAGGCTTAACGTGACCAAAAATCCGCGAAATTACCCTGACAGAATGACGAGCGCGGAGTCGGGACGTCCCATGGAACGTGGTGAAAAGGAAATCGCCATCATGGTTGACGGAGTGAAATTCACCTACAGGCAACCTGGCTGGTGGTGCTCGCTTACTGACCCGAATGATAACGAGGGTCAGTTGGTGGACGAGGACAATCAGACAGCGGAGATGGCGCGTCGCTCGGCGAAAGCCCTCGCGCGTGGCGAAAAGGTCTTTGTGCCCATAGTCATCCGCGCTATCCGAAAGCTACTCGGCCTGACCCAGCGCGAAGCCGGGATTCTCTTCGGCGCCGGCGTAAAGTCCTTCGAAAAATATGAAAGCGGTGAGATCAAGCCCTCCGAGCCGACCAAGCGTCTGCTCAAGCTGGCGATGCAGCGGCCAGATCTGTTCACCAAGCGCAAGCGATTCGAAATTCCGTCGCCCGACGATGCCGAGCTAATTCGCCAGACGCTACGGAAGGCAGCCATGGACAGGATTTACGAGCCGCTTTTCGAAAGCCAAAACTCGAACCACCCGAACTGATCCGCTGAGCGCTCGCTCATACGAATCAACAGGCGCAAAAGACATCACTGCCGCGTCGTCTTTGGCGACCGTGACGTAAGCCCACGGCGCGGGTGTCGCTAGGAACGTTCGCGCGGCACGCTTGCGCAGGCGTCCATCACTTGCCGATCGCCGACCCCCGCGACGAAGCGCAGCTCTTCCGCGAACCAGCGGCGCGCTCGCCGGACAGCGTCGTCAGTCACCCGATATCGCCTTGCAAAGCCGGGCGCCGGGGCGCTCGCAGAAAAAAGTGCGCCTAGCGTCTTTCGGCGACCGTTGATCTTACGCTATCCTGGAGGACTAGGAAGGGACCACAATGCAGCTTCGCCGCCTCGGCCACACCGATCTTTCCATCGCGCCGATGGTTCTCGGCGGCAACGTGTTCGGCTGGACGGCCGACAAGAAGGCCTCGTTCGCGGTGCTCGACCGGTTCGCGGGAGCGGGCCTCAACGCCGTCGACACCGCCGACGCCTATTCGAGCTGGGCCCCCGGCAACAAGGGCGGCGAATCCGAGACCATCATCGGCGAATGGATGAAGGCGCGCGGGAATCGAAGCCGCATCGTCGTCATCACCAAGGTCGGCTCGCCGATGGGCCACGGCAAGGAGGGGCTCAAGGCCCGCTACATCGAAGAGGCGGCCGAAGCCTCGCTGAAGCGCCTTCAGACCGACGCGATCGACCTCTATCTCGCCCACTGGCCCGACATGGCGACGCCGATCGACGAGACGCTCGGGGCGTTCCAGCGCCTGATCGAGAAGGGCAAGATCCGGTGGTGCGGCGCCTCGAACCTCACTGTCGAACTGCTCGAGGCGGCGATCTCGGCCGCGAAGGCGCGAGGCGGCCCGCGCTACGAAGTCCTGCAGCCCGAATACAATCTCGCCGACCGAAAGGGGTTCGAATCCGGCCTCGCCGAACTCTGCGCCCGCGAGAAGATCGGCGTCATCACCTATTTCAGCCTCGCCAAGGGCTTCTTGTCGGGCAAGTACCGCAGCGAAGCGGACCTCGCCAAGAGCCCCCGCGGCGGCGGGGTCAAGGACTATCTCAATCCGCGCGGGTTTCGCATTCTCGACGCGCTCGACAAGGTCGCCGCCGGTCACAAGGCCAAGCCGGCGGAAGCCGCGCTCGCCTGGGTGATGGCGAGGCCGGGCGTCACCGCCCCGATCGCCAGCGCCACCTCCGTCGAGCAGGTCGACAGCCTCGTCCGCGCGACCGAGCTCAAGCTGACGCAAGCCGACATGGGAGCGCTCGATAAGGCCAGCGCACCCTGAGCGCCAAAACCGATTTACCCCGGCGGCGCGAATTTCATCGGGCCGCGGGGCAAGTCATTCTTTCGCGGGCTCATCGTCGCGCAGCTCGCGGCGCAAGATCTTCCCAACCGTGGTCTTCGGCAGCGCGTCGCGGAACTCGACATGGCGCGGCGTCTTGTAGCCAGTCAGATTTTGCCGGGAAAAGGCGATGAGATCGGCGCCGGTCAGCGCCTTGTCTTTGCGCACCACCACGACTTTGACCGCCTCTCCGGTCTTGGAATCGGGAACCCCGACCGCGCCGACCTCGAGCACTCCCGGATGGGCTATCAGCACGTCTTCGATCTCGTTCGGAAAGACTTTGAAGCCGGAGACATTGATCATGTCCTTCTTCCGGTCGACCACGAACACGTAGCCGCGGTCGTCGACCCGGGCGATGTCGCCGGTGCGCAAGTAACCGTCGGCGGCCATCACGTTGGCGGTCTCGTCAGGCATGTTCCAGTAGCCGGCCATCACCTGCGGGCCCTTGATGCACAATTCGCCGGTCTCGCCGACCTTGAGGTCGCGGCCGTCGTCGTCACGAATGGCGATATCGGTCGAAGGCAGCGGCAAGCCGATCGCGCCGGTAAAGTCCTCGATGGTTAGCGGATTGGCGATCGCGGCGGGCGAGGTCTCGGTCAATCCATAGGCTTCGATCAACGGCTTGCCGGTCAGCGATTTCCACCGCTCGGCGACCGCACGCTGCACCGCCATGCCGCCGCCGATCGCCAGATGCAGGCGCGAGAAATCGAGCCGGACGAAATCCTGGTTGTTCAAGAGCGCGTTGAAAAGGGTGTTGACGCCGGTGATGACCGTGCACGGCGTCTTCCGGAGCGCCTTGACCAGGTCCGGGATGTCGCGCGGATTGGCGATGAGCAGATTCGTCGCGCCGATCATCACCGGAACGAAGCAGTTCGCCTGCAGCGCGAACACGTGATAGAGCGGCAGCGCCGCCAGGAACGTTTCGCCTTCAGGGCTGATCGCAGCCGCGACCCAGGCGTGGACCTGCTGCAGATTGGCGATCAGGTTGCGATGGGTCAGCATCGCCCCCTTCGGCACGCCGGTCGTCCCGCCGGTATATTGCAGAAACGCGACGTCGGCCGGCTCGACCGGCGCTTCCGTGAACGCCTGCGCTCTTCCGAGCTCGAGCGCGCGATTGAAGCGCTCCGCCCGCTCGAGGCGAAAGGCGGGAACCGCCCGCCGGATGTGGCGCACGACAAGATTGACGATCAGCCCCCGCGCACCGCCCAATTGATCGCCGACGCCGGTGACCACGACAGTCGTCACGGCGGTGCCGCCGATCGCCTTTTCGAGCGTGCGGGCGAAGTTCTCCAGCACCACGATCGCTTCCGCGCCCGAATCGGCGAGCTGATGGCCGAGCTCGCGCGGCGAGTACAACGGGTTGCAGTTGACGACGACGTAGCCGGCGCGCAGCGCCCCGAACATGGCGATCGGATATTGCAGCAGGTTCGGCAGCATCAACGCGACGCGAGCGCCGCGCGGCAGGCGAACGACGTTCTGCAGGTAAGCCCCGAACGCGCGCGACTTCTCATCAAGTTCGCCGTACGAGATCGTTTTGCCCATGCTGATGAAGGCGGTTTGGTCGCGAAACTTGGCGACGCTGGCAGCGAAAAACTCTCCTAGCGAGCGAAATGCGTTCGGGTCGATTTCGGCCGGAACGCCCTCGGGATAGGACTTGAGCCAAATCCGTTCCATATCGTCCTCGTCGTCAAGGCGTCGTCGCGCATCGGCTGGCGGTCGCCCGCGAGCGAATCCGCCATCGTAGTTGACTCCGAGGTTCTCGGCGAGGCCGTTCCGCATCCTGTCATTCCCGCGTTCCCCGGGAATCAAGGGCCGCCCCCGCGCAGGACGCGCGCCCGGCACGGACGCTTGCTCAAATCACTCCATGATATCGGTAAAACTGGCGAACCGAACTACAACAGCGCCTTTCCGGGGTCGCCAACCATGAACTCCCGAGTGTCGGGGTCCACAGAATTCAATAAATCGTGAATGAATTTGTCCTGAATCTTGAAGCTTTCTCCCGGCGGGACGCCAATGGTCGAGACCCGGAACAACGCGCCGTCGGGTATCCATCCCCTGAGGCCGTATTGGAGCTTCAGCGCCTGGCGGGCCCAATTGCTGTTCGAATTATCGTAGCCGATCCGCATCCAATAGGTGATCGGCTCGATCCGGTCCTCGCGCGTGGCGATGAGCCGCGTCACTTTGAGCTGCGGCGCCGAGGACGAGTAGGCGAGCCTGCCCGAGCTCGTCGCCGATACCCGGAAGCCCTGGGCGGTGTAGCACACCTCGGGATGGTGCAGCTGCAGGCGGTCGCTCTGGCTCTCGCCATAGGCCACCATCAGCATGACGACATTCCCATCCGGGTCGACAAAGCCGCGCGACGCCTCCTGGTTGTACAACTCGCGCTCGAGCGAATCCGGGGGCGCAGGCGCGATGACATTCAACCCTTCGACGGGCTTCCAATCGCCGAACTGGGTCGGCAGATGCTTTTCGATATCGAACGCGTCATGCGTGCGCGCCATCAGTTTGTGCGGCGTCATCACCACCGCAAGCAGCATCGCCGCCAGCATCGCGACGCAGGCGAGGAGAACATTGGTCGAACGCGCCATATCAGGCTCCGGTTCGCGCGGAGTTCGCGCGCGAGGCCCTAAACATAGTCGCTGGGCCCGCTTGGCGCAACGCCCGCGACTTCGCCCCCTTGGAGGCGAAAAAGGGCGATCGCGCGGATTAATCCGGCCGAAATCTTGCAGCGGGCGGCCGCGTCGACGAGCTTGGACTTGCCGGGCGGGCGGAATTGGGGTCGAAGGGAGCTTCACGGCGGCGCCCGGCGGCGGCGAACCGATAAAACGGATGAGGCGAAACCGATGACCAGCGAGGACGTGCTCGAACGCGCGGGCTTGACCCCGGCGGAGCTTGGCGGCGGTTCGCTCTCCGTCCGCTCGCCGATCGACGGGGTCGAGATCGCCCGCATCCGGGAGACGCGGCCTGACGACATGCCGGCGGTCATCGACCGCGCCCGGAACGCCTTTCTCGCCTGGCGCGAGATTCCGGCGCCCCGCCGGGGCGAGCTCGTGCGCCTCCTCGGCGAGGAGCTGCGCGCCTCGAAGGAGGCTCTCGGCGCGCTCGTGACCCTGGAGGTCGGCAAGATCGTGTCCGAGGGCTTAGGCGAAGTGCAGGAGATGATCGACATCTGCGATTTCGCCGTCGGCCTGTCGCGGCAATTGCACGGCCTCGTCATCGCCTCGGAGCGCCCCGGCCACCGGATGGCGGAGACCTGGCATCCCATGGGGCCGTGCGCGGTGATTTCGGCGTTCAATTTCCCGGTCGCCGTGTGGTCCTGGAACGCCGCGCTGGCGCTGGTCTGCGGCGATCCGGTGATCTGGAAACCGTCGGAGAAGACGCCGCTCTCGGCGCTGGCGACGATGAAAATCCTCGCCCGCGCGATCAAGCGCTTCGGCCCCGACGCGCCCGAAGGCCTCGCCCAGATCGTCATCGGCGGCGCGGCGATCGGGGAAGCGCTGGTCGCATCGAAGCATGTCCCGGTCGTTTCAGCGACCGGATCGACCCGCATGGGCTCGATCGTCGGCCCGAAGGTCGCCGCGCGGTTCGGCCGCCCAATCCTCGAGCTCGGCGGCAACAACGCGATGATCGTCGCCCCCTCGGCCGATCTCGACATGGCGATGCGGGCGATCGTCTTCTCCGCCGTCGGCACCGCCGGGCAGCGCTGCACCTCGCTGAGAAGGCTCATCGTCCACCGTTCGATCCGCGCCGAGCTCACCCACCGGCTGGTCAAGGCCTATTCGAGTCTGCCGATCGGCGATCCGCGCAAGGAGGGGACGCTGGTCGGCCCGCTCATCGACCACGCCGCGCGCGACAAAATGCAGGCCGCGCTCGCCCGCGCCAGAGACCAGGGCGGCCTCGTCCACGGTGGGCGAACGGTCGCCGAGGGCGCGCCGAACGGGGGGGCCTATGTCGAGCCGGCGATCGTCGAAATGCCGGGGCAATCGGACATCGTGCGCGAGGAGACCTTCGCGCCGATCCTCTATACGCTCGGCTACGACGCCATGGACGAGGCGATCGCGATCCACAACGATGTGCCCCAGGGCCTGTCGTCGTCGATCTTCACCCTAAACATGCGCGAGGCGGATACGTTTCTTTCCGCCACCGGTTCGGACTGCGGCATCGCCAACGTCAACATCGGCCCGTCGGGGGCCGAGATCGGCGGCGCCTTCGGCGGCGAGAAGGAGACCGGCGGCGGCCGCGAGAGCGGCTCCGACGCCTGGAAGTCCTACATGCGCCGGCAGACGAGCACGGTGAACTATTCGGCGAAGCTGCCGCTCGCGCAGGGGGTCAGATTCGATTTCTAGCGCGCGCCGCGATGCAACGGAGCCGCACGCCCTCATCCGGCCCTTCGGGCC
>PLUH01000022.1 GCA_003164825.1 Hyphomicrobiales bacterium
CCCAAGGTCAAGTTGCGCCTTAGTAGCGGAGTTCAATCTCACGGCGGAGTTCGCCCTGTCGTTTGTTCCGGGGCGAACCGACCGCTATTTCTCAGCGCGTGAATACCCTAGGCGACATTCTGGCGCTCGGGCTGCCTCGCGCCGGCGACGGGTTCATCGGGAATGACCGAGAAGTCCTTCCCCGCCATCTGCACCGAAAACGCAACCCCTGCGCAGAGTCCGTAGATAATCGCCTTGCATTTCATCAATACAAATTTCCCGCTCAAAACCGAAAGGAACAAATCTCGGAACGATCTGAACACGAACCTCGTCAGTTGCATTGAGAGTATGCCATCATATCTTTGCGCAATAAAAACCCTGTTCCTGTAAATCCATCGATATTGCCAAATCTTATTGTAGTCGTTCTCATTGACGATGCTGAACGATCCGTCTCCATATTTCAGGTGAGTGACCTTGCTTTTTCCGACTTGATAAATCCTTGTAACGCGACCGAGGCGGAGCGAATATTCGTGATCGTCGCCCCAAATGAAGAATTCCTTCAGAGGGAGACCGACCTTCCAAACGAGCTTGACCGGAACCAGGAAGGACACGAACGTCAAGGCGCCCATTTCGATAAGGCCGTCCGCCAAATGAAGTGGGTATTGCGTCAGACCGTTCGCGCCAGTCCGCTGGGCCACCGATTGAATGTTGATGCACTCGCCGTTGATGTCAAAGACATTGCCGCCAAGAACCGCGTCCTCGCCGACAATTGACATGGCGGCGACCAGTTCCTCCAGCGCCTTTCGGTCCGGCTCGCAATCGTCATCCATGAGCCAAAGATGCGTGCAGGGTAGAGACAAAGAGGCCCGCATGCCAATGTGAAAGCCGCCCGCGCCGCCGGTGTTCTCCTCCGAGCGAATCATGTGAAAGGTTGTATCCCGACGGGCTACTTCCGCGGCAAGCAGGTCGCGCGTCGGCTGATCGGAAGCATTGTCGATCACCACTAGGTGCTTCGCGGGATATGTCTGCGCGTCGATCGCAGCAAGACATCGCTTGAGCAGCGCTGGACGGTTCCGCGTGACGACGATTGCGGCGACAGTTTGCACGATGGACGTCCCTGACTTGGCTGCAACGCCGAAACACTACTGGCTGGCTGCCCGGTCTTACGCGGCGGACCCGGATTCACGCGAGGACGAACCACGGCGCCGCCTATCTTGTCAAGCGGCGGCGAGGATCATGACTGGGCCGCGGTGCGGCCGGTTGTTCACCCGCTCTTTGAGGATGCGGCATTCTTGGCGACGACAACGATCTGTNNGTCCGCTATTGGCGAGCGTCCATTCGCCCTTGAGAAGCATGCGGATGGTCGAATGGTGAGCCACATTGGCCGAACTCGCCATTGCCAGCGCGTCCGGCGAAGAAAGCGGCGCATGCGCTTCAGCGCAACCCAGGGATCAACGAGATGTTCAAGCACCTCGCCCGCGATGAGCACGTCAAAACTACTCGGGGCTCTGGGATGTCGAAGCTTTCGATATTTGCGTTGTAGGCCCGATCAATTACAGCCTTCGCCACGTTTGCTGCGTCCGGGAAAAGTTCCACCCCGACGTACAGGCCGCATTTACCCTGCTGTTTTGCATAGGCTCCGGTCGACCCATCGCCGCATCCGATTTCCAGGATTGCGCGGTTGGCGTCGACCCCGAGCCTATCAATGAGATCCTTCCTCACCCCGGAGAAATAGCGTTGATCCTTTCCCTCGTACGAGGGCGAAAGCGAACCCATGACACGCTCCATCCAAGATGGCGATGACCCAGCGGAACTCCAGCCGCGAGGGGAAATTTGGCATGATACGGGCGAGTCACGAATCGCCCCGCGGTCGCATTCTCGCGGCAAGGCGGCCGAGCCGCTTGGCAATTCCAAGCACGACGAAGCTGTTGAGAACGGAACTCAGGAAAGCTCGGTTTCCCAGAAAAACGGTGGTCGAGGGGGTGGTGACCATTTGGGGCCGAAGGGAGCGATCGTATTTTGTAATAAGCGCCGAGCGAACGGGGTCGAAAGTCGGGCCTTTGACGCCGTGGCTCAGATGACGGAGGTGAAAGTCGACGACATAAGTCGTGTAGCCGAGAAAATGCGCTACGATGCACAGATCTGCGCCGTATAGATGAAATCCGTGAAGATCTCTTGACACGCTAAGATTGGCGTCGCGCCGGGCGACCAGAAAATTCTCGTCGAGGCCGCGCACCTTTATCGGAAGGCGCTCCGTGAATTGGTCGTCGCCGTGCGGATCAGTGACCCGGAGCGCGAGGCGCCCGGGATGAATGCNNCCACTGTGTCGAGTTTCTTTCGATCGTCCTGCAAGAGTAGCAAGTCCTGATGACAAATTATGATATAGAGTCCCTTGGAAATGGCTAGAAACTTGTTGATTCCGGCATAGGCCTCATAATGATTTGTCTCTGAATTGTCGATATACAGGTACTCGCAATCATCGTACGAGAACCCGTGGCTCACAAAGGATTCAACCATATCGTTATATTGGGAATGACGCGTGACGAATGTACAGATGGAATACCTGATGTCGCTCAATTTGATTTCGGTTATGTCTTTCGGTTCGCCCATCCCGCGCCCCTAGCAGAAGGCTTCGCCGCGTGGCGGTTCGAGGGCGCCGCAAACGCCGAGGGTCGAGGCCAAGCGGACAGACGATCGCGTGCTATTGAACGCCGCCCCGGGCTGGGCGCCCCCATCGAACACGCCCAACGAGAGCACAAACGGCCGGGTCCGACCCACCGCGCAAGCATGAACCGCGCCGCCCGCGCCCGCTCG
>PLUH01000129.1 GCA_003164825.1 Hyphomicrobiales bacterium
ACGTTCAGGGCGGAAAAGACGATGACCCGAGACACCGTGCCGGTTGACGTCGACGCGGTCCTGTTCTGGAAGGTGGTCGATCCGAAGATGGCGGCGCTTGACGTCGCCGACTATGTTTCGGCGATCAACTGGGCGGCGCAGACGGCGCTGCGCGACGTGATCGGCAAGACGATGCTGGCCGACATGCTCGAGGGGCGCGAGAAATTGAGCGTCGAACTGCAGCGCATCATCGATGCGCGCACCGAGCCGTGGGGGGTCAACGTCATCTCTGTCGAGGTCAAGGACGTGCAGATCCCCGCNNCAGGTGGCGGAGAAATTCGGCGAGGCGGCCAAGACCTATGCCGACAATCCGACCGCGTTCCATTTGCGGGCCATGAACATGCTTTATGAGGGCTTGAAGCGCAGCAACGCGACGATCGTCATCGTGCCTTCGACCGCGGTCGAGTCGATGCAGCTCGGCGGCATGCCGGCGATGGCGACGGTTGCGAGCGCCATCGCCCATTCGCAGGCGGCGGGCGTGGCGCCGGAGGCGAAGGCAGCAGAGTGAGTCCCGCGGTCCTTAGCATGTCGCGATTGGGTGCGCCCGCTCAGCGCCACCTCGTCCTGAGGCGGCGGCTGAGCCGCCCGTGTCGANNTTGGAGCGATTTCATTAGACTGCAACGAGCTCTAGACTGGGACCGGCGCGTCGGCGCGGATCAGCTTCTCGTGCTTGAGCTCGGCCCATAGGTCGGCGGGAATGGGATGGCGGAAGGCGGCGACATTCTTTTCGACATTGGCGCGCGAAATCGCGCCGGGAATGATCGAGGCCACGATGGGGTGCCCGAGCGGAAACTGGAGCGCCGCGGCCGGCAGCGGGACGTGGTGGCGGGCGCAGACCGCCTCGATCTTGCGCACCCGTTCGAGAATGTCCGGGCCCGCCGGCGCGTAGTTGTACATGGCGCCCTTGACCGCGCCGGTGGCGAGAATCCCGGAATTGAAGCCGGCGCCGACGATGATGCCGACGCCCCGCTTCTCGCAGAGCGGGAACTCGGTCTCGAGCACCTCCTGCTCGAGCAGCGTGTAGCGCATCGCCAAGAGGAAGAAATCGATGTCGAAGAGGTCGAGAAAGCGCGGGATGCTGCCGATCGAGTTGAAGCCCGCCCCGATCCCGCCAATGATCCCGGCCTCGCGCAATTCCGCGAGCGCCCTCCACCCGCTCGTCTTGAGCTCAACGAAATAGGCGTTGAGCGTCGCAGGATTGTGATCCCAGGGGTCGAGATCGTGAATCAGCAGGACGTCGACCCGATTGATTCCCAGCCGCTGGAGGCTGTCCTCGAACGACCGCATCACGCCGTCGTAGCCGTAGTCGAACACGGTCTGGAACTCGAGTCCGCCCAGCCACTGGTCCTTGATCGCGTTGGGCCCCAGCGGACGACGCAGAACCCGACCGATCTTGGTCGATATGACGTAGTCGCCGCGCGGCTTGCGATAGAGCGCCCGGCCGAGTGAATGCTCGGCAAGTCCGCGCCCATACCACGGCGACGTGTCGAAATAGCGTACGCCGCCGTCCCACGCGGCCGCGATGAGCCCCCCGGCCTCGTTGTCGTCAATGCGATCGAAAAGCTCGCCGAGCGGCGCGGTTCCGAGGCCGAGCTCGGTCACGCTGACATTCGCCCGGCCGAGCTTGCGCGTCTTCAGGGGCGGGAGGTTCGCGCCGCTCATGCCTCTAGCCCCTTCCAATTGCGAAAAGCGCGAACCGGCGCTACTCTTCGGGCTCGGTTCCGAAACGGAGCGGATAGCCCTTGGCCGCGCCCGCTTCGGTGCCGCGGGCAGCCTTGGTCTCGGCGATGTCTTGCGCGAGCACAACGACGACGCAGACGCCTTTGCGGTGCGCGGTCATCATGACGTTGAGGGCCTGGGTTTCATTGAGACGGAACACCCCCTTCAACACTTCGACCACGAAATCGCGAGGGGTATAGTCGTCATTGAACAATATGACCTTGTGCAGGCGCGGACGCTCGACTCGTGGTTCGGTCTTGACCTGCCGTTTGGTGGCGATCTTGCTCATCCCGTGATCTCGTTAGGGCGGATTGTCGTGCTGGCGACACGATTATTCTGGCACGCGCAGCCGGCCGGTTTCAAGCCGCTTCGCATAGAGATCGCGTCGCGGGTCCAGGACGACCGGCGCGGGACGCGCGCGGCGCGGTTCTTGCGTCGTGAACGAAACGCCTGTCGCTGCATTTCGCCTTAGGAAAGCCGCCCATGCTCAACACCCGCCAACCGGTTCTGCGCAACTTCTGGTACGCGGCCCTGCCGGTCGCCAAGCTCGACGAGGGGCCGAAGCCGTTTCGCCTTCTCGGGCAGGATATCGTTCTCTTTCTCGATGCGGCCGGCCAGCCGGCGGCGCTCGAGGACCGCTGTTGCCACCGGACCGCCAAACTGTCCAAAGGATGGATCCGGAACGGCCATATCGTCTGCGGCTATCACGGCTGGGAATACGACGGCACGGGCAAACTGGTGAACATTCCCCAGTTCCCGTTCGAGCAGGCGGTTCCGGACGCCCGCGCCAGATCTTTCCACGCCAAGGCGCGCTACGGCTATGTCTGGGTCTGTCTCGGCGAGCCGATCGACGACATTCCCGACCTGCCTTACGACGACGACCTCACGTTCCGGCGCATCCACCAGTTCGACGAACCGTGGCGATGCTCGGCGCTGCGAATGATGGAGAACTCGTTCGACAACGCCCATTTCGCCTTCGTCCACAAGGGCACGTTCGGCGACATCGACCAGCCGAAGCCGGAGAAATACGAACTGACCGAAACCCACTACGGCTTCGTCGCCGACACGATCGTGCCGGTGAGAAATCCGCCGCAAGCGGCGCGAATCACCGGCACGAGCGAGCCGTGGACCAGGCGGAAGATGCGCAACGCCTGGTTCATGCCGTTCTGCCGCACCATGGACATGGAATATCCGTCCGGCCTCAGGCACGTCATCTTCAATTCGGCGACGCCGGTCGACGACGGCTCGATCCAGCTGATCCAGATCCTCTACCGCAACGACCGCGAGGAGGATTGCTCGACCGAAGAGCTCATCGCCTGGGACAAGGCGATCATCGAGGAGGACCGCGGCATCCTCGAATCGACCGACCCGGACGCGATCGTCGACATGGGCCGCAAGCTCGAGATGCACATGCCCTCAGACCGGCCGGGCATGCTGATGCGCAAGCGTCTCAACGCGCTGCTCGAGGCGCATGGGGAGCACGAGGTTCCGCGCTGAGGGGGAACGGGCTCTGCTCCGGACTTGACGGAAAATTGTTGACGACGCCCATCTGTTTGCCCGGTGCGGAAGCTATTGAGAATGATGGGGCGCCCGGGGAGGAAAGGATGATCGTCCGGAACGCGATGGCTTTGGCGGCAATGGCGCTCGTGCTGTTCGTCGCGCCTGCGCACGCAGACACGACACGGAGTTGCGACAGCCTTGTCGGGCTCGATCTATCGAAAGTCGCCGACAAGCCCGCGCATGTCGTTTCGGCGAAAGAGGCGCAATTCCTCGGGCGCGCCGTTTGCCAAGTTTCCGGCGTCGTCGAACCGCAGGTGCAATTCCGGCTAAGGCTGCCCATCGAGGGATGGGACGGCCGTTATCTGCAAACCGGTTGCGGCGGCCTGTGCGGGCGGATCACCGGCGAGGTCGCTCAGGTCCACGGCTGCGCGCCGTTCGACAAGGTCGAGATGGCCGTCGCGACGACCGACATGGGCCACCAAGGCCCGACCCCGGACTTTGGCGACGACCCGCAGCTCAGGGTCGATTTTGCCCATCGCGGCGTGCATGTGACCGCCGAAGTCGCCAAGGCGATCGTCGCCGCCTTTTACGGCCGGCCCGCGGAGCGCGCCTATTTCATCGGCTGCTCCGACGGCGGCCGCGAGGGCCTGATGGAGGCGCAGCGCTACGCGAGCGATTTCGACGGGATCGCCGCCGGCGCGCCGGCCTTCAACTTCCAGATCCAGAATACGTTCTATCACGCCTGGAACGCGCGCTCGAACACCGGGGCTGACGGCAAGCCGATCATCGTCGCCGCCGACCTGCCGTTCCTGCACCGGGCGGCGCTCAAGGCCTGCCACGCCGAGGACGGCGTGATCGCCGATCCGCGCCGCTGCGCATTCGACCCGGTGACCGCGCAATGCGCGACCGGCCAGGACGCCGACTGCCTGACCGCCGATGAGGTCGAGGCCGCGCGCAAAATCTATCTGGGGCCGCGGACGGCGGACGGCGTCTGGTTGACGGTCGGCGGCCCGCAGCCAGGCTCGGAATTGTCATGGGCCGGGGTCTACGTGCCGAAGCCCGGCTCGGACGACATCTTCAGCCGCGTCATCGCCGGCGGGACGATCAGTCATATCGCCTTCGACCCGAACCCGCCGAAAAGCTTCGGGCTCGACGACCTTGGCTTCGATCGCGAAACATTCGAGCGGCTGAAGCCGATGCACGCGCTCTACGACGCGACCAATCCCGACCTCTCGCCCTTCGTCGGGCGCGGCGGACGGCTCATCCTCTGGCACGGCTGGTCCGATCCGCACATCTCCCCGCTCAACTCCATCGCCTATTATCGGGCGGTTCGCGCGACGCTCGGCGCACAGGCGGCGGACGACGCGGTCAGGCTCTTTCTCATTCCCGGGCTCTATCATTGCGAAGGCGGGGAAGGCTTCACCAAGACCGACATCCTGACGCCGCTCATCGCCTGGGTCGAAGACGGAAAGGCGCCTGACGCACTCCTCCTTGCCGGCGACAACGGAACCCGTCCGGTTTTCCCTTACCCCGCCATCGCCGAATATGCCGGAACGGGCGACAGAAGCAGCGCCTCGTCGTGGCGGGCGGTCGTCCCTGCGAGCGAGCCGGCGCTCCGGCCATGGATCGGCGAGATGTTTCTCGCCGCGGATAAGAAGTAACAGGGGATCAACTTCGGGCTGCAGGGCGTTTTTTTGGTTGGGTTGCCTGGGCCATGGAGGATGAAGTGATCGTTCGAAACATAATCGCGCCGACGGCGACGGCGCTCGTTCTCATCGCCGCGCCGGCCAATGCTGGACCCTGCACGGACCGGATCTATCAGGCCGACCTCGAAGTCGAAAGGCTTCTGGACACGGCCGCTGCAAGCGGGAAGCCCGCCGCCCAATCGACCTTCGCGACCCTGCATCGCCAGCCGACCCCGGGCACCGTCGCCAGCGCGGAGGAGAAGGCCGGCGCCTTGTCCTCGGCCCAGGTCGAGGCAATCACAAAGAAACTCGACGCCGCGCGCGACGCCGACGACAGGGGCGACCGCGCCGCCTGCGAAGTTGCGCTGGGCGAGGCTGACCGGATGCTCAGCCGATAGGCGAGTCTTGCGGCGTTGCGCTGACGCCAGTATTCATCTGGTCTTGCCGCAAGGCGGGGCTGGGCGTGGAGGGGCGCGCATGAAGGCGCAAGTGTTGGCGGTTGTGGCGTTGTGTTTGCTTTTTCTGACCGGGTGCGGCCCGTCCGGCCCCTCGCCGGCGGCCAATCTGGCGACGGCGCCCTTGCCCGCGAACTCGGGCCCGACGATGTCCGAAGCAGGGCCAGCGCCGCCGGCCTTCGATCGGTACGGGCAGGCCAATTACGACGCCTCCGGAGCCTATATCGGCGGCCACGGGATCGGCACGACAGTCGACAATCCCGATCAGACGAGCTTCGGAATTCCAAAGTCTCAGATGCCGGACATTTCAAGCATGCATTGCACCGGCTCTACTGGCGCGAACGCGGGAACAATGAACTGCAGCAATTGAGCGCCGGCGGCGCAGATTCACGGCGTCCCGCCGAGCGTGATAATCTCGGGCAGGCTCCAGTCATGACGCTCGCCCCGCTCCTCGACGCCCCGGCGGTCATCCAGTTTCACGCCGCCTTCGCCTTTGCGGCGATCGGTCTCGGCGCAGCGCAGTTCCTCGCCCCTAAGGGAACATTGCCGCATCGAACGGTCGGGTGGGCCTGGGCCACTCTGATGATGCTGGTCGCCGGAACCTCGCTCTTCATCCATACGATCCGGATGTGGGGGCCGTGGAGCCCGATCCACCTTCTGTCGCTGTTCACGCTCGCCGTCGTTCCATTGGCGGTCTGGCGCGCCCGGCGGCACGACGTCAAAAGCCATCGCCAGGCGATGATCTGGATCTTCACCCTGGCGCTCGTCGTTACCGGCCTGTTCACGCTGGCGCCCGGACGGATCATGAACAAGGTGGTGTTCGGCGGCTGAAGAGGCGCCTTCAACCCATCGTGACCTTGGGCTTCCGCGCTCAGCCTTGCGGTCACGGCATCCCGGCGCCATGAAGGCGCCGACCCGAAAGCCGTTTATGCGCTCCACGCTTCTCACCGCGCTCATCATCGCGACCGCCCTGTTCATGGAGAACATGGACGGGACCGTCATCTCGACCTCGCTGCCGGCGATCGCGCGCGATTTGCATGTGGACCCGATCGTCCTCAAGCTGGCGCTGACCTCGTACATGCTGACGCTCGCGGTGTTCATTCCCGCCTCCGGCTGGGTCGCCGACCGCTTCGGCGCCCGCACCGTGTTCTGCAGCGCGATCGTCGTGTTCACGCTCGGCTCGATCCTGTGCGGCGCCTCGTCGTCGCTGCCGACCCTGATCGCCGCGCGCGTCTTCCAGGGGCTGGGCGGGGCGATGATGGTGCCGGTCGGGCGGCTTGTCCTGTTGCGCAGCGTGCAAAAGAGCGAGCTCGTCAGCGCGATGGCCTACCTNNCCGATCGGAATTCTCGGCATTCTGCTGTCGCTAAGGTTCATCCACAACCTGCGCGAGGAGGCGGTGCCGCGCTTCGACTTCAAGGGATTCGTGCTGTCGGGCGTCGGCCTGCTTAGCCTGATCGCGGGGATCAGCGTGATTGGCCGCGGCATCGCGCCTGCGTGGCTGGTCGTGGCGATGGTCGGGGTTGGGGCGCTCTCGCTCGCGTCCTACGTCCGCCACGCCAACGACAACGAGGACGCGATCCTCGATCTGAAGCTGCTCAGGATTCCGACCTTCTTCGCTGGGGTCGTCGGCGGCCTCATCTTCCGCATCGGCATCGGCGCGATGCCGTTCCTGCTGCCGCTCCTGTTGCAGATCGGCTTCGGGCTCACCCCGTTCGAATCGGGCTCGCTCACCTTCGCCACCGCCGCCGGCGCGCTATTGATGAAATTCACCGCCTCGACTGCGCTGCGATGGTTCGGCTTCCGGCGCACGCTGATCGTCAACGGCTTGATCTCCGGGGCGTTTCTGGCCGCCTGCGCCCTGTTCACGCCGACGACGCCGCACTGGATGTTGCTTTTGACGCTGCTGACCGGCGGTTTCTTCCGTTCGCTCGAATTCACCGCGCTCAACGCCATCAGCTACGCCGACATCGAGCAGCCGCGGATGAGCCGCGCCACCAGCTTCGCCAGCGTGTCGCAGCAGATGTCGGGGGCGGTCGGGGTGGCGGTGGCGGCGATCTGCGTGCAGACGATCCAGCTCGGCTTCGGCGATCCCGAGCTGCAGGCGCGCGATCTTTCGCTNNAAGCCCAGCCAGCGGCGGCGGAATGAGCGGAGGCTACGCCCCTCGGCGCTGATCGAGCTCGCTCAACGGACGCGTCGCCCTAAGCTCGGCTGAAATCGACGAAACATAGGGGAAACTGGGGATGGACCGGCATCAGCCGCGGGGAAGGAAGATGCGGTTGCTGGCGGTCGGGATGGCGCTGCTTGCGCTGACGGCCGGCTACGTACTGTTGCTCAGCCGCTTCAGGGTGTCGGACCTGCCCAGCGAGCGGCATTTCGGCGCCGCCGACCCCGCCGTNNACGCGCCTATCTGTCGCCAAGAGCATCGGACAGCAAGAACTCTCACGCCGGCTCGGACCGCGATTTGACCTTATTGGTCAGCCACGACAAGACGGTGGAGGAAATCAAGCTGGCGGTCGCCGATCATATCGCCAGCTCGACCTTCGAAATCGACCTGACTGAAGGCAGCGTCACCCAATACCCCCTGGACTCCTATGTGGCGCGGTTCGGCGTCCAGCTCCTGGACGGAAAGTCCTCAACCCCGCTCCCGGCTAGAGTCACGATATGGGAGGGGGCGCTCGGGTACGATCTGCATACGACGAGCGGGCCCGGACCGGATCAGGATG
>PLUH01000130.1 GCA_003164825.1 Hyphomicrobiales bacterium
GCCCGCCAGGCGCTCGAGGCGATGGCGGCGGCGCGCGAGCAGCGGGCGGCGTCCGAGGAGCGGGTCGAAGGCGCGCGCTTGCGCGGCGATGAGCTCATGCATGCGATGGCGACCGAGCTCGACTGCGAGCCTTCAGGCCTCGCCGCCCTCGCCGGGCACACGGGCGATGGGCCCCTGCCGGGCGCGGTCGAGGTCGAGCGCCGGCTCGACAATTTGCGCCAGGAGCGGGAGCGGCTCGGCGCCGTCAACCTGCGCGCCGACGAGGAGCTCGTCGAGGTTCTCGATAGCCGCGACAAGCTGGTCGCCGAGCGCGACGACCTGACCGAGGCGATCAAGCGCCTGCGCGGCGCGATCCACACCTTGAACCAGGAGGGGCGCGAGCGCCTCATCGCCGCGTTCGAAATCGTCAACCGCCATTTCGAGGACCTGTTTGCGACCCTGTTCGAGGGCGGCAAGGCCGAGTTGCAGCTGGTCGAATCCGACGATCCGCTCGAGGCCGGCCTCGAGCTGGTCGCCCAGCCGCCGGGCAAGAAGCCGCAGACGCTGACCCTGCTCTCCGGCGGCGAGCAGGCGCTGACCGCGCTCGCCCTCATCTTCGCNNATCACCATGGCCCGCATGGACCGCCTGTTCGGGGTGACCATGGCCGAACGCGGGGTGAGCCAGATCGTGTCGGTGGAGCTGGCGGAGGCGGAGCGGTTCGCCGAGGCGGGGTAGGGGTGGCGACCCCTCCCTTCTCCCGTGCGGGAGAAGGGCCGGGGATGAGGGCAGCCGCGGTAGAAATTAGCTTGGGCGTCCGCAGCGGCGCCGCCTCACCGGATCGTCCTACCGGAAGACCCACATCCGGCGCTCCGCGCCACCTTCTCCCGTGCGGGAGAAGGAAGCCGAGATCGTTCACGCAACGGCCCGGGCGCGCATCGAGGCGTGCGCAATGACCTCAACATGAGCTTCGTCGCTCTCGCCTTCGAGCAGATCCCCAACTGCGCCTGCGACGTCGTGGCGGAACGCCTCGAATGTCTCGCCCTCGACGTGCAGGCCATCGACGTCGGAGTGTTCGACATACCAGACGCCGGCCTCATCATCGTGAGCGGCTTTGACCACGGCAACGCGCATCTCCCGATTCCTTCGCTCGGCCAGCGATAAGATAGCACAAGCGTTGGCGGTTCGCTCTTTTCGCCGCACGTCTGCTGCAATCAGAAACAGATCGTCATGGCCGGACTTGTCCCGGCCATCCACGGGCGCGAGGCATCTCAATTGTTCAAGTCGAGATAGAGGTCGCGCCATTCGGGATTCATGGCAAGGATCAGGCGAACTTTCCATGCGCGCGGCCAATGCTTCATGTTCTTTTCGCGCTGGATGGCGGCGGAAATCCCGTCGTGAAACTCGTACCAGACGAGACGGGCGAGCCTGCACCATTTTGTGAAGCCTTCGCAGAGCCCTTCTCGATGCTCGTAGGCGCGCGCCTGGATAGGTCCGCGGTGACGCCGGTGAGAGCGAGAGCGTCCCGTTCGGATGGTTGGTCATGATGTAGACCCAGCCGCCGCGCATCCGGGCGACGCTAGCAAGTGGCAGCCGTCGCAAAGGCGTGGATGGCCGGGACACCCCGGATCACAGTCCGGGGGCGGCCATGACGTGGGTTGAGCCTCACCCACGCCCCGCCCTCCACTTGATCGAGCAGCCGATCGAGGGAACCTGGTTCGCGGGCGCCGGCAGGCCCGCGGCGATGGCGCGCATGGCTTCCAGGAGCTCGCGGCGGGCGTTCGGAGGGGGCGGGGTCGTCCGGCCCTCGTCGAGCCGGCCGCGGTATTTGAGCTTGAGATCGCGGTCGAAGCCGAAGAAGTCGGGCGTGCAGACGGCGCCATAGGCGCGCGCGACCTCTTGGGTCTCGTCGTGCAGGTACGGGAACGGGAAATCGTGCGCCAAGGCGAATTCGCGCATCTTCGGGAACGAATCCTCGGGATAGCTTGCGGCGTCATTCGATGAGATGGCGGCGAAGCCCACGCCCTCGCCCATGAGCGCCCGCGCGTCGGCGGTGAGGCGCCCGATCACCGCCTTCACATAGGGGCAATGGTTGCAGATGAAGACGATGACCGCGCCGTTCTCGCCGGCCGCGTCCTTGAGCGCGTAAGTCCGGCCGTCCGTCGCCGGAAGCCGGAAATCGGGCGCTCTTGCCCCAAGCGCCATTTCCATTTGACCGACGGCCATCGCCGCGCCTCCCTCGCTTGCTGGTTGACCGACAAACCTACCACGATGCGCGCCCTCCCTTCTCCCGATCGAACGGCAGAAGGCGATGATCGGCTGGCGCTAATTTCTTTTGCCGAAAATCAGAAATCCTGGTAGCTTGGGCTGGCTGGCGATGAAGTCAGCCGGCTCACGGATGCAATTGGCGGCGAAAGGAGCAGGAGAAGATTTTTCTGGCCTGGGGGTCGGCGCAACCCATTGAAAAGGCTCAAACCCGACAAGGGAATCCAAGGAAATCAAAGCCTTTTNNGCTTGGCTGGATTTGGCTGGATTTGGATTTGGCTTGGATACTCGCGGCGCCGGGCGTCACAGCTCAGTGCGCTGCCGCCCGCCGCTCGCGCAGGAAGCGGAAGAACTCCGCGCCCTCGCGAAGGCGCCGCTTCATCATGTCGGGGCTCCGAACCATTTCGCCGACAATCGAGGCGATCTTGGCCGGGCGCAAATAGAAGCTGCGGTAAAAGGTCTCGACCGAATCGAAAATCTCGGTGTGGCTGAGGCCGGGATAGTGCAGCGGGGCCATCTGCACGCCGTTGTCGTCAACGAGCTCGGCGTTGGCGTCGTCAAGCCACCCGTTCTCGAGCGCCTGCTTATAGAGATGCGTCCCGGGATAGGGCGCGGCGAGCGAGACCTGGAGCGTATGCGGGTTGACTTCCTTGGCGAAGGCGATCGTCTCCCTGATCGTCTCCTGCGTCTCGCCGGGCAGGCCCATGATGAACGTGCCGTGGATGACGATGCCGAGGTCGCGGCAATCCTTGGTGAACCGCTTGGCGACGTCGATCCGCATGCCCTTCTTGATGTTGTACAGGATTTGCTGATTTGACGACCAGTTGAAGATCGAGCTGGGGATATCGCCGCATCAGCGCTTCGATGACCGGAATCGCGCCGTCGTCGGGATCCTGCACGCCGAAGACGAATTGTATATCCCCCGGATAATCCTGATTGAAATAGGTTTCGATGTTCTCCGATAGCCGCGCCTCAATGCCCGACAGGGGCTTCAGGATGGAAATGTCAGGCCACCTCATCGGAGTTAAAGATGCGGGCCGCCGGACGAACCAGCGCGCCGCCCAGGCAGCGCCCAGCGCGCTAACGGAGCCGAACATGCTTGCGGCGAGGCAAAATAACGACAGCCAGCCTGTCGCCAACGCTCCCATCTGTTCGAGGGCCATACTTCATATTTCCGTTCAAAAGCCCATAGGCCTATCCAAAATGTTTGGGGCGACAGGGCTTCGGGAAGCTCGGACGACGCCGCGTTGGGCTTCGCGACAGATTACGCACAGAGATTACGATATTGCGACATTACGACGACAGGGGGTCGCCGCCGTGGATGGCTGGCTCGTTTGGGCCTGGGCGCCCACAGACTATACGCGCGTGCCCAAATACTAACCAATTCGCCGTTGGGCGCGAGCGTAGTTGACCTCGCGCCGTTACGCGACAACCAGCGGACGGCCCCATTCGAGCGGTGGGAACCTTGGCATAAATCTTGGGTAACCCTTATATGGCATATTTGGCGGCTACGCGTACGAAGGGGGCGTTCGAAGGGTTCGGTCGGGAGAGGAAAAGCGCGAGCGAGGGCGTCCGACGACAGGAGGTCCTCATGTTGAACAAGCGTTCCCTGGCATTGGCCGGCGCTCTGACGGTCCTGCCCCAGATGGTTCTTGCGGCTGAAACCGGCCAATGCGTCGATGTTTCGGTGCCGAAGCAGGCGATCGAGGCCCGCAACGGGAAATGGATCGAACTGACGCCGGAGCAGTGGGAATTTCTGCGCGGCATCTACGCAATGAACCCGTTGACGCCCCCCGGCCTGCCCTACGGCGACAAGGCGGCGCTGGCCAAGGTCGATGGCAATTCCGGCGGCCTCATCTTCTTCATCGACGGCGATAAGGCCTGCACCCCGATGCCGGTTCCCGATACGCTTCTCTCGATGATGGACGACGTCGCGACAGCGAAGATCAACCACGAAGGCAGCGGCCTCTGACCGAGCCCGGGCGCGCCCGGCGGCGGCCCTTTCGGTCCTGGAAGCGCGTCCCGGCAGACGCAGACGCGGCTGCCCGCAGCACGGCCGTCAGAACGCGCCGATGCGCATGAGATCGTGGAAATTCACGATCCCGACCACCTGCCCGCGCTCGACGACCAGCAGCGCCTGTATCTTGTGGCTGATCAACTCGAGGGCCTCGGCGACCAGCGCGTCGGGCGCGATGGTCCGCGGGCGCCGGGTCATGATGGCGCCGACCGGCGTGTCGAGGGAGAAAGCCGGCTTCAGGTGACGGCGCAGGTCGCCGTCGGTAAGGATGCCGGCGAGCCGGCCGCCGTCCTCGAACACCGCGACGCAGCCGAAACCCTTCGACGTCATCTCGAGGATCGCCTCGGCCATCCGCGCGCCGGAGTCGATGCGCGGAACGCGATCGCCAGTGTGCATGACTTCCCGCACATGCGCGAGCTTCGCGCCGAGCTTGCCGCCCGGATGAAGGGCGCGGAAATCGAGCGCAGTGAAGCCGCGGCCTTCGAGCAGCGCGATCGCCAGCGCGTCGCCGAGCACGAGCTGCATCGTCGTCGAAGTGGTCGGCGCGAGGCCGTTGGGGCAGGCCTCAGGCGCGCTCGGCATCGTCAGGCAGACGTCGGCCTCGCGGCCGAGCGTGCTGTCGGCGTGCGCGGTCATCGCGATCAACGGGATGGCGTAGCGCTTGGCGAAGGTGACGATCGGCGCGAGTTCCGCCGTCTCGCCAGACCAAGAAATGGCGAGGAGAACGTCGCCGCTCTGCACCATGCCAAGGTCGCCATGGCTCGCCTCGGCAGAATGGACGAACGACGCCGGCTCACCCGTTGAGGCAAGCGTCGAGGCGATCTTGCGCCCAACGAGTCCGGACTTGCCAATGCCGGTGACGATGACCCGGCCGCGCGCGGCGGAGATCGTCTTCACCGCTTCCGATAACGCCGCCCCGAGCCCGCCTTCGCCCGTGGTCCGGACCGCCTCCTCAAGCGCCTCAAGGCCCTGACGCTCGTTGGCGATGGTGCGGATGGCCGACAAGACGGCGCTGGTCTGTTCCTGAATCATGCCGCTGTTTATCATCCAGCGGCGCGGTTGGAAAACTGCCTCGGGGCGGGCAGGAGACGTTGGCCGGCCCGGAAACTTCGGCCCTCAGCGACTATCCCGGCATGCCGCGGCGCGGGCACGCCGGGACTCAAGCCACAGCGCTGACCGGCGGGAATGAAAAATCAAACGTCTTTGCCGGCAAAGCCCAACCGGCCCAATTCCTCCTTGAGGCCCGGAGCAAGGTCGCCCCGATCGAGCGCGAAAGCAAGGTTGGCGGTGAGGAATCCGAGCCTTGAGCCGCAATCGTAAGTTCTCCCGTCGAAGCGCACCCCGTGAAAGGACTGCGTGCGGGAAAGCTGGATCATGCCGTCGGTCAGTTGAATCTCGCCCCCCGCCCCCTTCTCGATCAGTTCCAGGATCTGGAAGATCTCCGGCTGGAGGATGTAGCGCCCCGAAATGATGAAGTTGGAAGGCGCCGTCCCCGGCTTCGGCTTTTCGACCATGCGGGTGATTTCGAAGGTCGCGCCGTGATCGGCGCCGATGCCGACGATCCCGTACTGATGCGTCTCGGCGGCCGGAACTTCTTCGACCGCGATGACATTGCCGCCGTGCCGCTCGTAGGCCGCCACGCATTGGGCTAGACACCGTCCGCCACGCCGTCCGCCCTTGGTGACCATGTCCGGCAGCAGGATCGCGAACGGTTCGGCGCCGACGATTTCGCGCGCGCACCAGACGGCGTGGCCCAGACCGAGCGGCGCCTGCTGGCGCGTGAAGCTGGTAGCGCCGGCGGCGGGCAGGTCGTCCATCAAGGCGGCGTATTCGGCCTGTTTGCCGCGCCGCTTGAGCGTGTCCTCGAGCTCGTAGTTGGTGTCGAAATGATCCTCGATGACGCCCTTGTTGCGGCCAGTGACAAAGATGAAATGCTCAATCCCAGCCTCCCGCGCCTCGTCCACGACATACTGGAGGATCGGCCGGTCGACGACGGTCAGCATCTCCTTTGGAATCGCCTTGGTCGCCGGCAGGAAACGGGTCCCGAGACCAGCGACGGGCAGTACGGCTTTGCGAACGGGTTTGTCCATGGATGTTCGGTTCCTCGGTCGATGAGGGGGTGGCAAGAGGCGAGCGGCGCGAATTCCTGATATCCGACTACCATGTTCCGGCCGGGCCGTTCCATGCGGCATTTTCGGACAACGCCGCGTGAGACAGATCAAGGGGGCAAGGCATGAGCGTACTTGTGACCGGCGGCGCCGGCTATATCGGCGGCCACATGGCGCTGGGGCTGATGGATGCCGGCGAGACAGTCGTGGTTCTCGATAATCTCTCGACCGGCTTCGCGTGGGCCGTGCCCGCCGGCGCGAAGCTGGTCGTCGGCGACACCGGCGACGCCAGCCTGGTCGCCCGCCTGATCAAGGAGCATGCGATCGACGCGATTGCCCATTTCGCCGCCAAGATCGTCGTCCCCGAATCGGTCCAGGACCCCCTCGGCTACTATCTCAACAACGTTTCGAACGCGCGCGCGCTGATCGAGGCGGCGATCAACGGCGGAGTGAAGACTTTCATCTTTTCGTCGACCGCGGCGGTTTATGGGGAGACCGGGGCCGAGCCGGTATCGGAGGACGCCGCGCTCGCGCCGGTTTCTCCCTACGGCCGCTCCAAGCTGATGGTCGAATGGATGCTGGAGGATTCTTCGCGCGCCTACGACTTTCGTTATGTGGCGCTGCGCTATTTCAATGTCGCCGGCGCTGATCCCCAGGGTCGCCTCGGCCAGTCGACCCCGAACGCCACGCATCTCATCAAGCGCGCCGTTCAGACTGCGCTTGGGCTGCATTCGAAGATAGAGATCTTCGGCCAGGACTATCCGACTCGCGACGGCACGTGCGTGCGCGACTATATCCAGGTCACCGACCTCATCGACGCGCATTTGAGCGCGCTCGCCTATCTGCGGGCAGGCGGCGCGAGCCTCGTCTGCAATTGCGGCTACGGACACGGGCAGACGGTCAAGGAGGTCGTCGCCGTCGTCAAACGGGTGTCGGGGGTCGACTTTCCAGTCGTTGTGTCCGGACGGCGCGCCGGCGATCCAGCCGCCATTGTCGCCAAAGCCGACCGGGCGAGAAGCGTGCTGGGGTGGAAACCGACGCGCGACAATCTCGACGAGATCGTGCGCCAGGCGCTCGACTGGGAGCGCCGGCTACACAATCGGCGTACAGACGGGTAGTCGAAGCGGCAGATTCGATGAGGCGCAGGCGGGCCTCCCGCGCTATCTCCGCCGCGAACGTTGATCGGGCAGCCGGTCGGACTGTCGCCTTTTTGGACTTTACAACCGGCGCGCCAGCGAGTTGATTGGATTCCATCTTCAATTGGGGGGAAGCGCATGCGCTCGGCCGATCGGCGAGAATGAGCATGGACGATATTCTCGCAACTGACGGCCTCAGCAAGAGCTTCGGCGACTTCCGCGCGGTGAGCGACGTTTCCCTGCGGGTTAAGCGCGGGACGATCCACGCCCTGATCGGCCCGAACGGCGCCGGCAAGACCACCTGCTTCAACATGCTGACGAAATTCATCGCGCCGACCGGCGGGCGGATCACTTTCAACGGGCGCGACATCACCAGTCTCAGGCCGGCCGACGTGGCGCGGCTGGGCCTCGTCCGCTCGTTCCAGATCTCGGCGGTGTTCCCGCACCTGACCGCGTTCGAGAACGTCCGCATCGCGCTGCAACGAAAGCGCGGCGATTCGTTCGACTTCTGGCGCTCCAAGGCGGCTCTCGAGCCGCTCAACCAGCGAGCGCTGGCGCTGCTTGATGACGTCGGGCTCACGTCGTTCGCCAATTCGAAGGCGGGCGAGATTTCCTACGGGCGCAAGCGGGCGCTGGAACTGGCGACGACCCTTGCGGTCGAGCCGGAAATGATGCTGCTCGACGAGCCGATGGCGGGCATGGGCCACGAGGACATCGATCGCACCGCCGACCTGATCCGGCACGTGTCGGCGAACCGCACCATCCTGATGGTCGAGCACAATCTCAAGGTGGTCGCCAACCTCTCCCACCGCATCACCGTGCTCACGCGCGGGCGTGTTCTGGCGGAGGGCGACTATCGCGAGGTGTCGGAGAACGAGGAGGTGAAGCAGGCCTATATGGGAGTGGGGAATGGCTGAGGCGGCGCTTGCTCCGACGCCGGCGGCGGTCGGGCGGACTGTGCTCAGCGTCAAGGGCCTGCAGGCCTGGTACAACGAATCGCACATTCTTCACGGGGTCGATCTCGATGTGCGGGAGGGCGAGGTCGTGACCCTCCTCGGACGCAACGGGGCCGGCAAGACGACGACCCTGAAAGCGATCATGGGCATCGTCGGCAAGCGCACCGGATCGGTCACATTCGGCGGCAAGGAGCTCATCGACCTCTCGATCGACCGCATCGCCCGGCTCGGCGTCGCGTTCTGTCCGGAGGAACGCGCGATATTCGCCAGTCTGACGGTCAAGGAGAATCTGTTCCTTCCGCCTCAGATTGACAAGTCTGGCGCGATGAGCGTCGAGCGGATCTTCTCGCTCTTTCCCAATCTGAGCGAGCGTCTCGCCAGCGGCGGCGGCAAGCTTTCCGGCGGCGAGCAGCAGATGCTCGCGATCGCGCGGATCCTGCGCACCGGCTCGCGATTCTTGATGCTCGACGAACCGACGGAGGGTCTCGCGCCGGTCATCATTCAGCAAATCGGCCGCACCGTCGCCGAGCTCAAGCGGGAGGGTTTCACGATCCTGCTCGTCGAACAGAATTTCCGTTTCGCCTCGACTTTGGCCGACCGATTTTTCGTCATGGAGGACGGCCGGATCATCGACGCCTTCGCCAGTTCGGAGCTCGCCGGGCGAATGGACAGGCTGCACGAGGCGCTGGGGGTGTGATGACTGTCGCGCGCCGACCCCTCACCCCAGCCCTCTCCCGCGACGCGGGAGAGGGGGTGCGTCATGCCTAGCGNNCCGCTTGCGGGAGAAGGTGGCGGGCGAAGCCCGCCGGATGAGGGCAAGAACCCCATGAACATATTCGGCCACGCCATCAGCATGCCGCAGCTCTACGGCCAGTTGCTGATCGGGCTCATCAACGGCTCTTTTTATGCGCTTTTGAGTCTGGGCCTTGCCGTCATTTTCGGCATGCTCACCATCGTCAACTTCGCCCACGGCGCGTTCTACATGATGGGCGCCTTCGCCGCCTACTTTCTGCTTCAGTACTCGGGTCTCAATTACTGGTGGGCGCTGATCCTCTCCCCGTTGGCGGTTGGCGCCATCGGGGCGATCGTCGAGCAGCTATTCCTCAAGCGCCTCGTCGGCTTCGACCCGCTTTACAGCCTACTGCTCACTTTCGGTCTGGCGCTCATCATTCAGGGGCTGTTCCAGAATTATTTCGGCGCCTCGGGCCTGCCCTACGCCATCCCTAAGCAGCTCGGCGGCGCTTACAATCTCGGCTTCATGTTCCTGCCGGTCTACCGCGGCTGGGTGATTCTCGCCTCGGCCGTCGTGTGCCTTGCGACCTGGCTCATGATCGAGAAGACCAAGCTCGGCGCCTATTTGCGCGCGGCGACCGAGAACCCGACCATGGTGCGCGCCTTCGGCATCAACGTGCCGCGGATGGTCACGCTGACCTACGGCTTCGGCGTCGCGCTCGCGGCGTTTGCCGGCGTTTTGGCCGCGCCGATCACTCAGGTCCGCCCGGGCATGGGCGCCGACATCATCGCCGTCGTCTTCGCGGTGGTGGTGATCGGCGGCATGGGGTCGATCCTCGGCTCGATCGTGACCGGCTTCGTGCTCGGCGTCGTCGAGGGGCTGACCAAGGTGTTCTATCCCGAGGCGTCGAACACCGTGGTGTTCGTCATCATGGCGATCGTGCTCCTGATCCGGCCGACCGGCCTGTTTGGAAGGGCGGCCTGACATGAACCTCGACGCCTCCGTCGCGGCGGCCGATACGACGAGCCGCGATCGCCGCGCCAACGCGATCGCCTTCGCGGTGATGGTCGCGCTGATCGTGATCGCGCCGTTTGTCGCCTACCCGTTCTTCATCATGCAGGCGTTGTGCTTCGCGCTGTTCGCCTGCGCGTTCAATCTCCTGCTCGGCTACGCCAACCTGCTTTCGCTCGGGCATGCGATGTTCCTCGGCCTCGCGAGCTATGTCTGCGCCCACGCCGCGAAAGTGTGGGGATTGGAGCCGGTTTCCGCGATCGCGCTCGGCGTCGCTGCATCCGCAGTGCTCGGCTTCGTCACCGGGGCGCTCGCGATCCGCAGCGTCGGCATTTATTTCGCCATGATCACCGTCGCTTTTTCCCAGATGGTGTTCTTCTTCTGCGTCGAGGCGCCGTTCACCCATGGCGAGGACGGCATCCAGGGGGTGCCGCAGGGCAAGGCGCTCGGGCTCATCGATCTCTCCAATCCGTGGATCCTCTACGTCTTCGTCGCCGTGGTCTTCCTGTTCGGGTTCCTCGCCGTCCAGCGCACGGTCAATTCGCCGTTCGGCGAAATCTTGAAGGCGATCCGCGAGAACGAGCCGCGCGCCGTCTCGCTCGGCTATCGCACGCTCCAGTATAAGCTCGCGGCCTTCGTCCTCTCGGCTGCGATCGCCGGCCTCGCCGGCGCGATGAAGGCGATCGTCGCCCAGAACGCATCGCTGACCGACGTCTCGTTTTCGACCTCGGGCGAGGTCGTGCTGATGACGCTGGTCGGCGGCATGGGCACCTTCTACGGCCCGGTGGTGGGGGCGCTCATCGTCGTCTCGATGCAGAACTATCTCGCCCAATTCGGCGAGTGGGTGACGGTGATCCAGGGCGTGGTCTTCGTCGCCTGCGTGCTGGCGTTCCGGCGCGGCATCGTCGGCGAACTGGCGGCGCGGGCGAAGATTTCGCTTTAGAGGCCGCCAGATCTCGGTGCGTCGACTCCTATCGCGTTTTTCTGACTGGCGGCATGGGTCTACAATGGGCGTAAAATTATAGTTGACTCGTGTAAAGCAGCGCTTTACACGAGTCAACTGACGGATAACTGAGGGCAATGATCGCGAGTTTTCGGCACAGGGGCCTGAGACAGCTTTACGAGGATGACAACTCCAGAGGGCTCAACGCAGAGCATGTGCGGAAAATCCGGCAGATTTTGGCCTTGCTCGATGCGGCGCAAAGTGTCGGCGACCTCGATTTGGCGACCTTCCGGTTGCATCCCCTGAAGGGCGACCTCAAAGGCTTTTGGTCGCTCACCGTGCGCGCGAACTGGCGGATCATCTTTCGGTTCGCGGACGGCAAAGCTTTTGATGTTGACCTCGTCGACTATCATTGAAGGAACCGACAACCATGCCGATGAAGAATCCGCCCTACCCGGGCGAGATGGTTGGCGACATGATCGCGGAAATGGGCCTCACCATCGTAGATGCGGCGAAAGGCCTAGGCGTCACGCGGCAGCAGCTCCATAACCTCATTGCTGGCCGCAGCGCCGTCTCGCCGGAGATGGCGTACCGGTTGGAAAAGGCGTTCGGCGGCACTGCCGACGCGTGGTTGCGGCTGCAGGCTAGTCACGACCTCGCCCAGGTCCGTGCTCGGGCCGCGTCGATCAAGGTCTCCCGCCTCGCGCCAGAAGTGGCGTAGCGGTTCGCCTGCCCTGTGACGATCACGCCTCGCACATTGCCTTATTCATCGCCTACCGCTTCGCCAGCGCCCTCAGGTCAAAGGCCGGGTCGGCCGCTTCTTCCGGCGTCAGCGTCTTCGGCGTGCCGATGATGCGTTTGGCGGCGGCGTGGTCGCCGGCGCGGTTGACCGACTCGACGACCGCGAGCTTGCCGCCGCGGAAGCCGAAGGTCGAGAACGCCCGCGTCGCCGGATCGCCGCGCACGACCCATCGGTCGACGCCGTGCGAGAGGCCGGCGATCATCAGCTTCAAGTCCTGCTGGTCGCTCCAGAACCAGGCCAGCGCCTCATATGGCGCAGGCTTGCCGGCAAGGCGGGCGGCGACTGAGCGTCCCTGATCGACCGCGTTCTGCACCGACTCGAGTCGGGTGCGGAAGCCAAGCGCGGCATTGGGAAAGTCGGCGCAGTCGCCGATCGCCGAAATCGCGGGGTCAGACGTCCGCAGGTATTCGTCGACCACGATTCCATTCGCGCATTCGAGGCCGCACGCCCGCGCGAGCGAATCCTCGGCGACGACGCCGACCCCGACGACAACCATGTCCGCGCTCAAGCCCTCGCCGTCGGTGAGGATGACCGTTTCGGCGCGCTCGCGGCCCTTGATCGCGGCGACGCCGACCCCGAGCCGGAACCGCGCGCCGAAGGCGGCGTGCGCACCCAAGAAAAAATCCGACATGATCGGCGAGACCGCCCGCCCCATCGGCCGCGCGATCTCGACGATCGTCGCCTCGGCCTTGAGGCTGGTCGCGGTCGCCGCGATTTCGAGGCCGATAAACCCCGCCCCGATGATGACGACCTTGCGCCCCGGGCCGAGCCGCTCGCGGATCGCGGTCGCATCGGCGATGTCGCGGAGCGCAAATACGTCCGGCAGATCGACGCCCGGAACGTCGAGCCGCCGCTGCCGCGCGCCGGTCGCGAGGATGAGATGCCCGTAGCCGACCGCGCCGCCGTCGCTGAGCTCGACCCGCCGCGCCGCGCGATCGATCCTCGTTGCGCTGACGCCGAGTCTCAAGTCGATGCGCTGGTCGCGAAAGTGGGCTTCGGCCCTGAGCGGCAGGCCGTGGATGTCCATCTCGCCCTTCAGAAACGCCTTCGACAGCGGCGGGCGCTGATAGGGCACATCCTTCTCGGCCGAGAGAAGGACCACGTCGCCGTCGAACTTCTCCTCGCGCAGGCTCACCGCCGCCTGAACCCCCGCATGGCCGGCGCCGACGATGACGACCGAGTCAGATGACATGGCTCATCGCTATTGCGCGGACCGAAATCCTCGTCCCCTTCGGCAAGCTCAGAGCAGGCCCTCGAGATACGCCGCCGCGCGCCCTCCCGCTCCCCATAGCCCGTCTCCCGACGGGCAAACGGCCCGCGGCCGCGGCGGCTTGGGTCAGCATTCGGGAGTTTGACGCTCGCCGACGTATTTTCCGCTCTCGTCGTAAATGAGCTTATGGAGCACGCAGCCGCTTTCGGAGTTCCGGTCGGCGCTTTCGGTCACGGCGGCGGGAAAATCGTTGAGCGGCCCGCCGACCACGATCACCGGGACGTCACCGCTGGCGCCGCTGACCGCATCTGCGAATCCATAGGGCGAAAACCAGAAGCCCGAGCCGTAGAACCCGCCCTGATTCGAGAACCAGCCGTTGCGGCTCCAGCGGTTCTGGCTTCGCCAGGTCCACGATTGACCGCCCGCGTTGCGCCAGCCCAGCGTTCGACCGTGGCCATGGACGAAGCCGGGGCGCATGACCGGCGACCTGAACGATGCTTGCGCGTGGGCGAGCGCGGCCTGGAGGCCAAGCGAAAAGAAGATCGGGATCACGGCGGACGCGGCAGCCGCCCTCATCGGGATGAAAGTACGCATGGGAATGTCTCCGGCGCCGCAGCGGCAATCCTAGCGGTAATGCGGCCCCGGCATCAATGGTCTTTCGGACGGCAGGGTTTATGGCCCCCGCCCGCTCACCGCACCACGGTCAGGCGCCGCGCCGCCCGCGTCAGGCCGGTATAGAGCCAGCGCGCCCGATGCTCGCGGAAGGCGAAGCTTTCATCGAACAGCATCACGTTGTCCCACTGCGACCCCTGAGCCTTATGGACGGTGAGCGCATAGCCATAGTCGAACTCATCCGATTCGCGTCTCAGTGCAAAAGCGAGCTCGCCCTCCCTGCCCTCGAAGAATGCGGCCAGCACGGCGACCTTGACGGCGGCTCGGGCGCCCTCGTCCTCCGAGCGCAAGGTCATCTTGACGAAGTCCTTTTTCACCCCGCCGAGGGCCTCGACCCGCCATAAGCCTCCGTTGATGAGGCCTTTTGTGCGATCGTTGCGCAAGCAGACCAGACGGTCGCCGGCGACCGGCAGCGGCTCGTTGAAGCCGTTGAGGTCGCGCATCCGCTGGTTATAGGCGCGCCGCGTCCGATTTGTCCCGACCAGCACCTGATCGGCCCCGAGCACCTCAGCCGCGTCGACGGCGGCGCGCCGGATGACGCGGGTCTCGCCATAGGCGCCTTCCTGGAGCTCGCCGCCCGAGCGCACGACCTCCGACAAGCGGATGATCGGATTGTCGTGCGCTTGGCGATGGATCTGGGTCAGCATCACGTCCGGCGCGCCGTCGGTGAAATAGCCGCCGCCCTTGACCGGCGGCAGCTGGAACGGATCGCCCAGGACCAGGATCGGCTTGCCGAACGAAAGCAGGTCGCGCGCGAGCTCGGCGTCGACCATCGAGCATTCGTCGATCACGATGAGCCCGGCGCGGGAAGCCGGCCCGTCGGCGTTGAGGGTGAAGGTCGGCGCGCCTTCCGCGCCCTCGCTCGCCCGATAGATGAGCGCGTGGATGGTGGTCGCGCCGGCGCAGCCCTTGGAGCGCATCACCAGCGCAGCTTTGCCGGTGAAGGCGGCGAAGGCCGTGTCGCCGCGCGCGCCTTCGGCGATGTGGCGGGCGAGCGTCGTCTTGCCGACCCCGGCATAGCCGAACAAACGGAAGACCTGCGGCTCGCCCGTCTTGAGCCAACGGCCGACCGCGTCGATCGCTTGCGCCTGCTCGGGCGACCATTCGCGGCCGATCGGCCGCGCCGGCGAGGCGATGGGCGCGGCGGATCTCTGCGCCTTGGCGACCTTCTCCTCGTCCGCCGCCTGCGCTCCCGCTTGCTCGCCCGCGCGCTTCGGCTCCGCGCGCGCGCCGCACCGCGAACAGACCGGCGGCTGGCGGCCGAGATCGTAATATTTGGCCCCGCAAGCCAAGCATTGCCGCTTGGTTCCGAGGCGGCCGGACGCCAGCTTGCTCTTGGTCAATAGGTCCCCGCCCTCCGGCCCCGAGGCGCCCGAGCATAAACGATTGATTCAGATTTGAAGCGCAGCATTTTAGCAGAATTGTCGAAAACATCGCCAGCCGATGGCCTTCCGCCGGGAAAGCCGGCGCCTTGAACGTGCTGCGCCCGGCCCCATATCTTCCTCATCCGGAACAGTTTTTAGCGGTCCGGAGTTGAAGGCTAAGGCGGACCGGACGCTTCTCGATGAAGGTCCCAGAGGTCCGTGAGGCGCCTGAAAGGGGCTTCGAAAATGGTGCGTGTGACGGCGCTGACCTCTCCGCTGCTGCTCGGCTTCGACGACCTCGAGCGGGCGCTCGACAAGGTTTCGAAGACCGGGGCGGACGGTTATCCGCCTTACAACATCGAGCGGATCGCCGCTGAGGGCGGCGAGCCAGAGCGGCTGCGGATCACGCTGGCTGTGGCGGGATTCTCGCAGGACCAGATCGAGGTGGCGGTCGAGGACAACCAACTCACGATCCGCGGCCGGCAGCAGGAGGACAAGACGCGGGAATATCTGCATCGTGGCATCGCCGCGCGGCAGTTCCAGCGCAGCTTCCTCCTAGCGGACGGGATGCAGGTCCTGAGCGCCGATCTGGCGCAGGGACTGCTGTGGATCGATCTCGTTCGGCCGCAGCCTGAGCGGGTGGTGCGAAAGATACGGATATCGGCTCGCGATTAAGGGATGCGGGCGCGGCGGGTCGAAGCGACCGCCGGACAAGGAGAGACGCGATGAGACCGGAAAGCAACAAGATGACGGCCGGGACCCCGGACCTGACCGCGCAGGAGTTCGCCCATCTCGGCGACGGCGCTCTCGCCTATGTGAAGACGATCAATTCCGAAGATGTCGCCCGTCTCTTTCCGCAGGCTCCGCCGCTCAAGCCGGGGATGACGCTGTTTGCGCTGCTCGGCGCCGACGGCTCGCCGATCATGCTGACCGATTCGAAGGACGCCGCGATCGCCAACGCCTGGGAGCACGAACTCGAGACCGTGAGCCTGCACTGAAGCGCGTCGCTGCCCAAGCGCTGTCCGCGGAGTGGCGAATCGGATAGAGGTTGCGGTCCGCTAAGCCACAAGGATCGCAGGCATGCGCGCGTATCTCGATCTCATGCGTGACGCACTGGAGAACGGCGCGGTGAAGGGCGACCGCACTGGCACCGGGGTGCGCTCGGTCTTCGGCCGCCAACTTCGTTTCGATCTCGCGCGAGGCTTTCCGCTCGTCACGACCAAGCGGCTCCATCTCAAGTCGATCGTTCGCGAGCTGATCTGGTTCCTGCGCGGCGATACCAACGTCGCCTATCTCAAGGCGCACGGCGTTTCCATCTGGGATGAATGGGCCGACGAAAACGGCGACCTCGGCCCGGTCTACGGCAAGCAGTGGCGCGCATGGGAAGGACCGGACGGGCGAACGATCGATCAGATCGCCTGGGTGATCGGCGAGATCCGGCGCAATCCCAATTCACGCCGCCTCGTCGTCTCGGCCTGGAACGTCGCCGAGATCGAACGGATGAAGCTTGCGCCCTGCCACTGCCTGTTCCAGTTCTATGTCAGCGGCGGCAGGCTGTCGTGCCAGCTCTATCAGCGTTCGGCCGACATCTTTCTCGGCGTGCCGTTCAACATCGCGAGCTACGCGCTTTTGACCCACCTCGTCGCCCACGAATGCGGGCTTCAAGCCGGCGAGTTCGTGCATACGTTCGGCGACGCCCACCTCTACCGCAATCACGAGAGCCAAGCGCGCGAGCAGCTCGCCCGCGAGCCACGCCCGCTGCCGCGCCTCAAGCTCGGCGACGCCGGCTCGATCTTCGACCTCAACGCCGACGCTATCGTGTTCGAGGGCTACGACCCGTGGCCGGCGATCAAGGCCAAGGTCGCGGTGTGAGGCATGCGCCTCTCGTCCTGGTCGCGGCGGTCGCCCGCAACGGCGTCATCGGCGCAAATCAAGGACTCCCCTGGCGGCTTTCCAGCGACCTCAAACGATACAAGGCGCTGACGTGGGGCAAGCCCATGGTGATGGGACGCAAGACCTATCTCACCATCGGCCGCGCGCTGCCCGGACGCGAGACGATCGTCGTCACCCGCGACCCCGGCTTCGCCGCCCCGGGCGTCCTCGTCGCCCACGATCTCAAGGCTGCGCTCGAACTCGCCGCCGAGCGCGCCCGCGTCATGGGCGCCGACGAAGTCGTCGTCGCCGGCGGGGGCGAGATCTACGCCCAGACGATGGCGCTGGCCGAGCGGCTTCTCATCACCGAAGTCGCGCTGGACGCGACGGGCGAGACGCGTTTCCCGCCGATCGATCCGGGCAAGTGGCGCGAGGTCAGGCGCGAGAAGGGCGCGCGCGGCCCCCGGGACGACGCGGATTTCGCGTTCGTGGAGTACGAGCGGAGAGGAGAAACGATCCCGTCTTGACAGCCGGCGCTGGTCAACTAGACTAACCGGGCTTAGTCCGAGCGGGCCGATGAAAACCGTCAACATTCATGACGCCAAGACCCACCTTTCCAAACTGATCGACGCCGCTGCGAAAGGCGAGCCGTTCATCATCGCGAAAGCCGGCAAGCCGATGGTCAAGGTCGTGCCGATCGACGCCCCGGCGGCGCCCCGGCGGTTAGGTTTCCTGCGGGGCGAATTCACCGTGCCTGATGATTTCGACACGATGGACCAGCAGGAAATCGAGAAGCTGTTCCACGGCGACGAATGAGGCTGCTGCTCGACACTCATATTCTGCTTTGGGCCGCAAACGAGCCGGAGAGACTCAGCGCCGCAACGCGCGCGTTGGTCGAAAACCCGAACAATGACGTTGTGTTCAGCGCGATCAGCATTTGGGAAATCGCGATCAAGACCGCCCGGGGTCGCGACGACTTTCGCCTCCATGCCGGATTCTTTCGCCGCGGACTCTTCGACAATGGCTATACGGAGCTTCCGATGACCGGCGCCCATGCGGCGGCGCTGGCCGGCCTGCCGGCGATTCACAAGGACCCGTTCGACCGGATGCTGGTCGCTCAGGCCACGGTCGAAGGGCTGACGCTCGTAACGTCCGACCCCGCCATCGCCAACTATCCGGGACCGATTCGACTGGTCTAACTTTCGATCCCGGCCGATCCCGCCATCCGGGGCGCCGATCGGCAGGACGGGAACAAATCGGTCCGCCGAGCCATTGAGAGCATGTCAGGAAGGCGGACGCTTTCAGCTTCCGCCCGACCTTGATGGATGACTTTGGAGATCCGCAATGCCCAATGCACTCGCCACGATCTGCCTCATGGCGGCGCTAACTCTGCCGCTTCTCGCCGCGGTTCCCGCCGCTACAGCCGCAACCTACAAAAACGACTACGTCCCGAAGCGGTCGGACTCGTACCGACATCACATCGGGCACATGGAGAACGAGAGCAAGCAGAGGGCCAGGGCGGGAGCGCAATACATGCGCCAACACCATCTCAGCCTTTTCTGATCGCAGGGAGACGGATTCATTCCAGCGCCTCCCGCAGCCGCCCGGCCGCCGCCTCGGGGGTGAGGTCGCGCTGGGGGGAGCCGAGCATTTCGAAGCCGACCATGAACTTTTTGATCGTCGCCGAGCGCAGGAGCGGCGGGTAGAAATGGCCATGCATCTGCCACTCGGCGTGGACGGCGCCGTCGGTTGGCTTCTGGTGGAAGCCCATTGAATAGGGGAACGGCGCATCGAACAGCTTATCGTAGCGCCTGGTGAGCTCGGAGAGCGCCGCCGCGAGCGAGGTCTTTTCCCCCGCTTTCAGTTCGTCGAAGCCGCCGATCCGCCGCCGCGGCAGGATCATGGTCTCGAACGGCCAGATCGCCCAGAACGGCACGAGGACGCAAAAATCGTCGTTGGCCAACACGACCCGTTCGCCAAGCTCAAGCTCACGATCGAGATAGTCGACCAGCAGCGGCCGGCCATGCTGGACGAGATAGGCGGCCTGGCGATCGGTCTCCTTCTCGAGTTCGTTCGGCAGATGGCGGGTCGCCCAGATCTGGCCGTGCGGATGGGGGTTCGACGCGCCCATCATCTCGCCGCGGTTCTCGAAGATCTGCACCGAAGCGATGTCGGGCAGGCCGCCGAGGGCGATCGTCTCCTCGACCCAGACGTCGACGACGCGCTCGATGTCGGCGACCGCCATTCCCGCCAGCGTGAGATCGTGACGCGGCGAAAAGCAGAGCACGCGGCAGAGTCCCGTTTCGCCCTCGGCGACCAGTAGCCCGTCGACTTCCCTGGTCGTCGGCGCGTCGGCCTTGAGCGCCGGGAAATCGTTGTCGAACACAAAGGTGTGCGGATAGTCCGGGTTGCGGACGCCGTTGGCGCGCAGGTTGCCCGGGCAGAGATAGCAGTCCGGGTCATGGGCGAGCGCTGGCGTCGCGGCTTTCAGCTCGCGCCGGCCCTGCCAGGGGCGCTGGGTGCGGTGAGGCGAGACCAGCACCCATTCCCCGGTCAGCGGATTGAGCCGGCGGTGGGAGGCGTTGCGGAGCGGGCTCATGCTCGCCACGGGCGCGGGGCTCCTCAAACGGGAATCAGGCGAACGCCGTCCGACGGCGCGCAGGCGAAGATTTCGGCTTCGAGCCCGGTCGCGATCCGATAGCCGTCGATCATGATCCGCGACGCCTTCTCAACCGCGGAGGCTTCGATCAGGCTGACCGTGCAGCCGCCGAAACCGCCGCCGGTCATCCGCGAGCCGTAGACCCCCTCGACGGTCTGGGCGAGGCCGACCAGCGCATCGACCTCCGGGCAGGTGATCTCGAAGTCGTCGCGCATCGACNNGTTCTCGGTGACGATGTGGCGGCAGCGGCGGTAGATGAGATCGGGCAGCTTGCGGCGGCTCGCTTCGAGCTGGTCGGGGGTCACGTCGCGCAGCGCCTTGATCGGCCCGAGAGTGCGGCGGAGCAGCCTGACCCCTTCCTCGCAAGCTTCGCGCCGGGCGTTGTACTCGCCGCCCGCATGCTGGTGGCGGACCATGCTGTTGGCGACGAGAAGCCGGAGGTTCGGGGCGATGGCGACGTTGCGCGAGGCCAGGCTGCGGCAGTCGATCAATAGCGCATGGCCGGCGACGCCGCGGCACGAGATATATTGATCCATCACCCCGCAGCGCATGCCGACGAAGTCATTTTCGGCCCGCTGGCAGATCCTGGCGATCTCGATCGGCTCGAACGGCAGCCGGGCCGCGGTGATGAGCGCATGCGCGCACGAGACTTCGAGCGCGGCCGAGGAGCTCAAGCCGGCTCCGATCGGGACGTCGGTCCAAACGACGAGATCGGCGCCGCTCAAAGTCCGTCCGCTCTTCTCCAGCATGAGCGCGACGCCGAGGATATAGTCGGACCAGTCGCCGGCCGCGACCGCGGGCGGGGAATTAAGATCGAACTCGCGGGTCTCGTCCATGATCATCGAATAGATCCGGAGGCGGCGGTCGGGCCGCGGCGACGCTGCGGTCAAGGTGGCGAATTCGAGCGCCGCCGGCATGACGAAGCCATCGTTATAGTCGGTATGCTCGCCGATCAAATTGACGCGGCCGGGCGCGCGGCTGACCGTTGGCACGCGGCCAAAGCGGTAGGCGAACTCCACCGCCAGGTCACGCGCTTGAACGCTCATTTCAATTCCTCCCATCGCCGAACAGGAAGGCCTGCTGGCGCGCCCGTCAAGCGTGATCGACTTGCGGCGAGCGTCATCGGCGAAAGGTCGCGGAGAATTGGTGGCGGGATTGGCAGCGCTCACCGAGCGAGCCGAAGCACCCCCAGCGCCCGTTTGAGGACGGCCGCCGGCATGGCTTGGGTCAGCCAAAGCCCGGCGCCCAAGGCGGGAAAGTAAACCGCGACCCCGATCGCAATCAGGGCCAAGAGCCTCGCTTCGCGGGCTAAGCGCGGGAGATGCGCCATGAGCTGAACGAGCGGTCCATCGGCAACCGTCAGCGCGAGCGCCAGCGCGCCCGCGGCAAAGAGGGTCGCCGCGAATGTCGCGAGCAGACGCGCGTCGGGCGCCGTCCAGCCGCGTCGCCTTGCGAGCGCGAACACGCCGGCGACCTTGATCCAGAGGCCCGCGGCGGTCGCGAGCGCGAGGCCCGGCGCTCCGAGCGGCCGGAAGAGAGCGATCTTGAGCGCCACATTGACCGCAACGCCGATGAGCGTGACCTTCATCGGCGTCGCCGTGTCGCCGCGCGACAGAAAGCTCGCGCTCGTGATCCGATCGACCAAAAGCGCCGGCATGCCAAGCGCGTAGGCCGCCAGCACGCCAGCGGCCTGATGGGTCGCATTCGCCGTGAAGGCGCCGCGCTCGAAGGCGACCGCGATGATGAGGTCGGGAATGAGAAGGAATGCGACCACGAAGGGTGCGCCGAGCGCCAGCGTCAGCGAAGCCGCGCGGTTCTGGGCGGCGAGCGCGCCCCTTTCGTCGCCGAGCGCCACAAGGGCCGACATTTCCCTCAGCAGCACCGAGCCGGTGGCGATCACGATGACGCCGCCCGGCAATTGATAAAGCCGGTCGGCGTAGCTGATGGCGGAGAGGCCGCCGGTCGGCAACAGCGAACCGACAATCTGGTCGGCGAGCGCGCCGATCTGGCGCAGCTGCGCCGGGAGTTCGAGCCGCTCGCGGCCGCCGAGGAGCTCGAGTGGCGGATCCACGACAGCCGCGAGCGCACCCGCGTGCTCATCATGGTGTCGAACTTCGATCATTGTCTGGAGGATCTGCTCTATCGTCACCGCACCGGCGAGCTGAAGATGGACATCACCGCCGTGCTCTCGAACCACGTGACGTTGCAGCCGACCGCCGCGCGTCACAATCTGCCGTTCTTTCACCTGCCGGTGACCGCGGCCACCAAGCCCGAGCAGGAGCGGCGCCTGCTCGAGCTCATCGACTCGACGCGCACCGAGCTGGTGGTGCTGGCGCGCTACATGCAGATCCTGTCGGACGGCTTCGCGGCCAAGCTGCNNCCTACCACCAGGCCTACGACCGTGGCGTCAAGGTGATCGGCGCCACGGCACACTACGTGACGCACGATCTGGACGAAGGTCCGATCATCGAGCAGATCGTCGAGCGCGTGGATCACGGCTACACGCCCGACATGCTGGTAGCCGCGGGCCGCGATTCGGAGCGCCGGGCGCTGTCAGCCGCCGTGCGCTACGTGATCGAGCATCGCGTGTTCCTGAACGGCAGCCGCACCGTGGTCTTCAAGTAGCTGCGCTACCGGGCCGCAGCTGCAGCCCCGCGAGGCTCGGTGCGATCAGAGGCGGCGAGGGGCTGCCGCGCACCTGCCCGAAGCGCGTTCCGCTGGTCCAGTCGCGCGTTGCCTGTTCGAGCTCCTGCGCTCGCCGCGCGACGAAGTTCCACCACAAGAGGATGTCTTCTGCGAATGGCACGCCGCCGATCACGATGATGCGTGCGGCAGCATCGCAGCGCACTTCGAGCTGCTCGCGACCTGCGGGCAGATACAGAAGCGTCCCCGGTGTCAGAGGCTCGCCCGCAATGAGCGCCTGCCCCGCGGTGACCAGCGCGCCATGCTCGAAAGTTGCCGTCAGCGGCATGCTCAGACTCGCGGCGCCCTTCGCCTCGAGGTCCACCGCCATGAGCTGCGAATAGACCTCGACCGGCGAGCTGCGCCCGATGGCGTTGCCGGCGAGCACGCGCACGTCGAAGCCATCAAGCTGCAGCAGCGGCAGCTGCGGGTGGTTGCGGAATGCAGGCGCACGGTGGCGCTCGGCCTCCGGCAGCGCGATCCATAGCTGCACGGCATGCAGCCGGCGCGGCTGTG
>PLUH01000361.1 GCA_003164825.1 Hyphomicrobiales bacterium
TTCACCATCACCAACGGCGGCATCTACGGCTCGCTGATGTCGACGCCGATCCTCAACTCGCCGCAGTCGGGCATCCTGGGCATGCACAAGATCCAGGAACGGCCGGTGGCTGTCGGCGGCAAGGTCGAGATCCGGCCGATGATGTATCTGGCGTTGAGCTACGACCATCGCATCGTCGACGGCCGGGAGGCGGTGACCTTCCTCGTCCGCGTCAAGGAAGCGCTCGAAGACCCAGCGCGGCTCGTGCTAGACCTCTGAAGCGGCAAGGCCTCGTGGGGCCGGCCGATCGGGGAGGATCTCATGAGTGAACTGACGTGTCTTGAGCTGAGCGTGTTGTTATGGGTGGCGCACGTTCTCACGCAGGCCTTTGCGGCGCGCACCGAATTTGGCGACGCATATTTGTTTACGCCTCGCGACACCCAGCCAGCGGCCAAGGGCCTCGCCTGCGGCCGGGCGACGCGTGCGCTCGGCAACTATGTCGAGAATTACGGCCCGTTCATCGCTATGGCTCTGGCGCTGATCGCGACTGGACAGGCAGGCGGCTTGGGAGCGGCGGGGGCGACGATCTGGATTCTCGCGCGCATCGTCTACTTGCCGATCTACCTTATGGGCGTCATCTACGTCCGCACCGGGCTGTGGGCAATTTCGGTCATCGGCCTCCTGATGATGCTGTACCGTCTCGTCGTCTGAGCGGCGGGTCCTCGCCCAGCGGACCAGACCCGGCGCGCGCCCAATCGTCGCGGCAAGCGTGAGAGAACTCGAATGAGCTATGACGTTGTGGTGATCGGCTCCGGCCCTGGGGGTTATGTGTGCGCGATCCGCGCCGCGCAACTCGGCATGAAGGTCGCAGTGGTCGAAAAGATGAAGACGTTGGGCGGAACGTGCCTCAACATCGGTTGCATTCCGTCCAAGGCGCTTCTCTATGCGACGGAGATGTTCGACGAGGCGGCCCATGGCCTTGGTCCGCTCGGCGTCGTCGTCCCTGCTCCCAAGCTCGATCTCGCCGCGATGATGAAGCACAAGGACGCCACCGTCGCCGCCAACGTCAACGGCGTCGCCTACCTGTTCAAGAAGAACAAGATCGACTGGGTGAGCGGCGAGGGGCGGATCGCCGCGCCGGGAAAGGTGATCGTCAAGGCCGCCGACGGCAAGGAGACGACGGTCGAAACGAAGGCGATCGTCATCGCGACCGGATCCGACGTTGCGCGGCTGCCCGGAGTCGAGATCGACGAGAAGACGGTCGTCTCGTCGACGGGCGCGCTCAGCCTGCCGGCGCCGCCGAAAAAGCTGATCGTGGTTGGCGCCGGCGTCATCGGGCTCGAGCTCGGCTCGGTCTGGCGGCGCCTGGGAGCGGAAGTGACCGTGGTCGAGTTTCTCGATCGCGTCCTGACGGGGATCGACGGCGAGGTCGCTAAACTGATGCAACGCACGCTGGAAAAACAGGGCCTCGTCTTTCACCTCGGTCACAAGGTGACGAAGGTGGAAAAGGCGGGGGCGGGCGTCAAGGCGACGATCGAGCCTGCAGCCGGCGGTGAGGCGAAGACGATCGACGCCGACATTGTGCTCGTCGCAATTGGCCGCCGTCCGTTCACCGAAGGCCTGGGCCTCGAGGCGATGGGAGTGAAGACCGATCGCGGCCAAGTCGTGGTCGACGCGCATTACGCCACCAACGTTCCGGGGATCTATGCGATCGGCGACGTGATCCGCGGGCCAATGCTCGCCCACAAGGCGGAGGACGAGGGCGTCGCTCTCGCCGAGCTGCTGGCGGGCCAGGCGGGCCACGTCAACTATGGCGTCATCCCCAATGTCGTCTATGCCACCCCCGAGGTCGCTTCGGTCGGCAAGAGCGAGGAGGAACTGAAAGCCGAGGGCGTGGCCTACGCCGTCGGCAAGTTTCCGTTCACCGCCAATGGGCGGGCGCGGGCGATGCGTCACACCGACGGCTTCGTCAAGGTTCTCGCCGACGCCGCCAGCGACCGCGTGCTTGGCGGGCATATCGTCGGTTTCGGCGCGGGCGAGATGATCCACGAGATCGCGGTACTCATGGAGTTCGGCGGTTCGGCGGAAGACCTCGCCCGCACTTGCCACGCCCACCCGACGATGTCGGAAGCGGTCAAGGAGGCGGCGATGGCGGTGGCGAAGCGCGCCATCCACATTTGAGGCGGGGCCGTGCTCCGATCGGTCGTTGGGGCGCGCAATTTGGGGCGCGCAATTCGAAATCAAGCGGCTCTTGCGGCTCTGGCTCTGGCGCTGTCGTCGACGTCCGCGCGCGCGGGCCCCAACGCCCTGTGGCGGATCGTGCATGACGAATGCGTGCCCCATGTCGAAGCCGGGTTGGGACCGAAGCCTTGCGAACGCGTCGATCTTACCGGCGGCGTCGCTGAAGGCGTAGCGATCCTCAAGGACCTCGTCGGCCTTTCGCAGATGCTGGCGATTCCAACCCGGCGGATCACCGGGATTGAAGACCCGCAGATGCTCGAGCCCGATGCGCCGCCCGTCTTCGGCGACGCCTGGGGGGCCAGGGATCTCGTCGAGGCGCGGCTCGGCCGCGTGCTGCCGCGGGAAGCCATTGGGCTTGCAATCAACTCGCAATGGGCCCGCAGCCAGGACCAATTCCACGTCCATGTCGATTGTGTGGCCATCCCGGTCATAAAGGTGCTCGCCGAATACGCCTCCACGTTCGACGGCCACTGGCGCGCGATGACCGTTCCGCTTCAAGGACGGGTCTATTTCGCGCGCCGGGTGGACTCAGCCGATCTCTCCGACGTCGCGCCGCTCAAGTTGCTCGCCGACGGCGTCGAGGGCGCGCGGGCGCAGATGGGCGCCTATAGCCTCGCGGCCATCGGCGCGACTCTTGCCGGAAAGCCGGACTTCATCCTGCTCGCCGACCAGTTCTCGCTCGAAGGCGGGGGCCACGCCGAGGATCTCCAGGACCATGATTGCGCGATCGCCCATTCTGCGCCATGATTTGATCAGGTTCGCCTCGGCGGCCCGACGGGCGACCCCAAAATCATAAGCCAGGGACTGTGGCGCCGCCATTGCTCGGCGTGGGCCGGCGCGGGAGCGGTTGCGCCATTTTGGCGCGCGGGCCGAGGCGACGAAGGGGAGCGGGCAAACATGCGAAAGCTATTCAGACGTTTCCTGGCGCTTGGGGCGCTGTTGGCGGCGCCGAGCTATGCCTATGCGCATGTCGAGATCAACATCGATCTATCGTCCCAGACGATGACCGTGCATTCCGGGACTGGGGAAACCTATGTCTGGCCGATATCTTCGGGCCGAGCCGGTCATGCGACGCCACGCGGCGTTTTCAGCCCGAGAGCGCTGTACGTCATGGTCCACTCCGCCAAGTACGGCAATGCGCCGATGCCGCACTCGATCTTCTTCTATGGCCAGTACGCGATTCACGGGACGACCGCGGTTGGCAATCTTGGGCGTCCGGCGTCGCACGGCTGTGTCCGCATTTCGCCCGGCAACGCCGCGACGCTGTTCGCCATGGTTCAGCGGCAAGGGGCGGAAATCCGGATTGTCGGGTCGCCTTTCAGCGATGAAGCGCGCAGCGAACGGCGCTCCCAGTCGCCGCTCGCGTTCGCGCCGATCCGCCACACGCGGACGCTCAAACAGTGGGCGCGCGATCCATTGGCCCGCTGAAGCGGGCGAAGGTGAGACTCCTCGCAAGCGATCAACAACGCGGCATCATGGGCAAAAATTCACGTTTCCGGGTGTCGCGTTTTCCTTTTGTTTAGGATATCAGGCCTACCGGGATCGAACCGGCGAAAGCCGTTTGAGGAGGCCTTTGGTGCTTAGACGTCAATTTATCGCCGGCGCCGCCGGCCTGATTGCGGGCTCGCTCGCGCCGCGGCTGGCGATGGCTGACGTTCCGACGGCTTTCACGTTCGACATGTCGCCGCCGACCGACAGTCGCGAGAAGTTCGTGGCCTGGGGCGTGGCGCAGCGCGGCGAGGATCCCAAATACCTGGGCGAGCGATTCGACCGCTTCGGCGCGATGGTGCGCAATGAGGACCTCATCAACGATCGGCACAAGCACGCGTTTCTTTTGACGCCGCGCGAGAAGTTCGTGTTGCAACAGAATCTCGGACGCGCCTATGAGCACGCCTTCCTCGACATCGGCTTCGGGGTCACGATTTCAGGCCCCCATATCGTCGGCCGGATGACGTCGAACATCGATCCCAAGGTCGGGGAGAGGGTGCTGGAGATCGGCACCGGCTCCGGCTACCAGTCCGCGTATCTATCGCACCTGACCGACCAAGTTTACACGATCGAGATCATCAAGCCGCTAGCTGATCGCACGCGGTCGATCTACGACCAGCTCATCAAGGACGGCTACGTGGAATTCGGGGTCATCAAGAGCAAGGCCGCCGACGGCTATTATGGATGGGAAGAGGCGGCGCCGTTCGACAAGATCATCGTCACCTGCGGCATCGACCACGTTCCCCCGCCGCTGCTTCAGCAGCTGAAGCCCGGCGGAATCATGGTCATTCCGGTCGGGCCCCCGGGCGCGCAGCGCGTCTTGAAAGTCGTCAAGAACCAAGGCGCGGACGGCGAAATGACAGTCGCGCGATCGGACATCTACGGCGGGCGGATTGTGCCCTTCGTTCCGTTCACCAAGCTTGAAGGCGAGCAGATCGTCGGCACGCACAACAACTAGCAGCGATTTGACCCAGATTCGTCTCGGCCGCGACGGCGACCTCAACCCTGAGGGCGTCCGGGCCGCGCCTCACCGGCCGCTCAAAGACGATATGAACGACGCGAGCAAACTCCCGGCCGCCGACATCCTCGACGCGGAGACGCAGTTCGACTCGGAGCCCGTTCCGGGCTCGCGCCTAGGGCTCTACTTCGCCGTCGGTCTGGGCGCGGGCGCGGTGATTGCGCTGCAGATCGATGTCATGCGCGTCTTTTCCGTCGGCAGCTGGGCGCATTTCGGCTCGCTGGTGGTGAGCCTGGCGATGCTCGGATTCGGCTTGGCGAGCGCGACGATGACCGTCGCCAAGGACTGGTTCGCGCGCCGCTGGCGCGGCGCCGCCACATTTTCGCTTGCGCTGTTCGGGCCGCTCGCGGTCGGCGCCAACCTTTATGTGCAGCATCTCGGCTTCAACGCCATCTTCCTGGTGTCAGACCCGGCGCAAAAGTGGAAGTTGTTGCAGATTTTCCTCGCCGAGCTGACGCCGTTCCTGGCCGGCGCGTTCTTCCTCGGATGCGTTTTCCTCAGGAGCAATCGCACATTCGGGCGGGTCTATTTCGCCGATCTTGCCGGCGCCGGGCTCTGCGGCCTGGTCGTCCTATTGGCGATGTACGTGTTCACGCCCGCCAATTTGATCGCCGCGCCGTTGGCGTTGTGGTTCGCGGCCTGTCTGGCCTGGACGTTCGGCCCCGGCGGACGGGTCACGCTCGTTCCGTTTGTCGCCGCCGGCGTGGTCGCGTTCGCCGGCCATTTCGTCGCGCCGCAGATGTTTGGCCTGAAGACGCTGGCCGTCAACGACTACAAGGGCGTCGCCTACGCGCGCAAATTTCCGGACGCGAAAAAAGTCTACGAGAGCGCTTCCCCGTTCGGCTTTCTCGAGGCGTACTCGAGCTCCTATCTGCATTTTGCGCCTGGCCTGTCCGACAACGCCGGCTTCACCCTGCCGACGATGCCGGTCAACGCCTATCTCGGCCTCTACATCGACGGCGACGGTCCGATCGGCATCATGCGCGACCTGACTGACAAGGAGACGGCGTACTTCCACTTCCTGCCGATGGTCTACCCTTATGTCATCAAGTCGGCGCCGAAGACTTTCATCGTTCAGTTCGGCGGCGGCATCTCGACTGAGGTGGCGCTGCACTCCGGCGCCAAGGACGTGACGGTCGCCGAGGGCAACCGCGCCGTGCTCGAGGCGTTTCACGACGACGTCATCCGCAACTTCACCGGCGACATCCTGTCCAAGGTCCGCGTCATTGGCTACGAGGGCCGCCATTTCCTGGCGCAAACCACCGAGCGCTTCGACATCATCGATCTCTCTCTTGCGGATTCGGTCGGCCTCTCCAACCCCGGCGGCTTCGCCATCGTGGAGAAGTTCTCCTATACGCAGGAGGCGATGGAGACCTACATGCGCGCGCTGGCTCCCGGCGGCGTGCTGTCGGTCACGCTCTGGAATAAGGAGGAGCCGCCGAAGTCGGTATTGAAGCTCTATGCGACGATGGCCACGGCGGCGCGCGAGGTCGATCCCGCGCATATGGCGAATTCCTTCTTCGTCGCCTCGTCCTACCTCTCGACGGCGACCGTGCTTTATAAGAATGGCGGGTTTACGCCCGACGAGATCGAGAAGCTGCGCGCCCACACGCGCGCGATGTCGTTCGACGAAATCTATTCACCTGGCTTCTTCTACGATTCGTCGCAGACAGACAGCACGCTCGCTGGCTATGTCGAGCAGATTTTCGCCGGCGCGGCTGGCGGCCCGCCGGCCGCAGAGCCGTCGGAGGTCGCCGACGCGAACGCTCCGGGCGGTCAGGACGCCGACGCGCCTCCTTCCGGCAAGCCTGACGATGGCGTTCTGCCGGCCACCGTCATGGGCCGGCTCGCTTGGCACGCGCTCGTCGCCGGCCAATGGCCGCAGATCGCGGATCGCTATGTGTTCAATACGCGCGCGCTCACCAACGATGCGCCTTACTTCGCCGCTTATGTGAAAACCGCTGACCTGCCGCGCGTGCTCGACCGGCTCGAGCTGCTGCAGGACGAGTGGGGCTATCTCCTGATCTGGGCGACGCTCGGCGTCGCTTGTCTGACCGCGACCGTGCTTCTGGTCATACCGCTGATCTGGGGCTGGCGGACCATCTTCTCGCGCTCGCGCGGCAAGCTCCTGACCGTCGTCTACTTCGCCTGTCTCGGCGCGGGCTACATCATGGTCGAAGTCGGGCTCATCGCCCATTTCGTGATGGCGCTGGGAAATCCGACCATCTCGGCCTCGGTGCTGATCACCGGCATGCTGGTGTTCTCGGGCCTCGGCGCCCTGACCTCGGAACGCGCCTTGCCCCACATGCGGACGGTCATGCCGGTTCTGTTCGTCGCCGTCGCGGCGCTCTTGATCCTCTATGGATTGTTTCTGGGCCGGGCGCTCGACGCGATCGGCGCCATTCCCTATGCGGCGCGTCTCCTGTGCTCTTTCCTTCTGATTGCGCCGCCCGCCTACCTGATGGGCTTCCCGATGCCAGTGGCGATGACGACGCTTGGGCGTCTCGGCAAGGATCACATGTTCGTCTGGGCGTGGGGCGTCAACGGCTGCTTCTCGGTGATCGGGGCCGCGGCCGCGCCCGTTATCGCGACCAATTTCGGCCTTGCAGCGGTGATCGAGGTCGCCGGCCTCGCTTACCTGTTGGCGATTCCCGCCTTCTATGGCGTCATTGCTCGCGACCGGGTTCAGGGTCCGGAGCAAGCCGAAGCGCGAGCCTGAAAGGCGAGGCGATCCTTCGCTCCCGCGCCGGCCGCCGTTTCGCGGGGGCTATGGCCAGGACTGACAATGAGACGACATATAACAATTTTGCAACGAATTGACGACGACGTGAGCGATCTCCGGGCGCTCAGGAAAAATTCATTATTGCCAAGCCCTTAAACGCCAAGACGAACGTGGTTCGAGTCAGCGCCAAAGTCGAACGCGGCAATCAACGCAACGCGGCGAGTCGACGACGCGATTATTTTCGCTCGACGGGTTGCAACAGCATCGCGATCTTGTCCTTCGAATCAAGCCCTTGCAAAAAGACATATGTTAATTGTTCAAACTTCTCCCCTTTCGCCGCCCTTGCGTGGCCTTTCGGTCGTCACGCGAATGTTGCGCCGTCGCCCGAGCCGTGCCATAGTTTTTGACGACGCCAAGCAATGAGAGAAAAATTGGTTGCGGGTAGCGTGTATGGGCGGGCGGGGCGTAAGTAGAGAAAAAGAATAGACGCTCCGGTAAGAGCGGCGAGACAAGGGCGGTCGCAACTAGGTTCGGGCACGAAGTTTAGGGCCGGGTTTTTTTGGCCCATTTTCACGAATAAGATTGAATCCACATAGAAATCCGTAGTGCGGGCTGCGGAGGGAGAGGCAATGTCTTATCAAAACTTCGCTGGATATGCTGGAGATCTGCTTGCGGTCGACGCCTATGCTCTGCTTGAGGGCGATGCGTCCGCGGTTTTGATCGACGTCCGGACCAAGGCGGAGTGGGCTTACGTTGGCACGCCCGACATTCATGCGCTCGGTAAGACGCCGTTGTTCCTGGAATGGCAGACCTATCCTTCGATGGCGGTCGACGCCGATTTCGCTGCCCGTCTCGAGGCGCTCTTCCAGTCCGGGGGGGTCGAGCGCGGCGCGTCGCTGGTGTTCTTGTGCCGTTCGGGCGCGCGGTCGCGGCACGCCGCAATCGCGATGACGAGCGCGGGGTGGGGGCCCTGTTTCAATGTCTCGGACGGATTCGAAGGTCCGCTGGACGATTCGCGCCGAAGAGGCGGCGCCGGCGGGTGGAAGGCGGGCGGGTTGCCCTGGGCGCAGACCTAAAGCGTCGAGCGCCACTCGTTCCTCGGCATCGCCGCATTTTCGGCTGTCCACCTTCTCGCCCGGGCTACATTCATGGATATTTTTGACGAAACCGATCCGGATCGCGTCGACCAAGGCGGATTCGGCGGTCCGCCGCTCAACGAGGCATGGCGGCGCTGCTGCGCGCGCCTGCGGGCGGAACTCGGCGACGACGTCTTCAACAGCTGGTTCGGGCGCCTGGCGCTGGTGTCGGTCGGATCGGGCCAGGCTCGGCTTTCCGTGCCGACGAAGTTCCTCAAGAGTTGGATCGACATGCATTATGTCGGGCATATCTCGGTGGCGCTCAACGCCGAATTCGGTCCGGTGGTGCAAATCCTCATCTTCGTGCGCTGTTCCGCGCCTCTCGAGCCGGCAAAAAATCCGCCGACCGAATGCGTCCCCTCCGCCAAGGCGGCGCCCAAGTCGCCCGAGCCGGGCGGCGATCGGGGGCCAGCCGAACGCCGCCCGGCCAGCCGACCGTCGGCGGCGCCCACGTTTGGTGATGCTTTGACCGGCTCTCCCCTCGACAAGCGGCTGACCTTCTCGACCTTCCAGGTCGGGCGGTCGAACGAACTCGCCTTTCACGCCGCCAAGCGCGTGGCCGATCACAACAGGGGCGGGACGCCCGCCTTTTGTCCGCTCTACGTCCATTCGGCGGTCGGTCTTGGCAAGACCCATCTCCTCCAGGGGGTCGCGCATACCGCCACGAGCCAAGGGCGCTCGGTCATCTATCTGACCGCCGAGCGGTTCATGTACGGGTTCGTCGCCGCGCTCCAAGCCCAGACCTCGATCGCCTTCAAGGAGCGGCTGAGGACGATCGACCTCCTCATTTTCGACGACGCGCAGTTCCTGCAGGGAAAGGCGATCCAGGCCGAATTCGGTCATGCGCTGAATGCCCTGCTCGACGCCGGGCGCGAGGTGATCGTGGCCGCCGACCGCCCTCCGAACGATCTGGAATCGCTCGACGAGCGTGTCCGCTCGCGGCTCGGCGTCGGCCTTTGCGTCGAGATCGGCGTGCTCGACGAGCCGTTGCGGCTCAAGATTCTGGAGGCGCGGGTCGCGGCCGCGCGCATGGCCGAGCCCCACTTCGAGGTTTCGCCGACCGTGCTCGCCTTTGTCGCGCGCTCGATTCGCTCGAACGGCCGCGACCTCGAAGGCGCCGTCAACCGGCTCAGGGCGCATTGCACGCCGACCAGCCCGCCGCTGACGGTGGAGACGGCGGAAGCGGCCATCCGCGACCTCATCCGCACCCACGAGCCCAAACGGGTAAAGATCGAGGATATCCAGAAGCTGGTCGCGAGCCACTATAGCGTCTCGCGCGCCGACATTCTCTCCTCGCGCCGCACCGCGGCTGTGGTCAAGCCGCGCCAAGTGGCGATGTTCCTCGCCAAGATGCTCACCCCGCGCTCCCTGCCGGAAATCGGGCGGCGCTTCGGCGGCCGCGACCATACCACCGTGTTGCACGCGGTGCGCAAGATCGAGGCGCTGCTGCAGAACGACCCGACTTTGCGCGACACGCTTGAGCTTTTGAAACGGATGCTGCAAGAGTGAGCGAACGTTGCGCGGCGCCCAGGCTGATAAACGCATGGAGGGGCCGTTTCCGAGCGGCGCAAGTCGGTGACGGCGCCGGACGCCCGTCCGCAGTGGCCCCAGTTGACGATGGTTGTTTATAAGATCGTCGCTGCCGACGAATGGCGCGAGGCCGAAGCGGCCGGCGTCTTCGCCGGCGCGGCGATTGATCGCGCCGACGGCTTCATCCATTTTTCGACCGCCGGGCAGGCCCCGGAGACGGCGGCCAAATGGTTCGCCGGCCGAGAGGATTTGACCTTGGCCGCAGTCGACGCGGACGCCTTGGGCGCGGACCTGCGCTGGGAGCCCTCGCGGGGCGGGGCGCTGTTTCCCCACCTCTACGCCGCCCTGCCGATGAGCGCCGTCGTCTGGTCGCGTCCGCTCAAGCTCGGACCCAACGGGCGCCACGTTTTCGGGAGTCTCGAGGCGTGAGGCTCGCCAAAGTCACAGGTCCGGTTCTCAAGCGTCTGCCGGCGGAGACGGCGCATCGCGCGGCGATCAACGCACTGAAGATCGCCCCGCCGTCGAAGACGCCGCCTGCCGATCCGCGGCTCGCGGTCGAGATCCTGGGATTGCGATTTCCCAATCCGCTCGGGCTTGCCGCCGGCTTCGACAAGAACGCCGAAGTCCCGGGCGCAATGCTGAAGCTCGGCTTCGGCTTCGTCGAGGTCGGCACGCTGACGCCGCAGCCGCAGGACGGCAGCGCCCGGCCGCGCTTGTTTCGCTTGAGGGAGGACGCGGCCGTCATCAACCGCTTGGGCTTCAACAACGACGGCTTCGAGCGGGCGCGGGCGCGCCTCTTGCGCCAGTCGTCCCGCGGCGCGATAGGGGTGATCGGCGTCAACATCGGCGCCAACCGGGACGCGGCCGACCGGGTCGAGGACTATGTGCTCGGCGTCAGGACCTTCGCCGCGCTTGCCGACTATCTGGTCATCAACATTTCGTCGCCGAACACGCCCGGCTTGCGCGACCTGCAGCGGCGCGATGCGCTTGAAGACTTGATCCTGCGGGCGGTCGCCGCGCGCGACGAGACCGAGCCCCGCCGGCCGCTGCTCGTCAAGATCGCGCCTGATCTCGACGCCCGCGGGCTCGAAGACATCGTCGCCGCGGCGCTCGCGCATCGCATCGACGGGCTGATCGTCTCCAACACCACCGTCGCCCGGCCCGCGTCGCTGAGCTCGAGGAACCGGGCCGAGTCGGGGGGCCTGTCCGGCCGGCCGCTGTTCGAGCCGTCGACGAGGCTTCTCGCCCGCGCCTATCTCCTCACCGGCGGGGCGATGCCGCTGATCGGCTGCGGCGGGGTCGAAGACGCCCGGACCGCGCTCATCAAGATCGAAGCCGGCGCGAATCTGGTGCAGCTCTATACCGGTCTCGCGCTGAAGGGCGCCGGCGTCGTCGAAGAGATCCTCGACGGCCTCGAGCGCGCGGTTGAGGAGCGCGGCGTGGCGCGGATCGGCGAGCTGGTCGGCGCCCGCGCCAGCGCCTGGGCGGAACGGGAACCTGCGGGCGAGGTTGAGGGCCAGCGCTCCTGGACGTGATCGCGAAGCAATCCCCAAGCCGACGCCAAATCTAGCCAAATCCAGCAAAGCCAGCCCGCGCTCCAGCCAAATTTTTCCAAGAAAAAAGCTTGGATTTCCTTGGATTCTCTTGTCTGAAATGAACCTTTTCAACGGGTTGTCGTGACCCCCTGGGCAAAAAAAGTTTCTTTGGCGCTCACGGCGTCCAGTAGGACGCTCATCTTCGCATGCGGACATTTCCTGACATCGGTCATGATGGAGGGACTGTATCACAGATCTTGTTTTTCCGAAAGAAAATGTTGGTCCTACTGGCGCTAGCTGTTGATCGCGGGGAATTCGGAATAAGTGGGATAAGCCCGGCCATGACGACCGGGCGGGGCTCGACGCTCAATCGGCAAGGACGCCAATCGCCGCTTGACATGCAATACGGACGTACGTATTCACTTCGCATGGCTAGAGCGTCCCTGCGCGACAGCATCCTCGAAGCTGGCCTCAAGGTCATGGTCCGCAAGGGCTATGGCGGAGCGGGCGTGCGCGACATCGTCGCCGAAGCGCCGGCGCCGCAGGGCTCCTTCACCAACCATTTCCGCTCGAAGGAGGAATTCGCCCGCGAGGTGCTCGACCTTTATTTCGCTCGATTGAAACGGCTGGTCGCCGAGGCCCTCGACGACGGCGGCTTGAGCCCCCGGGAGCGGCTCCGGCGCTATCTCGACATCATCACCCGCCGCCTCGCCGGGGACGAGTTCAGCCGCGGCTGCCTGATCGGCGATTTCAGCCTCGAGGCCGCGGCCCAGAGCGAGACGCTGCGCGCCCGGCTTGGCGAGATTTTCGCCGAATGGCGTGCGNNCTCGCCGAGTTCCTGCTCTCCTCCTGGGAGGGCGCGATCCTCAGGATGAAAGTCGAGCGCAACGCCGAACCGCTCGAGCGCTTCAAGCGCATCGCGTTCGCCACGACGTTCAGGGACCCGTCCAAATGAACGACTTCAGCCTGCCCAAACTCCCCGTCCTCGATTCTGAGATGGCCTATCGGGAGGCCGGCGGGCGGGACAAGCCGGTCGCGCTCTTCCTGCACGGCAATCCGACCTCCTCCTATATCTGGCGCAACATCATTCCCCTCGTCGCCGAGGTTGCCCATTGCGTCGCCCCGGACCTCATCGGCTTCGGGCAGTCGGGCAAGCCGGACATCGCCTATCGGTTCGAGGATCACGCGCGCTATCTCGACGCCTTCATCGCCAAGGCGGGGATCGGCCCGGCCTATCTCGTCGCCCAGGATTGGGGAACGGCGCTCGCCTTCGACCTCGCGGCGCGGCGGCCGGACTTCGTTCGGGGTCTGGCGTTCATGGAGTTCATCCGTCTGATCCCAACGTGGGAGGAATTCGTCCGCGGCTCGAAGGGGCGCGAGATCTTCCGCAAGTTCCGCACGGCCGGCGAAGGCGAGACACTCATCCTCGAGGGCAATGTCTTCGTCGAACGGGTGCTGCCGGGCGGAATGCTGCGCAAGCTCTCCGACGAAGAGATGGCGGTGTACCGCGCCCCGTTCCTAACGCCGCGGTCGCGCCTGCCGACCTGGCGGTTTCCCAACGAGCTGCCGATCGCCGGCGAGCCCGGCGACGTCGTCGCGAGGCTTGAGAAGGCGCATGCGGCGCTTGCCGGCTCCGCCTATCCGAAGCTCATGTTCGCCGCCGAACCCGGCGCGCTCGTGTCGCCCGCCTTTGCGGAAGAGTTCGCCGGCAAGCTTAAGGATTGCCAGCTCGTGCGGCTCGGCGCCGGCCTGCATTTCCTCCAGGAGGATCATCCCGAGACGATCGGCCGGGCGGTCGCGGACTTCATCGCGGAGGTTGAGGGCGGCCGCGCGCGAGAAGGGCGAGCCGCGAGCTGATCGGACGAAGCCGAATGACCGTTAGGTAACAACCCCAAGAAGGTGAATTCCTCCCTGGACCCGGCCCGAGGTCGTTTTCTGGATGACGTTGAGGACGTGGACGCCGCCTGGCTCATGGTCTCCCGGGCCCAGCTCCGCCAGGATGCTCAAGGGAACGGGGTGTCCGGCATGGAGCTCCATCGAAATGCTCTTCGCCGCCCCGCCATGGCCTTCAATTGCGAATGCCTTGAGAGGCGTCCTCGACGGATGCAACCGCAGATCCCGGTACCGGCCCTTGCGCAGGAACGACAGGTCGTCCTTGGTCAGCGCCGCGTCCACCGAGACGCTCTCAATTTCCAGGATGACCTTCTCCTCGCCTTTGGGCGCCGCGGCGACGGCATTGAAGGGGAAAGACAAATGTCTCTTCGACGACCCCGACATCGCCTCGGCGAAAATATTGTGTTGCGCCACGTGGGCGTTGTCCTGAACCAGACTGACGAAGTCGGCGGTGGTCGAGTTTATTAGCGACTGGCCGTCGGTTATGGGATGTCCCGACACGCTGTTGCTGCCGTAACAATTGGCGATCAGGCAGGCGTGTCCCCCAGGCTGCGAGCTCATGCCCGCGTACGGAACGAATCCGGGCACCTGGACAGGGACACTGAACCCGCCTCCCCACCCCGCGCTCCCGGTCAGGCATTTGCTGGGCGGGGCGGGCTGGGAAGGGTTAAGCGCTTGAGACGGGCCGACAATCGTCGCCGGGTCGCACACCCAGACCTCGACGAAAACATTCGGAATCTGGTCGCCTTCGCGTTGGTAGTTCTCCTGAACCACCACTTCGATGACGTTTTGTACTCCATCCTGATAGGTGCTGAGGTCGATCGCTCCCGTGCCCAAGAAAATTGCCGGGCTGGACCAAAACTTGGCTCCCAAAGGGAGGGGCCGGCTGCCGGTGTCGCCTGTTTCATATGGCAGATAAAGGGATGACATCGCGAACTCCTATGATCGGAGGTCTGCGTCAAAATCGCACGATCCGACAATCGCGCGGGCGCTAGCGCCCATCAACCTGACAGAAATGCGCCGGACCAGAAGTGATCAGCATCACACCGCCCTCGTCAGGGCGACCGGCGCCGTCGCTACCTTCGCAGGTTGGCGCGCACGAGGTCGACGATCTCGTCGGCGCGGCCGCTCAGCATCGCCTTGAGCATTACCGTTAGCGTCGGCTCGCGGCGAACTCAGCGTGACCGACCGCAGGTCGCTGGCCTTGGGACAATCGTGCTAGACAATTTCCTCAGCCGATATCCGCAGGCCTTCGCATCCCAAATGACCCTCCTGGTTTCCGTCGCGAGCGCTCGCCTACCTGCGGGAGGCAATATCCGCTCAGCGATGACGTTTCGCTGCCTCTCGGGGCCCGCGGCGGACCGAGCGTCGGGTGGAGATCAGCCGTGAGACCGAGGTTTTCGCTCGCGCATTTAACCGTGATCCGCCTTGCGCCGCCGCGAGTGATCGAGGTGGCCGCCCGCACTGGCTACGAGACGGTGGGGCTGCGTCTGACCGGGGGAGCGGAGACAACCCCTGCCTATCCGCTCGTGGACGACAAGCCGTTGATGCGCGCTACCAAGGCCGCAATGGCGGCGACCGGCGTCGGCGTGCTCGATATCGAATTCGTCAGGATCACGCCAGAGATCGACGTCTCGTCGCTCGAGCCCTTTGCGGCGGCCGGCGCGGAGCTCAACGCCAGATACATGATCACATCCGCGTACGACCCCGATCTGAGCCGGTTCACGGACCGGTTGGCCGCGATCAGCGACCTGGCTTCGCAGTATGGGCTGCGCGCCGTGCTCGAGTTCTTTCCATGGACAGTGGTTCCAGATCTGGGCGCGGCGCTCAGGGTCGTCGAGGCAGCCGATCGACCGGCGCTCGGGGTCCTGGTGGACACGCTTCACTTCAATCGATCGGCGAGCAGACTCGATGACCTCGACCGGATTTCCGCCTCGCGGCTGCCCTTCGTCCATGTATCCGATGCGCCCGTGCAGTCGAGCTATACGACCGAAGAGCTGCTGCACGCCGCTCGCGTGGAGCGGCTGCCGCCCGGCGAGGGCGGCATCGATATCAAGCGCATACTCGGTCATATGCCCCAGAACATTCCGGTGGCGCTTGAGGCGCCAATGACGACCATGGCTTCGGCGGACGGAGAAGAGGCGGTTGCGCTTCGCGTGCGGCAGGCGGCGGAGCGGTTGCTCACGGCCTGAGCGACGCCATAAGCGCCCGCTTGCGCCTATCTGCGCAAATTCGTGCGCGCGAGGTCGAATATCTCGTCGCCGCGGCCGCTCAGGATCGCCTTCACCATGTAGAGGGAGAATCCTTTGGCCATTTCGGCGGTGATCGCCGGCGGCATCGCGAGCTCCTGGCGGTTGACCACCGCATCGACGACCACCGGGCCGGGATGGGCGAGCGCTTCGGCGATTCGCGCCTCGACGTCCTTCGGATCCTCGATGCGGACGCCCTTGATGCCGACGGCTTCGGCCATCGCGGCGAAGTTCGGATTGACGAGATCGGTGCCGGTCGGCAGGAAGCCGGTCGATTTCTGCTCGAGCTCGACGAACCCGAGCGCGCCGTTGTTGAACACGACGACTTTGACCGGCGCCTTGAGCTGGGTGAGGCTCAGGAGATCGCCCATCAGCATGGCGAAGCCGCCGTCGCCGGAGAGCGAGATCACCTGCCGTCCGGGCGATGCCGCCTGGGCGCCGATCGCTTGCGGCATGGCGTTGGCCATCGACCCGTGCCAGAACGAGCCGATGAGCCGGCGCTTGCCGTTCATCTTGAGATAGCGCGCCGCCCACACGGTCGGCAGGCCGACGTCGCAGGTGAAAATCGCGTCGTCAGCCGCCTTCTCGCTGATCACGCGCGCGACGTGCTGCGGGTGAAGAACGCCGCCCGGGCGTCCGGTTGCGAGCTCGTCGAGGCCCTTCCGGGCGCTGACGTAATCTTTCAGCGCCGCATCGAGATGCTTGCGGTCGCTCTTGGCCTTGAGCCGCGGCATGAGCGCGCGGAGCGTCGGCGCGATCTGGCCGACGAGGCCGAGCTCGACCGGCGCCCGGCGGCCGATCGCCTCTGGTCTCAAGTCAATCTGGGCGATGCGGGCGTCCTTGGGATAGAATTGCCGATAAGGGAAATCAGTCCCCAGCATCAGGAGCGCGTCGCACGACTCCATGGCGTAATAGCCGGACGCAAAGCCGATCAGGCCGGTCATCCCGACGTCATTGGGATTGTCCCACTCGACATGCTCCTTGCCGCGCATGGCGTGGACGGTTGGCGCCTTCACAGCCTCCGCGAACCGCATCAATTCGTCATGCGCGCCGGCGCAGCCGCTGCCGCAGAGCAGGGTGACCCGCTGCGCCCGGTTGAGGAATTCAGCCAGCCGGTCGAGCGCCGAGTCGGGCGGAACGACGACCGGCTGCGCCGGCGCCAACCCAAACGGCTTCGGCGCCGGCGCGGCCTCGGCGGCCTTCAGCATGACGTCGCCCGGGATGACGACGACGCAGACACACCGTTCCAGGATCGCGCGGCGCACCGCGGTCTCGAGCACGCGCGGCATCTGCGCCGGAGTCGAGACGAGCTCGCAATAGCTCGAGCATTCCTTGAACAATTGCTCGGGGTGGGTCTCCTGGAAATAGCCGGAGCCGATCTCCGGCGAGGGGATCTGGGCGGCGATGGCGACGACGGGAAGGCGCGAGCGATGGCAGTCGAAGAGGCCGTTGATGAGATGCAGGTTGCCGGGGCCGCAGCTGCCGGCGCAGACCGCAAGCCCGCCCGTGACATGGGCGTCGGCGCCGGCGGCGAAGGCGCCGACCTCCTCGTGGCGGACATGCAGCCATTCGGCGCCGCCGGCGCGGCGCAACGCGTCGGTGAAGCCGTTGAGGCTGTCGCCGACGACGCCGTAGATGCGCTTGACGCCGGCGGCGGCGAGAATCTCGACCATCTGGTCGGCGACGGTGCGGGCCAAACGCGTCATCCTCGGGTAAGGCGCTGCGGGTCGCGCGACGATAGACGAAATCGGCCGGCGAGGAATAGGGCGCCGCGCGACCGCCGAGAAACCAATTCCGGGGCCGCTAACCCTTCACCGGATGGTACAGCATGTCCGGTTGAGGAAAATCAGCACTGTTGTCATTAAAATAAACGTGGCGATGCGGTAGATATACGAATGTGCCCGGGCTTAGGGAGTACGGGTCTTCCGGCGAGTTGGCGTAATTGCGGCCACGGCGACGTATGGGGCAAAATTCTCCCTTCCCTCCGATGTCGGCAATCGTGTATCCGCGCCAGGCGGCAATCGTGGGTATCGTATATTCGGTATGACCAGGCCAATCGCGATCGGCTGTTTCTCGCACATAAGCGTTTAGAAAACGCCGCGACAGCCGCATGATCGGATTAAACGAGCGCAGATGCTGGGACTGTGGGACTTCTGGCGGCGGTCTTGCTGTCTCCCAATGGGTCCAATCGAGCGACCGGGCTCGCGTTATTAATGACGTAGTCAGGACATCTGATCGATCGGTCTCGAATTGGGTGAAAAAATCCCGCCAATCACCGCTGAAATCGACGTCGTATTCGATGATCCAGACGAATTCGTTTTTCAGGGCCAGGGCGAGAGGCACGAATAAAACATCGACAAAGCCTCCGTACAACCCGCCGTTTTCCAGCATGCGCTGCATTCGCCGCGGCATGATTTTTTTCGGTGAGGTATAGGAAAGACTGCATTCCGGCTCCGGAAGGTCGCTCCGGTTGACGATGTAGCTGAGGTCCAGCAAACCCTTGGTCTGCTCCTGCAGACGGCGAAAGTGGGCTCTGATTCGAGGCTCGTCACGCGAGGTCACAAAAATTGCGCCTGCCCTGCGGGTATTATTGGACTTCGGCGCAAGGACCATCGTCCTTAGTGTCGACAACACCAAGGCGGCCGTTCTACTGATCGGATTCAGCCTGTTCCTTGCGCCTATGGCTGACCGGAACGACTCAATACGAAGCGGGTCGGGAGAAATTTGCGGCAGCACGCTGATTCATTGGCAAAAAGCGAAAATTTGTCAAGATGCGCCTTGCGAGGCTGCGAGCCTTTCGCGATCCGGGGCCGGTTGCGCCGGAAGACCGCCGGCCATGAGCGGCGCGCTGGGCTCACGGATTGCAAAGCGAACTGCGGCAAGCGCGCCCAAGACGGCTAATCCCTTTGCCCGCAAGTGACGCCTGTCGCATCAAAATTCAGCTGAGCGCAGCCGGCGAGGAATAGAGCGCAGTCCGGGTTCCTGCGAAACGGGTTGCCGGCGCAGCCGGAATGCGCGAGCGTGAGCATCCTTAAGACCAGCGCCAGGAGGGCGTCCGATGAATGGCGCCGAAGTCATCGTTTCCGCGCTCGAGAACGAGGGCGTTGAGCAGATCTTCGGGATTCCGGGCGAGGAGAATCTCGACGTCGTCGAAGCTTTGCGCAAGTCCAGCATCGAGCTGGTGCTGACCCGCCACGAGCAGGCGGCCGCGTTCATGGCGGCGACGCATGGGCGCCTGACCGGCAGGGCCGGGGTCTGCCTCGCAACTCTGGGCCCCGGGGCGCTCAATCTGACCACCGGCGCCGCTTATGCGCTCCTCGGCGCCATGCCGATGGTGATGATCACCGGCCAGAAGGGAATCTTGAGCCGCAAGCAGGCGCGCTTTCAGGTCGTCGACATTGTCTCGACCATGACGCCGCTGACCAAGATGGCCCGCCAGATCGTCAGTCCGGCGACCATTCCCTCGCTGGTGCGCGAAGCGTTCCGGGTCGCGCAGCAGGAGCGGCCGGGCCCGGTTCATCTCGAACTCCCGGAGGACATCGCCCACGAGCCGGGGCCGGACACGGCTCCGGTCCCGCCTCATCCGATCGACTTGCCGATCGCTCCGCGCGCGGCGCTCGACCGGGCCGCGCAGCTCATCCTCGGCGCCGAGCGGCCGCTGATCATGCTGGGCGCCGCGGCAAGCCGGCCGCGCCTCGCCGAGGCGCTGTCGGCGTTCGTGCAACGGGTGCAGATCCCGTTCTTCAATACCCAGATGGGCAAAGGCGCGGTGACCGGCGGGTCAGGGCTCTACATGGGCACCGCGGCGCTGTCGGAGCGCGATTACGTGCATAGGGCGATCGATCGGGCCGATCTCATCATTTCGATCGGCCACGACACGGTTGAGAAGCCGCCGTTCTTCATGGGGCCGGACGGACCGACGGTGCTGCATGTCGGCTATCTCCCGGCGACTGTCGAGGAGGTGTTCTTTCCGCAGGCGGAGCTCATCGGCGATGTCGGCCCGAGCCTCACCCTCCTCGCCGACCGGCTCGAACATAAGCTGCCGCGGGCGCAGGCGCTGCTCGGCTTGCGCGACGACATCCTCGCGCATATCGCCGACCGGGCGGAAGAAAGCCGCTACCCGCCGACGCCGCAGCGGATCGTCCACGACGTGCGCGAGGCCGTGCCGGAAGACGGGATCGTCTGCCTCGACAACGGCATGTACAAGATCTGGTTCGCCCGCAACTACCGCACCCATGTCGCCAACACGCTCCTGCTCGACAACGCGCTCGCCACCATGGGCGCAGGGCTCCCCTCGGCGATCATGGCCGCTTGCCTCAATCCGGGCCGCCGAGTGCTCGCCGTCTGCGGCGACGGCGGCTTCATGATGAACTCGCAGGAGATGGAGACGGCGGTGCGCCTCAAGCTCAATCTCGTCGTGCTGGTGCTTCAAGACCACGCTTACGGCATGATCCGCTGGAAGCAGGCGACCGACGGCTTCCCCGATTTCGGCATGACCTTCGGCGATCCCGATTTCGTCGCCTACGCCCGAGCCTATGGCGCGAAGGGGAGCCGGGTCGAAACCGCCGACGGACTTGCGCCTGCGCTCGAAGCCGCGTTCGCGGCCGGGGGCGTGCATCTCATCGTGACGCCGGTCGACTATTCAGAGAACAAGCGGGTCCTGGTCGACGAACTGCGGGCCAACGCGTTGACATGAGCCGCGGGCGCTGCGTAGTCGGCGCGGCGCCGAAGAATGATCTCCACCAGACCCAAACGCGGCATTGCGTACGCGGACGATGGTACTTTTGATTTCACCAGCAGGCGCCCCTATGGGAGCGCGGTTGACCGCGGCCCTTAGCCCGCGTGCCGGTTGAGGAACGCCAGCGTCTTCTCGTTGAACTCGCTCACGCTTTCGTAAATCGCTGCGTGGGCGCTGGTCTCGAACACGACGAGTTCCGTGTTCTTGATTCCATGCTTGAGCGGCTCGGCGAAGCGGGTCGAGGTCACGATGTCGTGGCGGCCGAAGGTGATCTGCGTCGGGGCGGCGATCTTGCCGAGCTGGCCCAGCGCGTCGTGGGCGATGACCGCGTTCGACTGGCGAAGGAAGGCGTCGAACGGCTGCTTCGGCCGGCTGCGGACGAAGGCGGCGAGCTGGTCGACGTATTCGGGCTTGGCGGCGTAAAGCTCCGGCGTCAGGCAGAACGGCAGGATCCCCTGGACAACCATCTCCTGGACGCTGCCGAGGCCCTTGGCCATCGCTTGCCAGCCTCCGACGACCACCTTGAGGAACGGGTCGGTTTTCGGCCAGCAAGAGTGCAGCGACAGCGTCTTGACCTTCTGCGGATATTTGCTGGCGAGCCACAGGCCGATCGCGCCGCCCAGCGACACGCCGCTCACATGCGCCCGCTCGACGCCGATCGCCTGCATGAAGCCGGCGACATCGTCGGCGAACAATTCGGTCGAATAGGTCCCCTCGGGCTTGTCGGTCTCGCCCGCGCCGCGCGGATCGAGCGAGATGCAGGTGAAATGCTTGGCGTAGTCGGCGACCTGGAAGGCGTAACAGGCGTTGTCGGCGGCGAGATAAGGGATCAGGACCAGCGGCTCACCCGATCCCTGCTGCTCGTAATTGATCGTGATGTCGTTGACTTTGACCTTGGGCATCGAGGCCTCCCCGTGAGGGCGCGAACGCCTTGTCTTGACGCGAAGGCGTGGATCGAAGGCTACGCTCAGGCCTCGGGCGCGGTCAACGCGTCGCGCCGCCGGCCTTGGTCCAGGCCGACATGCCGCCCTCGATGTGCCGCGCGCAGGCCAAGCCCTGATCCTGGGCGGCCTGCACCGCCATCGCCGAGCGCTCGCCGAACGCGCAGTAGAAGACGATCGTCTTGCCCGATTGCGCCAGCTCGTGAATGAGGCCGCCGTCGCCGATGTTGTCCATGAGCTCGGCGTAAGGGGCGTGCAGCGACCCCGGAATGGCGCCCGTTCGCTCGCGTTCCGACCTCTCGCGCAGATCGATCAGCGCCACATCCGGCCGGCCGAGAAGCCCCTTCGCCTCCGCGGCCGAAAAGGTCCAACCCTTGCGCGCGACGTCCTGCTGATGCAGCCCCTGATGGATGTTGGCTGGCACCGCGATATCCATCATTTTCGGGTTTGGCAGGTTAAGGCTCGCCATCAGCGCGGCATATTCATCGGCGTCGCGGACTTTCAGCCGCGGATTGAACCGCCTCTCCTCGCCGATGGTGCTCACGGTATCGCCCTTGTAGTCGTGGGCGGGAAAGACCATCGTCTCCTCGGGGAGCCGCAGGAGCCGTTGCAGGCTCTCGTATTGGGCGCGGGAATCGCCGTTCTGGAAGTCGGTGCGGCCGGTGCCGCGGATCAGGAGCGTGTCGCCGGTGAAGACGCGGTCGCCGAAATGGAAGCTGTAGGAATCGTCGGTGTGGCCGGGAGTGTACAGCACGTCGAGGCTCAAGCCTTCGACCGTGAGCTTGTCGCCGTCGGCGATTCGCATCGACACCACGTCGACATTGCTCTCTTCGCCCATCACGGTCACGCAGCGCGTGCGGTCGCGCAGCGCGCCCAAGCCGGTGATGTGGTCGGCGTGCAGGTGGGTGTCGACCGCCTTCACCAGCTTAAGATCGAGCTCCTCCATCAGCTTGAGATAACGGTCGACCTTCTCCAGCACCGGATCAATGATGAGCGCTTCGCCGCCCCGACGGCTGGCGAGGACGTAGCTATAGGTGCTCGAGACGCTGTCGAACAATTGCCGGAAGATCATCGGCAGCCTCCCTTTGGCCGGGTGGGTTCGAATGCTTCAGCAATTGCCTATCTGGTCAAGGGCTTTTCGTCTAGCCGGCCGGGCCGGCGCTACGGCAGGGCAAATCGTCACGCCTCTTCGATCACTTCGTAGTGCTGGACGCGCGCATCGAAATCGATCAGCGCAGCGATCGCGCCAGGCTCAACGACCGCCTTGTCGATCTCGCGCCCCGCGAACCCCTCGATGGCGCCGAAATCCCGCCAGCGGGTCAGCACCAGAAACTCGATCGTGTCACCGCTCGGCCGTTTGCCGAGCTCGGCGCCGAGATATCCTGGAACGCGCGCCAGCTCCGGGAGCACTTTCGTGCGAAAGTGGACCGGGTAGGCCTCGGCTTTGGAGGCGCTTGCGCGTCCGCGCCACTCACGAAGAATCATGGGGCGCTCACTCCCTTTGAGCGGCCGTAAGAATATCGATGCTTGCCTCGAACGTCCGGGGCGGCCCCGCCTGCGCCGCAGTCAGCATCCGGCAGGCAAACCGTCAAGAAGAGCGGCGCTCGCACGCTCAAGATCTCCCGGCCCCGCGGATCCAAGCGGGCGCCTTCAGGCGCAGCTCTACGAACCGCCTCGATCGCCGAACTGCGCCAAATGGATTGTTATCCGCACGCGGTTCGTCTTCCGGCCGCCGCCTCGATCGGTCGAGCCAGGTTGCGAGCGAGGGAAGCTCAGACGGGTTGCTTGACGATCCGGATATAGGGCTTCGGCGTCTTCCATCCGGCCGGGAACAGCGTCTTGGCGTCGTCGTCGCTGACCGAGCCCGAAATGATGACGTCTTCGCCGTGCTTCCAGTTGGCAGGCGTCGCCACCTTGTGCTTGGCGGTAAGCTGGATCGAGTCGATGACCCGCAGAATCTCGTCGAAGTTGCGGCCGGTGGTCATCGGATAGGTCAGTATGAGCTTGATCTTCTTGTCGGGGCCGATGACGAACACCGAGCGCACGGTCGCGTTTGTCGCCGCCGTGCGGCCTTCGGACGTGCCCGGCTCCTCGGCCGGCAGCATGTTATAGAGTTTGGAGACCGAGAGGTCGGTGTCGGCGATGATCGGGTAATTCACCTTCGCGCCCTGGGTCTCCTCGATGTCCACGAGCCAGCGTACATGGGACTCGCTTGGGTCGACGCTGAGGCCGATGAGCTTGGCGTTTCGCCGGGTGAACTCAGGCTCGATCTTGGCCAGGTAGCCAAGCTCGGTGGTGCAGACCGGGGTGAAGTCCTTCGGATGGGAGAACAGGATCGCCCACTTGTCGCCGATCCAGTCGTGGAAGTTGATCTTGCCGTGCGTCGTTTGAGCGGTGAAGTCGGGAGCGGTGTCGTTAATCCGAAGAGCCATGGGTTCCTCCGTTGAGCGCGAAGTCCAGTAACATTATATAATTTGTCAATCTACCACAGCGCTCGGACAGTGCCCAGCCCCGTCAATAGCCGGCGCCAGCCGGCGCGACCGTTATGGCGCCCGAAGCACAGACGCAAGCGGCGTATGTCGGCGTTGGCCTTGCGCCCGGCTATGGCTATGATCCGGCATGACCGAAGCCGAGATCGCCAAGCTTGCGTCCTGGCTCGCCAAGGCGGGCCTCGAAGGCAAGATGGAAACCCTCTTGCTTGAGGGCTTCTGCAGCCGCGCCGCCGCTGCCGGGCTGCCGCTCATGCGGGTGATCCTGTTCATCGACACCCTTCATCCCATTCATGAGGGGCGGGCGTTCCGCTGGGAGCGCGAAATACCGCAAGCGACGCTGACCGAATACGGACGCACCGCCGAAGGCGAAGCCGCCGAGCGCTGGCGGTCAAACCCGTTCTTCCGCATGCTGACGGAGGGAGAATCGGTGATGCGGCGGCGCATCCCCGCCGAGGGCGACCTGGAATTTCCGATGTTCGCCGAGTACCGCGAGGCCTCGATCACCGACTTCCTGGCGATCATCAACCGGTTCGCCGAGGACGGCGCGATTGGCGAGATGGACTGCGTCTATTCCGCCTGGACGACCGATCGGCCGGAGGGCTTCACCGATGAGGAGATCGGGGCGCTGAAGCGGCTCGCGCCCTTCCTCGGGCTCGCGATCAAATCCGCGTCCCTCGCCCGCATCGCCGCGACCCTGGTCGAAACCTATCTCGGTCGCGACGCCGGCCGGCGGGTTTTGCGGGGCCGCATCGAGCGCGGGGTGGCCGACCGGATCAAGACCGTCCTCTGGTTCAGCGATTTGCGCAACTATACCCGCATCTCCGAGACCGCGCCGCCGGAGGAAATCATCCCGCTCCTCAACGATTACGCGGACGCCGTCGTCTCGTCGATCCACGAGCACGACGGCGACGTCTTGAAGCTGATCGGCGACGGCGTGCTCGCCATTTTCCCGGCCGAGGAGCGGAGCCGCGCCTGCGCCGCCGCGCTCGACGCCGCCGGGGCGGCGCAGGAGGCAGTGGCGGCCTTGAACGCGCGCCGGTTCGACATGGGCCTGCCCCAGACCGAAATGTATCTCGGGCTCCATCTCGGCGAGGTGTTCTACGGCAACATCGGCAGCAAGGAGCGGCTTGATTTCACCGTCGTCGGGCCGGCGGTCAACGAAGTGAGCCGGATTGCGGCGATGTGCCGGTCGGTCGATCAGCCGATCCTCGTCTCGGCCGCATTCGCGGCCTCCGTCGCCGACAATCGCCGGGCGTTCGCCTCGGTCGGACGCTTTGCGCTCCGCGGCGTCGGCAAGCCCCAGGAGCTGTTCACGCTCGATCTTCTCGCTTGAGCTCGCGCCGTCCGGCCCGGGATTGGCGTTTTTTCGGCGTGCGGACCGCCGGACTGTCTGATACCAGCGCGGAAATGGATTCTCCCTCGCCTCCCGCGGTCCTCAGAGTCGAGCGCCTGGCCAAGTCGTTCGGCGACCTGCAGGCGGTGGACGGCGTCAGCTTTCATGTGGCGCCTGGCGAGATTGTCGGGCTGGTCGGACCGAACGGCGCCGGCAAGACGACGACGATCAACATGATCCTCGGCGTCCTCGAGCCGAGCGCCGGGCGGATCGAGATCGAGGGCGTCGACCTCGCCGTCGACCGCAGCCGGGCGTTGTCGAGCACCAACTTCGCCGCCGTCTATGCGCCGCTGCCCGGCAATCTCACCGTCGAGCAGAACCTGCGGGTGTTCGGCATGCTCTACGCCGTCGACAATCTCTCGGCGCGGGTCGAGCGCCTGCTCGCGGTTTACGACCTGCTCCGCTATCGGCGGACCAAGGCGGGGCTGCTGTCGTCCGGCGAGCAGACGCGCCTTAGTCTCGCCAAGGCGATGCTGAACCGCCCGCGGCTGCTGCTGCTCGACGAGCCGACCGCCTCGATCGATCCCTCAAACGCGCGCGACATTCGCGCGGGAATCGCCAAATTTGTCGACAGCGGACATTGCGGAGTCTTGTGGACGAGCCACAACATGTATGAGGTCCAGGCAGTCTGCGACCGGGTGCTGTTCCTGTCGCATGGCCGGATCGTGCTCGAGGGCGATCCGAAGACGCTGCCCGAGGAACATGGCGCGGCGAGCCTCGACGACCTGTTCGTCAACGTCGCGCAAGAGGCCCTCCACGCGGGAGGCGCAACGTGAATCGCTCGCGGGTCGGCGCGATCGTCCTGCGGATCTTGTACCTCTATCGCGGCAGCCCGCAGCGGGTCTTTCCCATCTTCGTCTTCGTGGCGGTCGATATCGTGCTCTGGGGCTTCCTCACCCGTTACCTCAACTCAGTCTCGCGCGCCGACTTCAACTTCGTGCCGGCGCTGCTCGGCGCGGTTCTGTTGTGGGATTTCCTCACCCGCGTCATGCAGCAGTTGACGATGGCGCTGTTCGAGGACGTGTGGACGCGAAATTTCCTCAATTTCTTCGCCACCCCGCTTCGCGTGTCGGAATATCTTGCGGGGCTGCTCATCGTCGCAGTGACCACCAGTCTTCTGAGCCTCGTCGCCATGCTGGCGCTCGCGCAAATCGCGTTCGGCCTCTCATTTTTCGCTTATGGGGTTGCGCTGGCGCCGTTCCTGATGGTGCTGTTCGTCACCGGGATCGCGCTTGGCGTCACGGCCTCAGCCCTCGTTCTGAGACTGGGACCGGCCTCCGAGTGGCTGATCTGGCCGATCCCAATGCTGATTTCGCCATTCGCTGGCGTCTTCTATCCCATCGCGGTCTTGCCCAGATGGATGCAGGCGGTGGCGATGGTGCTGCCGCCGTCCTATGTGTTCGAGGGCATGCGGGCGGTCGTCGCCGGAAACCCGCCACCCTGGGATCGCCTGGCGGTCGGCGGGGGCCTGGCGCTCGTCTACCTTGTTCTTGCCTGCATGTTCTTCTTCGCTGTCTATCGCTCCGTGATCCGCACTGGCCTCATCGCCCGCTACAGCGNNAGTCGCCGAACGAATCGGCCGCGCCCCTGGTGACGCGGTCGCTGACCGCGTCCGCCGCGCTCCATAGGGCGTCCGAAAGGACGCCCGTCTCGCGACGGGCTATCGAGCGCGGCTACACACCCTCAGACCGCCCTGCCGATCACTGCGCCGATGCCTGCCGTCACCGCCATCGCGAGCGCGCCCCAGAAGCCGACCCTGAGCGCCGGTCTGATGACCGGCGCGCCGCCCGCCCGGGCGCCGACCGCGCCGAGCGCGATGAGGAAGATCAATGCGGCGGCGGGCACGACGATGACGACAAGGCTGGTCTCGGCGAGGAAAGCCGCAAGCGTCGGCAGCGCGGCGCCGACCGAGAAGGAAACCGCCGAGGCCCAGGCGGCCTGAATCGGGTTCGGTTTTGCGGCCTCGTTAAGGCCAAGCTCGTCGCGCGCATGGGCGTCGAGCGCGTCCTTGGCCATCAGCTGGCCAGCGACTTGTTGCGCGAGCTTTGGCTTCAAGCCCCGGTCTTCGTAGATATGGGCGAGCTCTTCCTTCTCCTCGGCCGGCCGCTCGCTGAGCGCGCGCTGCTCGCGCTTGAGATCGGCGGCTTCGGAATCGGCCTGCGAACTGACCGAGACATACTCGCCCGCCGCCATCGACATCGCGCCGGCCGCCCAGCCGGCCACCGCGGCGGTCAGGATCTCGCCGCGCGCGCCTCCGGCCGCCGCGACGCCGACGACGAGGCTCGCGGTCGAAATGATCCCGTCGTTGGCGCCGAGCACCGCCGCCCTCAGCCAGCCGGTGCGATTGACATAGTGAGATTCCGCCCCCGGCATGACGCGCCATCCCCGACAAGCTTTCCGGCTGCTCGCCCATTATGACCGTAAGGCGATTGGCCAGACGACGCCATGACCCACCTTACCAGAGGCGTCGCACTCCATAAGCGTCGAAGGCGCGCTCGTTGGAGACGAGGACGAGGTCGTCGAGGATCGCTTGGGCGATCAGCATCCGGTCAAATGGATCGCGATGCGGACCCGGCAAGGCGCCTGCAGCTTGTCCGTGTCGAACTCCAATCGCAAGGCCCATGAACCCCTGGCTTTCTATCGTCTCGGCCATGGCGCCGACAAGGGCGCTCGCGCCAGGAAGCTTGCCGAGGCGATGCTTTGTCGAGATCTCCCAGACCGACGCGGCGCTGACGAAGACGGCTTCTGCCTCTGTCTCGATCCCCTCGCGCGACTTCCTGCTCAACGCCTCGTCGCCTGCGAGCCACCACAGGAAGGTGTGCGTGTCGAGCAACAGGCGCACCAGCTCACTCCCATCGCGCGAGTTCATCGTCCGCCATCGGCTCGAAGAACTCAGGCCCGACGGTGACGACGCCCTTCAAGGCGCCAAACTTGCGCGCCGTGGGGGCGCGCCGGATCGGCGTAAGCCGAGCTATGGGATTGCGCCCGCGGGCGATAACGATCTCCTCGCCCGCCTCAACCCGGGCCAGAAGCTGGGAGAGATTCGTCTTCGCAACGTGAATTGTAACCGTAGTCATTCGATCAGCTCCACGGTTAGTCATATCTTAGCTAAGCTCACTGGGCAAATCCCTGTTCTTGCGAACAAAGCACGAAACGTGATTCCCTCGAACCATGTCGCTCGCCCTGATTCGCACGACGTCCGCGGTTGAACTCAATCCCGAGCAAGAGCTCGCCGTCGAGCATGGGATCGGCGATGCGCGCGGTCCCGGGCCCCTGCTCGTCGTCGCCGGCGCGGGCTCGGGCAAGACGGCGATGCTGGCGCACCGGGTGGCGGCGCTTATCCTCGCCGGCGCCGACCCGAAGCGCATCATGCTCGCCACCTTCTCCCGCCGCGCCGCGGCCGAGCTGGGCCGGCGGGTCGAGCGGCTCCTCGCCCGGCGTCTTGCGCCCGAGGCCGCCGCCGCGGCGAAGCCGGCCTATGCCGGCACGTTCCACGCCATCGGCGCCCGGCTCCTGCGCGAATATGCGCCCCGGCTCGGCCTTGATCCGCAGTTCACCATCCACGACCGCGAGGATTCGGCCGACCTCATGAACTGGGCGCGGCACGAAGCCGGGCTCGGCGAAACGAAGGACCGCTTCCCGACCAAGGCGACGTGCCTGGCCATCTATTCGCGCGTCGTCAACGCCCGTGGTGAGCTCAAGGCCACGCTCGGGAAATGGTTCCCGTGGGTCGCGGCGCACGAGGCGCCGTTGCGCGCGCTGTTTGCTTCGTACGTCGAGATGAAGCAGCGCCAGAACGTGCTCGATTACGACGACCTTCTGCTCTATTTCGCCCAGATGCTGACCGAGCCGACGATCGCTGAGGAGATCGCCGCCCGCTTCGATCACCTGCTGGTGGACGAGTACCAGGACACCAAC
>PLUH01000126.1 GCA_003164825.1 Hyphomicrobiales bacterium
ACCGTCACTGGAGCAGTGCCCTTCGGGGCGCCGGTGACCGTGGCCTGGGCGGCGGCGGGCGTCGCAACCGTCACCCCAAGTATCGCCGTCGCCGACAGCGCGGATATCAACAAGAAGCATTTCATCGGAATCTCCCTTAGGTTGGACCGTGCCGCGCCAACGCTATGTTTCCAGACTTTGTTCCACCGGCCGGATTGGTTTTCGCTTCTGGCTTTCGTCGCTGGAGGCGCCGCAGANNAAAGGCCCTGCTGGCCGAAAAATGCTCCCTGTTAGGTGCAAAAGGCTCCCTGTTAGTTCCGCTCACGAGACGCAGCAAGCTTGGCGTTTTTTTTCAGGCAAGACCGATTTGGCGGTGCTGGTGTGTGTCACTAACGGCGCTGCAATTGCGACGCGCCCTAGTGAAGCTTGACCCTCGGCTCGGCCCGCCGGGAGAGGCCGCGCGCGAGCGTGCCGAGCGCGGTCTTCGTCACCCCGTGCAGCGCCCGCTCGTGCATCTTGTAGAGCGACCGATACGCCCATCGCGCCAGCACCCCTTCGATGAAGAGGTTGCCGCCGAGCGCGAGGTTCATGAGATTGCCGATCGCGCCCATGCGGCCGAAGGACACCAGCGAGCCGAAGTCGTGGTAGACGTAAGGCTCGAGCGGCAGCCCGCGCAACCGCCGCTTCAACTGCCTGGCCAGGTGCGACGCCTCCTGATGGGCGGCTTGGGCGCGCGGCGGGACGGGCGCATCGGAGCCCGCGCGGGGGACGGCGGCGCAATCGCCAATGGCGAAGATGTCCGGGTCGCGGGTCGTCCTCAGCGTCGCGTCGGTCATGAGCTGATTGGCGCGGTTGACCGCGAGCCCGTCGAGATCGGCGAGGACGTCCGGCCCTTTGACGCCCGCCGCCCAGACGGTGAGCTCGGCGGGGATGAATTCGCCGCTCGCCAGCTGGATGCCGTCAGCGCGCACCGCGGAAACGCGCGCGTTGGTGCGCACATCGACGCCCATTTTGGTCAGGATCGCGAGGGTGGCGACCGAGATCCGCTCCGGCAACGCGGGCAGGATGCGGCTCGCGCCCTCGATCAGAATGATGCGGATGTCCCGGTCCGGATCGACCTGGTCGAGGCCGTAGGCCACCATCTCGCGCGCGCTCTGGTAGAGCTCGGCGGCGAGCTCGGTTCCGGTCGCCCCGGCGCCGATGATCGCGACATGCAATTGGCCCGGGTGGATCGGCTCGCTCTGCGCCTGGGCCCTCAAGCCCGCGTTGACGAGGCGGTGGTGAAACCGCACCGCCTGTTCCGCCGTCTCGAGCGGAACGGCGAATTCCGCCGCTCCCGGAGTGCCGAAATCGTTGGTCACGCTGCCGACGGCGATGACCAGGGTGTCATAGGGAATGCTGCGCGGGGCAGCGATCTCGCGGCCCTCCTCGTCATAAGTCGCCCCGAGCCGGACCATTTTTGCCGCGCGGTCGAGCCCGATCATTTCGCCGAAATGGTAGCGGAAATGGTGCCAATGGCCCTGCGCGAGATAATTGAGCTGGTGCTCGGACGGGTCCGTGCTGCCGGCGGCGACCGAATGCAGGAGCGGCTTCCATAAATGCGTGCGGCTGCGCTCGATGAGCGCGATATCGGCCAGGCCCCGCTTGCCGAGCCGATCGCCGAGATGGGTGACAAGCTCGAGCCCCGCCGCTCCGCCGCCGACAACGACGATTCGATGCCGATGCGTGTCGTCGGGCGCCACAGTCATGACAGTCGAAGCCCCGGGTTATGCGAGCGTTCGGAAGGCGAGACCGATCGCGTTTCCGACCCGCCACCTCCAGCCGCCATCGGTAGCACGCGACCGAGCGAACCCCAATGGATCGAAGACGGAAGGCGCTGGCGCTGTCGGACGGAATGTGACAGAAATATTCCTCGATTCGGCGAACCTTTCGACTTCGGCGTGGACCCGTCCGTCCGATTTGCGCCGCCTGTCCACGCACAACGAGAGGGTGACGCCGACCTCGGTGGGAGGACCTGCGATGACGGGTCGCGGAAAGCCGACGACGATCGTAAAGGCCTTCGTCGCCAATTTCTTGATTTTTGTTCTCTCCGTTGGCGCCGTTCTCGCTGCGGACCTGACGAACCCGCCGCCCGCGCCGCCCAGCCCCGCTCCCGAAGCCGCGCCTCACTGGTACGTGAAACTCGGCGCGCTGGGCGCACTTGATCAAAGTTGGTCGAGCCTGTTCGCGCAACAAGTCGTGGAGGTCCTCGTCCCTGGCGTTGGATTGGTCCCGGTCGGAGGCGCGGGGCCGCAGGTGTCGTTGGTCGGGCGAGGCGCGACATATTCGAGCATTTTTTCCGTAACCTTCGTGGGCGGCTATTTCTTTACCCCGAACTGGTCCTTGGAGGTCGCCGGCGCAGTTCCCCTTTGGCTGAACATAAAGATCACCGGATTCTCGGCTACGCCGCCATTTTCAGGAGCTAGTCTGAGCAAGCTATTGCCGGGCGCGGTTCCGATAACAGGCGTCTATCACTTTACCCAGCTTGGCGCGCTCCAGCCTTATCTGGGGGCCGGGATCGTGCCGAGCTTCCAATTTGCGGTTGAGGACGGTTTTAACACCGGAGGCTTTTTCGCGCCTACGGTTGGTCTCGTGGCGCAGGCCGGCTCCGACTACATGTTCAACCGGAATTGGGGCGTCTTCTTGGACGTGAAGAAGCTCTTCATCTGGTCGACAGGAAAGTCGACCGGTCTCGATTTCGGTCCGCCGATCGGGACGATTTCCGCGGCCGCCACGATCAAGACGACTTTTCAGCCGTGGTTGTTCTCCACCGGCGTCACCTATCGCTTTTGAGATTCTTCGCCCGGCGCCGACCCGACGAATCGGATCGGGGTCGATCGGGCGCTGTTCGAGAGGAGTTCGATCATGAGCGACATCGAAGAGGCTATCCGCAGGCGAGCCTATGAACTTTGGGAACATGCCGGCAGCCCGGAAAGCCGGAGCGACGAATTTTGGCATGCGGCGAGACTGGAGCTCGGCGCCAAAGAGACGATGGAGGAGAAGATCGACGAGCTCGGCCCCCCGATCGTCGAGCCCCCGGTTATAGCCGTGCGGCACGGCGCCCCGGTCGGGCGGCCGGGGGAGCGGATCGTAGAACAGGGAGTCATCGACGATGGAATCGAGGATCTTCTGATTCCGTCTCATTCGAGGAGGGTCGACGACTGAAGGCCGGCGCTCCCGGCAAGGCCGCGCGGCGCCTGGCATGGTAAGGCCGCCAAAATAATGTGGAACGGGAAATGAGATTCGCGTTGGCGGTTGAAATGTGACAGAAAGAGGCTGGTTCGTTCATAATTAGAAACATTTTGTGCCCTAGAGGATCTTCTGGTTTGCGCCGCTGGCGCGGCTGAGCGCGCAACGCCCATGCCTGTTCGGGTGGGAGACAACGGTATGACAGGCCCCAACGGGCCCATGGGACCCCTAAAGGCGTGCGTTTCGACCTGCGCGGTTTTCGCTCTCTCCCTGGGCGCGGCGCGGGCGGCGGACGTTTCGAGCCCGGCGCCGGCTCCAGAGCCTGCGCCCGTCCTGCCAAGCCTGAGCGGCTGGTACGTGAAGGCGGGCGCGCTGGGGGTCTGGTCCCGCAGCTCCTCCAACCTCTATTCGCAGGCGCTCGGAGAGGTGGCGGTCCCAGGAGGATTCCTCCCGGTCGGCGTGGGGCCGCAATTGCAGATTCCCGGCCGCAACGCCTCCTATTCGAACATCTACACCGTCGGCGTCGTCGGCGGCTATTACTTCACTCCGAACTGGTCGGTGGAAGTGGAAGGCGGATTCCCCGTCTGGTCGGACGTTCGCGTCAACGGTCCAGTGCCTCCTGGCGGCGGCCCGCCCGCGGGAACGCTGCTAGCGAAAGTGATGCCGGCCGGGATTCCAATCACGGGCGTCTATCACTTCACCCAGTTCGGCAGCTTCCAGCCCTATCTCGGCGCGGGTGTTTTGCCGACCTTCGCGCTCGCAGTGCGCGACGGTTATGCGACCGGAGGCTCGTATCAGCCCGCGCTCGGGGTGGTCGTGCAGGGCGGATTCGACTTCATGTTCAACCAGCATTGGGGCGTCTTTTTCGACGCCAAGCAGAGCGTCGCCAGCACGACCGGAAACGCGTCGGGAATCAACGTCGGCCCTCCACTGGGCATTGTTTCGGCTTCAAGCTGGATCAAGACGAACGCCAAGCCGGTTTCCTTCATGACCGGCCTCACCTACCGCTTTTGACGCAAGAGTCGTCGACGCCTGGCGATGAATCGCCGGCTTCAGCGTGGGCACGGGCTTCGCTTCCGGAAGATGGCCTCTAACCTGACCGCACTTGCGACTCGCTGCGGTAGGGATGGGCTGGGTAGACGCCGAGAATGCGCGTTTCGCGTGAAAAGAACTTCAGTTCCTCGAGGGCGCGGTCGAGCGAAGGGTCGGAGGGGTGTCCGTCGACGTCGGAAAGGAATTGGGTGGCCGTGAACTCGCCGCCTTCCATGTAGCTCTCGAGCTTGGTCATGTTGACGCTATTGGTGGCGAAGCCGCCAAGCGCCTTGTAAAGCGCAGCGGGCACGTTGCGCACGCGAAAGACGAAGGTCGTCACGACCGGTCCCTCGCCTGCCGCGGCCCAGCGCGCGTCCCTCGACAGCACGATGAAGCGGGTCGTGTTGTGCGTTTCGTCCTCAACGTCGGAGACGAGCGTCTGGAGGCCGTAGATCTGGCCGGCGAGCCGCGTCGCCAGCGCGGCGCGGGATTTGTCGGCCCATTCCGCGACCTCCCGCGCCGAGCCGGCCGTGTCGGCGCCAACGACAGGCTTCAGCTTGTGGCGGCGGATGATGTTGCGGCACTGGCCGAGGGCATGGGTGTGGCTGTGGACGGTTCTCAACTCCTCGATTTTGGCGCCCGGAATCGCCAGCAGTTGAAAGTGGATCGGCAGAAACGTCTCGCCGACGATATGCAGCCCCGACGCAGGCAAGAGCGAATGGATGTCGGCGACCCGGCCGGCGATCGAGTTTTCGATCGGGATCATGCCGAGTTCGGCCGCTCCGTCCTGTACCGCCGCGAAGGCGTCCTCGAAGGTCGCGCACGGCAGCGGGTTCAGGTCGGGATAATTGTCGACGCAGGCGATATGCGAATTGGCCCCAGGCTCACCCTGGTAGGCGATCGAAAGCGTTTTGTTCATGCCTATTTCCCAGGCGCGAGCATGCGGCGCGCGCGTTCCAAATCTTCGGGCGCGTCGACGCCGAGCGGCGCGGTGTCGACGAGGGCGATATCGACCCGCATGCCNNTAGGCGTAGAGACCGATGTGGTGCAAGAGGCGGCCCTCGCCCCATGGCGCGCGCGCGCGTGTGAAGTAGAGCGCCCTCAACCGGGTTGGATCGAGTTCGGTCGCCACCGCCTTGACGACGTTGGGATCGTCTCTCTCCTCATCGCGCGTGATCGGCGTCGCCAGCGTCGCGATGTCGACGTCGTCATCGGCGAGCGGCGCGAGGCAGGCCCGCACGACTGAACCCTCTATGGTCGGCAGATCGCCCTGGATGTTGACCACGACATCATGGACGCCGGCGGCGTCGACGGCGCCCAACGCCTCGAAGATGCGGTCGGACCCGGAGGGGTGATCGAAGCGGGTCATGACCGCCTTGCCGCCGGCGGCCGCCACCGCCTCGATTACGCGTGGGTCATCCGCCGCCACCCACACCGGCCCGACGTCGGCCTCCATCGCTCGGCGCCAGACATGGACGATCATCGGCGCGCCGTGAATGTCGGCGAGCGGCTTTCCCGGCAGGCGAGTCGAGTTCATTCGCGCGGGGATGAGAACGATCGGATTTGCCATTGGTTTCGGTAAAGCGAAATTCAGGGCGCGGGGGCTTATACGTGTTGCCAAAGCGAGCGCAAAGCGGCTAATCAACTTCAAAAGAGACGCGCTGCGTTCCGATCCCTGCAATCCAACTCCAGAAGACGAAAGTCCTTCCGCCTATGCACAGTGAGAATATGAACCGGGTCTCGCTTGCGGCGCTAGGATCGATTTTGTTCGCAATGCTGCTGGTCGCGTTCAGCAATCTCGTCATTTCGCCGAAAAGACCAGCCGTTCCTGGCTTCGCGCTGCCGACGTCGGGGCCCGCATCCACTCTCGCCGCCGCCCCCGCAGCGCCGCCCGCGGAGCCGCTGCCGGCCCTGCTCGCCAAGGCCGACGCGACCAAGGGCCAGCAATACGCCAAGGTCTGCCAGACCTGTCACAATTTCGAAAAGGGCGCGGGTCCCAAGATCGGTCCGCCGTTGTGGGGCGTGGCCGGACGGCCGATCGCCTCGATCCCGGGCTTCTCCTATTCCGATTCGCTGAAAGCGGTCGGCGGAAACTGGACGTGGGAAGCGCTCAATACGATGGTTTCGAACCCGAAAATGGAGGCGTCGGGCACCAAGATGGCCTTCCCGGGCGAAAAGGACCCGCAGAAGCGAGCCGACATTCTGGCCTTTCTCCAAACCCTCTCGGATTCGCCGGTCCCATTCCCGAAGTGACCCGCGCAGGGAAGCATTTTCCAAGCCGAGGGAAACGAAATCCAAATCGATCAGGAAGCGAATTCAAAGGCAAGGGAAGAAGAATCCAAGGATTTTCTTTCCGCGAATTGTGATCTTCCAACGGCTTAAGCCAAGAATCCACGAGAACGCAGTCCCCTGAGCATTCGCGCCACAATTAAACAAGGCGCCGAAGTCAAACAGCATGAGGCGGCGGCGCCTCCTCGTTCGCACAGAGCGACAATCCCCGCTTTGACGACAACGGGCACAATAGCGGGTGATTCTGATTATCGCAAGTAGTTTTCGCTTTTTCTCGTTTTCGCCTCAATCCGCGGCGACGCGATCGCGACTCCCTCCGGACCCCCGGCTCACAAGGTCTCAGTGACCTTCATCAAATGCGGCGGCTGGTCGGGATCGCGGCCGCGCCGGCGCGCGGTCGCTTCGGCGACGCGGTAGAATGCATGAAGCGCGACGATCGGCGTGAGCAGCGGATGCCCGCCGTCAAGCGCGACGACGGTCTGCCAGCGCGCGTGCCGCTCGTAATCGACGACAAGCGGCGCGGCGCCGAACGAGGCGAGACGGTCGAGGGCGGCGAAAAACTCCTCGCGGGCGGCGTCCGCGGGCGCGAAGGCGAGAACCGGAAATCCGGGCCCGATGATTCCCGCCGGTCCGTGCAGCACTTCGGCGGAAGAGAACGCTTCGGCGTGAATGGCCGAGGTTTCCTTGAGCTTGAGCGCCGCCTCGGCGGCGACGGCGTGGGTCGCGCCGCGACCAACGACAAACAGGGAAGCGGCTTTGGCCAGCGTCTCGACCGCCGCCGAGGGCGGCGCGGCGGACGATAAATCCAAGATCGAAGGCAGCTTGGCGAGCGCGGCGAGAAGCTCGCTATCCTCGCTCCAGTGGGCCACGAGAGAGACGCCCGCCACGAGCGAGGCGATCATCGACTTGGTCGCCGCCACCGAGCGCTCGGCGCCCGCATGCAACGGCAAGAGGGCGTCGGCGTCGCGCGCGAGCGGGGAGTCCTCGTCGTTGACCATCGCAATTGCCACGGCGCCCTGGTCTCTCGCCGCCCGCTGCATGGCGACGATATCCGGGCTTCGGCCCGACTGCGAAATGGCGATCGCGACGGCGCCGGCGAGCCGCAGCGGCGCATGGTAGAGCGAGGCGAGCGATGGCCCGAGCGAAGCGCAGGCGAGCGCGGCCTTGAGCTCGACGAGATGCTTGAGATAGAGGGCCGCATGATCGGAGCTGCCGCGGGCGATGGTGACCGCGAACGACGGTTTGCGCGCTCTCAATGCCGCCGCCAGCTTGGCCGTCGGCGCCGCATTGGCGGTCAATTGGCGGTGGGCCACCGCGCCGCTCTCCGCGATCTCCGTGGCCATGAAGGTCGCGCTCAACGCGGCGCTCCTTCCGCACGCTGCCGCGTGCTGGAGGACAGGGTCAATTCGGCGACGAAATCAAAGGTGTCGGATCGGTAGAATGAACGGGTGAACTCGACGCACCGCCCGTCGGCGATATAGGCGATGCGCTGGATGTCGAGCGCAGCCGAGCCGGCCGCAATCTCGAGCAACGCCGCTTCCGCCGGTTCGATGATGACGGCGCGCAGGCGCTGCAGCGCCCGCACGGGACGGAAGCCCGAGCTTTCCAGCGCGACGTACAGCGACTCTTCCGCGGCGTGGTCGCCGTTGAGAAAACGCAGCGGCACCGTGGCGTGATCGATCGCCATCGGCACGCCGTCCGCGAGCCGCAACCGCGAGAGGCGATAGACGCTCTCGCCCGGACCGATGCCGAGCATCATCGCCTCCTCCGGCGTGGGCAGGTATGTGCCCTGCTCGATCACGCGCGAGGATGCGGTGAGGCCGCGCAGCCGCATGTCTTCGGTAAAGCTGGTCAGACGGGATAGCGGCTGTTCGACGTGCGGCGGATTTCGCCGCACGAACGTGCCCGCGCCGTGACGGTGAGCAAGGACGCCCTCGTCGACGAGTCCGGCGATGGCGCGCCTCAATGTCGTACGCGACACGTCGAGCATCTCGGAGAGCTCGCGCTCGCCGGGCAGAACATTCGTTTCGGCGAAGCGCCCCGAGGCGATTTCCCGCTTCAACGCCGCGCCGATTGCCTCGAATAGGGGCGTGCGTTCAGCCCGGCTTGGCCGCAGCTCCGACATTCCGCCGCCTCCCGCTCCGCGCAAATCGCTAGACAAGAGGTATACACTTGGCCCATAATCGAACACAAGAGGTTCACAAGTGGTATCCTTGCGGTTTCCGCGAGGGATGGCGCCGATGTTGCCGGTCAGGCGGTCGCCATGGGCTGTGAGGATGATCGGCGCACAGATTGAGTTCAACGCAAACGCTGGCATGAAGCCTGGCGGATCAGGAGGGTAGCATGAGAATGGATAGGGCTTGGAAGCGCAGCGGAATCGCGATGATCGCGATGATCGCCGGGCTCGCGGCGGCTGAGGCCGGATCGCTCAAAATCGAGAGCTGGCGCAACGACGACGCCGACATCTGGAACAGCAAGATCATTCCTGCCTTCAACAAGCATTATCCCGACATCAAGGTTGAGTTCGCGCCTTTGGCGCCGAAAGAATACAACGCCGCGCTCAACGCCCGCCTTACCGGTGGAACCGCGGGCGACATCATCGCTTGCAGGCCGTTCGACGCCTCGCTCGATCTGTTCAACAAGCATCAACTCGACAGCGTCAACGATCTTAAGGGGATGGACAACTTCTCCGACGTCGCGAAATCAGCCTGGACGACGGATGACGGTAAGACGACGTTCTGCGTGCCGATGGCCTCGGTCATTCACGGCTTCATCTACAACGAGGACGCCTTCAAGAAGATCGGCGCAGAGCCGCCGAAGACGATGGAAGAGTTCCACGCGATCCTCGACAAGCTCAAAGCCGATGGGACCTACACGCCGATTGTCCTGGGCACCGCCGACCAATGGGAGGCCGCGACGATGGGCTTCCAGAACATCGGCCCCAACTACTGGGATGGAGAGAAGGGTCGTCTGGCGCTGATCGCCGGCAAGGAGAAATTTACCGATCCGCAATACGTCGACGTGTTCAAGGAGCTCGCAACCTGGGCGCCTTACATGGGCAACGGCTACCAGGCGCAAACCTACCCCGACAGCCAGAACTTGTTCTCGCTTGGCAAGGGGGCGATCTATCCTGCCGGCTCGTGGGACATCTCGACCTTCCGCTCACAGGCCAAGTTTCCGATGGGCGCCTTCCCGCCGCCGCTGCCGGCTGGCGATAAGGATTGTTACATCTCCGATCACACCGACATCGCCATGGGCGTGAACTCGGCCTCCAAGAACAAGGAGGACGCCAAGAAATTCCTGGAATGGCTGACGACGCCGGAATTCGCGACCCTCTACGCCAACGCGCTGCCGGGCTTCTTCCCGCTCAGCAAGGACGCGGTGAAGATCGACGACGATCTGGCCGCGACGATGGTCGGATGGCGCAAGGACTGCAAGTCGACCATCCGCAATTCCTACCAGATCCTGTCGCGGGGGACGCCGAACCTGGAAAACGAATTGTGGAACGTTTCGGCGCAGGTCATCAACGGAGCGGAAACTCCGGAGGCTGCGGGCAAGCAGCTGCAGGACGGCCTGGACAAGTGGTACAAGCCCGACATGAAGTAGCGCTGGCCAATCCTCGCTCGGCGGCGGCGAGGCGTTAGTTCGCCACGACGCCCGCCTGTCGAGGGGCGCGCACAATCGCTTCCTCTTCCGCAACCGGGAGAGGGCCGCCGGGAGGGGAGCTCGGGCGCGAGACAACGATGGCCGAACCGATCTCACAAGTCGTCGCGGCGATGCCGCGCGCCCGATTCGTCGCGCTGATGGCGCTATTCCTCGGGCCGGCGGTCGCTGTCTACACGCTCTTCTCCATCTACCCGCTGATCGCCACGATGGGTCTCTCGACCTACACGACCGACAACGCGGGCGCTTACAGTTTCGTCGGACTCAGCAACTTCGTAACGCTGCTCACCGACTCGTTGTGGTCGAAGCCGTTCTGGAATGCAGCAAAGAACAATCTGATCTTCTTTGCCGTGCACATGGCGGTGCAGAACCCGATCGGGATCGTCCTCGCCGGGCTTTTGAGCCTCCCCGGCCTCAAGCTGAAAGGCCTCTATCGCACCATCATCTTCCTGCCGACGATGCTTTCGGTGGTCATCGTCGGCTTTTCCTGGAATCTGATCCTGTCGCCGCTGTGGGGCGTCGCCGAAGGCGCCTTGAAGGCGGTCGGGCTCGGAAGCCTTTTCGCGCCCTGGCTCGGCCTTCCCTCAACCGCGCTGGTGACTTTGGCCTTGATCTCGGTCTGGCAGTTCGTCGGCATTCCGCTGATGCTGATTTACGCGGCGCTTCTCAACATCCCAGATGAGCTTGTCGACGCGGCGCGGGTCGACGGTCTCGGACATTTGCGCATCTTCCTGCACATCAAGCTGCCGCTGGTATTGCCTACGATCGGACTGATTTCGGTCCTGACCTTCGTCGGCAACTTCAACGCCTTCGACCTCATCTACTCGGTCAAGGGGGCGCTCGCCGGGCCCAATTTCGCCTCGGACATTCTCGGCACCTTTTTCTACCGCACCTTCTTCGGCAATCAGCTCCAGCTCGGCAATCCGACCATGGGCGCGGCGGTGGCCACGGTCATGTTCTTCATCATCCTCGTGGGCGTCTGCCTTTACCTTTTTATCGTGCAGCGCCGCCTGCGGCGTTATTCGTTCTAGGGGAAGCGCGCGATGGTCAAACAGCGCGTCCAGATTTTCGGCGTCCACGCGATTCTCATCGCCTATAGCGCGCTCGCGCTCGGGCCGATTCTGCTCGTCGTGATGAACTCGTTCAAGACCCGCAACGCGATCTTCGGCGCGCCGCTCGCCCCGCCGACGTCCGCGACCTTTTCGCTCATCGGCTACATGAAGGTGTTCAACGCCTCGCATATCGGAACGTATTTCATGAATTCGCTGATCGTGACGGTGGTCAGCATGGCGCTTGTGCTGCTGTTCGGCGCAATGGCGGCGTGGGCGCTAACCGAATACAGATTTCGCGGCTCGACCGCGCTCGCCCTGTTTCTGTCGATCGGCATCATGGTCCCGATCCGTCTCGGCTCGGTCGCGATTCTCACCATGATGCGTGAGGCCCACCTCAACGACACGCTGACCGCTCTCATTCTCGTCTATATCGCGCAAGGGCTGCCGTTATCGATCTTCATCCTGAGCGAGTTCATCCAGCAGATCCCGAAGGACCTGCGCGACGCGGCGCGATGCGACGGCGTGCCGGAGACGCGCATCTTCTTCGAGGTGATCGCGCCGCTGTTGAGACCGGCGATCGCCACCGTCGCGGTCTTCACCATCGTTCCGATCTGGAACGATCTCTGGTTCCCGCTGATCCTCACCTCGTCGGACACCACGCACACCATCACCCTGGGCGTGCAGCAGTTCCTCGGTCAGTACATCACCGACTGGAACGCGGTCCTCGCGGCGCTGTCGATGGCGATCTTGCCGGTCGTCGCGATCTACGTGATCTTTTCGCGGCAGCTGATCAGCGGCCTCACCGCCGGCGCGGTCAAATAGGACAAGATTCGGCATGGCGAATCTGCGCATCGACCATCTCAACAAGAGCTATGGGACGGCGCACGTGCTGAGCGAGATCGGCCTTTCGATCGAGGACGGAGAATTTGTCGTTTTGGTCGGCCCCTCGGGTTGCGGCAAGTCCACGCTTCTGAGGATGATCGCCGGGCTCGACGCGCCGACCTCGGGGGACATTTTCATCGGCGGCAAACTCGTCAATGCGCTCGCGCCCGCCGAGCGGAAAATCGCGATGGTGTTCCAGTCCTATGCCCTCTACCCGCATATGGACGTGCGCAAGAACATGACCTTCGGCCTCAAGTTCACCGGCGTCGCCCAAGCGGAGCGCGACCGGCGGGTCGCCGAGGCAGCGCGAATGCTGCGCCTCGAGGAGCTGCTCGGCCGCTACCCGCGCGACCTCTCGGGCGGCCAGCGGCAGCGCGTGGCGATCG
>PLUH01000300.1 GCA_003164825.1 Hyphomicrobiales bacterium
ATGCAGCCATTCCGCAAAGCGGAGAGTCGTGCGTGTAGCGTGCACCCGCTTTCCTGCGGGTTCCGATGTAGCTATTTCCCCCAGCCAGATTGCAACATCGGCATCTAAAAGTTTGAGCTTGGGGTGTCCAGGGCTTCCGGCTCGTCGGCACAGACCGCTTGTGCTAATTCCAATGTATTGGGGTCTCCGTTTGTGATTGCCCTTTCCTCTACGTCGGCCAATCGCGAGATACAGCCCGCCGTCATAGTATGAGGCTGACTCCCATACTTCGCCGCGCGTGTAAGGTCCAAACCAATCAATCCCGATAACCAGTCGCTTTGCCATGAGGTCGTCCCCACAACGAGGTCAGCGCAGCACATGGTTTAGAGCCTTTTTGGAATTGTCAAATATCGGGAATCTATCGTTCGTCACCTACAGTGTGAGCCGGGCGCGCCGAGAGGGGGCTGGGCCTGGGTAGCAACTTGGGTAGCGGGCAGGGTAGCAAGGCTCTTATTGGGGTCAGCAACCGACTCAAATAATTGATTTTTCGCACTATTTACGAAGCTTGGCTGGGGGACCTGGATTCGAACCAAGATTGACGGAGTCAGAGTCCGCTGTTCTACCGTTGAACTATCCCCCAACGGGCGCTCAAGGCGCGCGGGTCGTCGCGCGCGGGCGACAGCGGCGTCAATAGCGAAGCGGGCGCGCCTGCGCAAGCGCTTCGCAGCGTCTCACACCTGCTCCACCGCCACCACGCCGGGCGCCGCTTTCAATGCGCCGGCGACCGCGGCGCTGACCGCATAGCGGCCGGGCAGGCGGATTTCGACCTCGCCGTCCTTCGGCCCGAGGATCACCACCAGCGACACTTCGCCATCGCCGCGGGCGCTCAAGCGCCGCTCGATCGAATCGAGCGGCGTCTCGTCGCGCACGAACACCCGCAAGCCCTTCTGCACCTTGGCGGCGGCGTCGGTCAGCCGCTCGACGTTGACGATACGCGCCCGCACGTCCTCGCCGTCGACCGCCGCCTGCAGCGTCACCAGGACGTCCGCTCCCTTCTCGAGAAGATCGCGGAACTGGCTCAGGCCCTCCTGGAACAGAATCGCCTCATAAGTGCCGGAGGGATCGGAGAGCTGCACGACGCCGATCTTGCCGCCGTTGCGCGTCCGCCNNTGAGGGCGGAGTCGTAGACTTCGAGCGGATGGCCGGAGAGGAAGAAGCCGACGGCGTCGAACTCGCGCCGGAGCCGCTCCGATTCCGGCCACGGCGCGGCGTGCGCTCTCATCGGCGCGGCCTCCGCCTCGCCGAACAGCGCGTTCTGGCCCGCCGCTTTCTCCGTCGCCCCGCGATTGGCGATCGCCAGCATCGGCTCGATCGCCGCAAAGGCGGTCGCGCGGTCTTTCTCCAGGCAGTCGAACGCCCCGGCCGCGGCCAGGCTCTCGAGCGCCTTCTTGTTGACCAGATGCGGGTCGAGCCGCGCCGCCATCTCGCCNNTTGATCGCGCTCAAGGCGTAATGGATCGCCGGACGTGCGTCGACGCCCGCGCGAACGTCGAAATCGACCAGGGATTCATTGACCGACGGGGCCATGACCTTGATGCCCAGTCGGTGCGCTTCGGCGCGGAACTCGGCCAGCTTGTCGGTATTGCCCTTGTCGAGGGTCATCGAGGCGGCGAGGAATTCAGCCGGATGGTTGGCCTTGAACCAGGCGGTCTGGTAGGTGATGAAGGCATAAGGCGCTGAATGTGACTTGTTGAAGCCGTATTCGGCGAATTTGGCGCAGGCGTCGAAAATGGCGTCGGCGGTCGACTTGTCGATGCCGCGATCGACCGCGCCGGTGACGAAACGCTCGCGCTGTGCGTCCATCTCCTTCTTGATTTTCTTGCCCATGGCGCGGCGCAGCATGTCGGCCTGCGCCAGAGAATAGCCGGCGAGGTCCTTGGCGACCTGCTGCACCTGCTCCTGATAGGTGATGACGCCGAAGGTGTCCTTGAGGATCGGCTCCAGGAGCGGATGGTCGTATTCGACCTTCTCCCGGCCGAGCTTGCGGGCGCAGTAGACGGGAATGTTGGCCATCGGGCCCGGCCGATAGAGCGCGACCAGGGCGATCAAGTCCTCGAACCGGTCGGCCCGCATCTCGACCAGCGCCCGGCGCATGCCGCCGCTTTCCACCTGGAAAACCCCGACCGTCTCTCCGCGCCCAAGCGCCTCGTAGGTCTTGACGTCGTCGAGTGGGATCTTGCTGAGATCGACCGCGATTCCGCGCCGCGCTACGAGATCAACCGCCCGCTTGAGGACGGTCAGCGTCTTCAAGCCCAGAAAGTCGAATTTCACCAGCCCGGCCGACTCGACCCATTTCATGTTGAACTGGGTCGCCGGCATCGCCGACTTCGGATCGCGGTAGAGCGGGGCCAGCTCAATCAGCGGCCGATCGCCGATGACGACGCCGGCTGCATGGGTCGAGGCGTTGGAATAGAGCCCCTCGAGCCGCTCGGCGATCGCCAGCATCCGGGCGACCTTTTCGTCGGCCTTCGCCGCCTCCTGCAGCCGCGTCTCGTCCGCCACGGCCTGCTTGAGGGTCACCGGATGGGCCGGGTTCTGCGGCACGAGCTTGGCGAGCTTGTCGACTTGGCCGAGCGGCATTTCGAGCACCCGGCCGACATTGCGCAATACTCCGCGGGCCAGGAACGAGCCGAAGGTGATGATCTGCGCCACCCGGTCTGCGCCGTAGCGCTCACGGACATAGGCGATCACTTCGTCGCGGCGCTCCTGGCAGAAGTCGATGTCGAAATCCGGCATCGACACCCGCTCGGGATTGAGGAACCGTTCGAACAGGAGGCCGAACCGCAGCGGATCGAGATCGGTGATGGTGAGCGCCCAGGCGACCACCGAGCCCGCGCCCGAGCCGCGCCCCGGCCCGACCGGAATTCCTTGCGCCTTCGCCCATTGGATGAAGTCGGCGACGATGAGGAAATAGCCGGCGAAGGTCATGTTGACGATGACATCGAGCTCGTAGGCGAGGCGCTTCTCGTAGTCTTCTTGGATGCGTCCGGGCGCCAGGCCGTGCGCCGCAAGGCGCGCGCGCAAGCCCTCGCGCGCCTGGCGCCTGAGCTCCTGTTCCTCGTCGACCGCGGCGCCTCCGGCCACGGAAAAGCGCGGCAGGATCGGCTTTCGCGTCAGCGGCCGATAAGCGCAGCGCATCGCGATCTCGACGCTGGCCTCCGTCGCTTCGGGAAGGTCGGCGAAGAGCTCGATCATCTCGGCGCGGGTCTTGAACCGATGCTCGGGCGATAGCCGCCGGCGCTCGGAGGTCGAGATGAGCGCGCCTTCAGCCACGCAGAGCAGCGCGTCATGCGCCTCGTAGTCGGAGGCGTAGGCGAAATAGGGCTCGTTGGTCGCGACCAGCGGAACCCCGAGCCGGTCGGCGAGACCGATGAGCGCTGGCTCGATCGCCCGCTCGCTGTCGATCCCGTGGCGCTGGATCTCGACATAGAGCCGCGAGCCGAACGCCTCGACGAGGCGCTTGAGGCGGCTCTCGGCGAGATCGCCAAGTCCGGCTCTCAGCGCCCGGTCGATCGGCCCGGCAGGCCCGCCGGTGAGCGCGATGAGGCCGTCGCTGTCGCGCAAGGCGGCGAACGGGATATGCGGCTCGTCGCCGTCGGTCGGATCGAGCCATAGTCCCGTGACCAGGCGCATGAGGTTGCGGTAGCCGGCCTCGTTCTGCGCCAGGAGTACGATCGGGGCCCGCGCGTCGTCCCGTTCGACCGCGCGCAGAAGCGCGGGGGCCGCGTCGGCGAAATCGACCGTCGTCTGGGCGCCGATAATCGGCTGGACGCCCGCCTTGGCGAGCTTCTCCGAGAATTCGAGGGCGCCGAACAGGTTGTTGGTGTCGCCAATCGCCATCGCCGGCGTCGCGTCGGCCTTGGCGAGCTTGGCCAAGGTGTCGATCGTCAGCGCCCCCTCGCGCAGCGAATAGGCGCTGTGCACGTGCAGATGCACGAAGCCGACCGCTTTGACGAGCGATGATTCCATGTGCCCATTGTCGCAAGGGGACGCCCGCGCGTCGAGCGCGCCCTGTGGACAGCGCTCCCTTCCTTCTCCCCCGCCCCGCCTTGCGGGGAGAGGGTTGGGGTGAGGGGCCGTCGCGCCGCCCGTCGACGCAATCGTCTCGAGACTCACCCGCAGAAGGCGCGGACCACGATTCCTTTCGGGTTGAGGACGACATAGAGACGATCACTGACATATTCCGCCGTGGCCGCCTCCTTCCCGACCAGCAACGTTCGAATTTGGCGGGCTTTCGTGACGGCGGTCGCCTTCTCTTGCGCGTAGGGCGTGCCGAGGAGCAAGTCGAGATGGCCATCTTGGCAGTCGCCTGCCGACGCGGCGGGCGAAGCGAGGGCGAGGAGGACGAGGAGCGCCGCGGCGGCGCTGACAAGGTTCGCGGCGGCGCGCCTCGGCGTTGAAACCCGGCTCATGCGGCGATCTCTCGTTCGGTCGGCCGGTTAAGGATTCAGCGACAAAGCTGACCAAATCGCTAACGAATCCCCGCTCTCCCCGTAGAAGAAGGCGTTCTTCCGAACGCCCCATGTGGAAGAAAGCCTGCTCTCGTGCGTGATCCGACGAGCCGCGGATGAGGCTACGCCGAGGGCGGCGGCTTTGCGGGCGCGGTGCGGCCTCGGGGGGTGAGGCGGGGCGTCAGGCGCCAAGCGCGCGGGCGGCGAGGGCGATCATGATCAGAAACGCGCCGAGCGCGGCGAGCTCGGCGATGTCGCGCAGGGCATGGGCGGCAAGGTGCATTTTGGCCTCCTCGGTCATGAGGAGTTCATCGTATGTTCTTGATATGTTCGTGTCAACAGCGATGGTTCCCATCTCCAGGGCGAAATCCTAAATCGTTAAGCAGCGAAGAGCTTTGTCCGGAACGCGGGGTCGATGCAGGCTCTGAGGCGCTTTCGGCGGAGGGAGCCGCGCGTCTGATCAGCCCTGAGGATGTTGTAACTGCTGTGTCGGATGACGGCGAAGTTCAGCGGCGAGGCGTCTTTTCTGGTTCTGCAGCGGTCTTCGTCGAAGATTACGTCCATCGTCCAATGGAGATTGTTCTCGATCCCCCAATGGGCGCGCACTGCGGCGAGAATGGCCTTGGGGTCTGGTTCGAGGGACGTGATGTAGTATCGGGTCTCGAGGCTTTCGCGGCCGCTCTTCTTGTCGATGCGCCGGGCGGCGATGGCGGCGATGGAGCGCAGACCTTCCCAGTCAGGGTGGCGTTCGGCGAGCCACCTTGCCTCGGCAGCCCGGCAACTGCGCTCTTCGATCCGGCCGTGACCGGCGTCGGTCTCGGCGCTCCCCTTGCAATCTGCGGCGCAGACCGGATCGGCGAAGAACAGCGCCGCGTCCTCATGCAGGCTGGTCTGATTGCCTTTGAGCGCGAGGACATAGTCCGCGCCTTTGTTGACGACACGCCGGGCAATCTCCTTTTGCGTCCCCATCGCGTCGATCGACACGATCGCGCCGGTGAGGTTGAGCATATCCAAAAGTTCCGGAATCGCCGTGATCTCGTTGGACTTCCCGTCAACGGCCTGTTGGGCGAGCACGAGTCCCGCCTTGGTGGCGTAAGCCGAAACCAGATGCAGCGCGCCCTTGCCGTCCGGCGACGTCTTCGAGCCGCGCAGCGTCTTGCCGTCCACCGCGATCACTTCCCGCGCTTCGGCGCGCAGCGAGGCGGCCCAGGCCGCAAAGCTTCGCTGCAACGCTTGCGTGTCCAGCAAGCGAAACACCTTGCGCAAAGTCTGCGCCGTCGCGATGCCGTTGGCGAAGGGCAGAAAGCCGCGCAGCCAGTCCAACGCCCCGGTCGCAACCTCCTCCACCCCTTCCCAGTCGTCCGCCCCGCACACCACCCCAACCAGCGTCGCCAGCAGCACCTCGTCCAACGGATAGGTCACCATCCCCGGAATACGGTGGTCAGGAACAATCCGAATATGATCCAGAAACCCAAGCGACATGGCGTGATCCTCCCACGCCTCTTCGAATCTAACTTGGTTAACCCGCCCTTAACGAT